>JANOOJ010000137.1:0-12947 GCA_031421295.1 Novosphingobium sp.
CTCGAGCATCGACTGGTAGAGTTCGAACCCGACCTCGCGGATGTGGCCGCTCTGCTCGTCGCCCAGCAGATTACCCGCGCCGCGAATGTCGAGATCGTGGCTGGCAAGCTGGAACCCGGCACCCAGGCTATCGAGATCGCCGAGCACCTTGAGCCGCTTTTCCGCGACTTCGGAAAGCTGCGTGTCGGTCGGCGTCGTCAAATAAGCATAGGCGCGCAGCTTGGAGCGCCCGACCCGCCCGCGCAGTTGGTAAAGCTGCGCCAGCCCGAAGCGGTCGGCGCGGTGGATGATGATCGTGTTGGCGCTGGGGATGTCGAGCCCGCTTTCGATGATCGTGGTCGAAACCAGCACATCGTATTTGCACTCGTAGAACGCGCTCATGTGTTCCTCGACTTCGGTCGGGCTCATCTGTCCGTGCGCGGAGACCGAGCTGATCTCGGGCACGGTCTTGCGCAGCCATTCCTCGACCTCGGCCATGTCGGCGATGCGCGGCACGACGATGAAGCTCTGCCCGCCGCGATGATGCTCGCGCAGCAGCGCCTCGCGCATCACCATGTCGTCCCATTCCATCACATAGGTCCGCACCGCGAGCCGATCGACCGGCGCGGTCTGGATGGTCGAGAGCTCGCGCAGGCCCGACATCGCCATTTGTAGCGTGCGCGGGATCGGCGTGGCGGTGAGCGTCAGGACATGAACGTCGGTGCGCAGTTGCTTGAGCTTTTCCTTGTGGGTGACCCCGAAGCGCTGTTCCTCATCGACGATCACCAGCCCCAGCTCCTTGAAGCCGACTTGTTTGGAGAGGATCGCATGGGTGCCGATGACGATGTCCATCGTCCCCTCGGCGAGCTTGTCGCGGGTGTCGGTGGCTTCCTTCGCCGGGACGAGGCGCGAGAGGCGCCCGACGTTGAGCGGGAAGCCCGCGAACCGCTCGGTGAAATTGCTGAAGTGCTGGCGCGCGAGCAAGGTCGTCGGCGCGACCACCGCGACCTGCTGCCCGGCCATCGCGGTGACGAAAGCGGCGCGCAGCGCGACCTCGGTCTTGCCGAAGCCGACATCGCCGCAGACCAGCCGGTCCATCGGGCGACCGGCGGCAAGGTCTTGCAGCACATCCTCGATCGCGCGGTCCTGATCGTCGGTCTCCTCCCACGGGAAGCGGTCGACGAACTGGTTGAAGCTGGCGTCGGGGAGCAGGGCTGGGGCCTGCCGCAGCGCTCGCAGCGCGGCGGTCTTGAGCAGCTCATGCGCGATCGCGCGAATGCGTTCCTTGAGGCGGCTTTTGCGCTTCTGCCACGCCTCGCCGCCGAGCCGGTCCAGCCCGACCAGCTCGCTGTCGCTGCCATAGCGGCTGAGCACGTCGATGTTTTCGACCGGAACGTAGAGCTTGTCGCCGCCGGCGTAGCTGAGCATCACGCAGTCGTGCGGGCTCTTGCCCACCGGGATCGACCGAAGCCCTTCGTAGCGCCCGATGCCGTGATCCATATGGACCACCAGATCGCCCGGATTGAGCGCGGAGAGTTCGGCGAGGAAGGCGTCGGCGCTTTTCTTGCGCTTCTTGCGGCGGACCAGCCGGTCGCCGAGAATGTCCTGCTCGGTGACCAGCTCGAGCTCGTCGTTGGCGAAGCCGGTTTCGAGCGGCAGCACCACCGCGACCGGCGCGCCTTTTGCGGCGAGACCCAGTGCCTCCTGCCAGCTATCGGCCATGACCGGAGCGGGCTTGACCGCTTCGCCGAGGATCGCGGCGATCCGCGCGCGGCTGCCGGTGGTATAGGCGGCGATGACCGTCTTCTTGCCGCGCTTGGCCGCACCCGTGAGGTAGGTCGCCGCCGCCTCGTAGATGTTGTCGCCGCGCGCGCGTTCCGGAGCGAAATCGCGGCCCGAGCTGAAGCCGAAATCGATCACCGCCGCGCCATCGGGCTTGGCGAAGGGGTCGGCGCGGTGGACCGGCCAGCTTGCCAACGCCGCATCGAATTCGGCGCGCGCCAGATAGAGTTCGCGCGGCTCGAGCGGGCGGTAGCTGCCTTGCGCCTTGGCCGAACTCTCCGTCCGCGCCGCGTAGTAATCGGCGATGTCGGTCAGGCGTTCGTCCGCCGCGCCCAGCGCGCCGGTGTCGATGACCATCAAATAGTCTTTCGTCAGATGATCGAACAGCGTGACCAGTCGATCTTCGAACAGCGGCAGCCAGTGTTCCATCCCGGCCAGTCGCCGCCCGTCGCTGACCGCAGCGTAGAGCGGGTCCGAGGTGGCGTTGGCTCCGAACATCTCGCGGTAGCGGCTGCGGAAACGTTTGACGGTGTCGTCATCGAGCAGCGCCTCGCTGGCGGGTAAAAGCAAATGTTCGTCGACCGTTCCGGTCGAGCGCTGGCTGTTGGGATCGAACAGCCGCAGGGTTTCCAGCTCGTCGCCGAAGAAATCGAGCCGCAGCCCTTGGTCGAGGCCCGAGGGATAAATGTCGAAGATCGATCCGCGCACCGCATATTCGCCCGCATCGACCACGGTGTCGGTGCGCGAATAGCCTTGGCGCTGGAGCAGCCCGATCAGCGCCTCGCGCCCGATCTCCATTCCCGGCTTGAGCAGCCGCACCGATTCGCGGATGCGGAACGGCGTTTGCACCCGCTGGAGCACCGCGTTGATGGTGGTGAGGAGGAGTTGTGCCCCCGCAGGTGCCGCTTGCAACCGGTGTAGTGCGGACAGTCGCCGCGCGCTGACCGATAGCGCCGGGCTGGAGCGATCGTAGGGCAGGCAGTCCCACGCGGGGAACTCGATTACTTCCAGCTCGGGCGCAAAGAACGCCGCAGCATCGCCGATGCTGCGCATCGCCGCTTCGTCGGGCGCGATGAATACCGCGCGGCCCTTGGTCGCGCGCGCCAGATCGGCGAGCACCAGCGGCTGCGCCCCGCGCGCAATTGCGGCGAGGGTCAGCGGGGATTTGGCGGAGATAATCTTCGAGAAATCAGGCATCAAACACGCATGGGCAAGCGCCCCGCGCGGCCTTCGACAAGCTCAGGCTGAGCGGGGTGGGGAATGGGATTGGTCCCTTAGCCGTTCGTGGTGAGCCTGTCGAACCACACGCGCGATTGCCGCATCACTGTGGAATATCGACGTAATCGAGGCGCTGCATTCGATCCATCGACACTCCGGCATATTCGGGCGGCACCGCCTGCGTGCCCAGCGCCCAGGCCATGACATCGACTTCTTCCTCATCGAGCAGCTTTTCGAACCAGTCGAGCGCGGCCGCATCCCACTCGGCATGGAACCGGTCGAAATAACAGCCGATCATATAGTCCGCCTCACGCGTGCCGCGGTGCCAGGCGCGAAAGCGGAGTTTCTTGAGGCGATCGGTATCGGACATGGCGGCGCGGTAGCAACTCCGTCATCCCCGCGAAAGCGGGGATCGCTGGCCTTCGCCGCTACGGAGGAATAATCCGGGCACCGATCCCCGCTTTCGCGGGGATGACGAATGTCGCTATAGCCAGCCGATGCGCCCCGATCGCCTCAATCCCCTGTTCGTCGCTGCCGACAGCCTGAAAGGCGTCGGGCCGGGGCTGGCGCGCCCGCTCGAGAAGCTCGGGCTGACCCGGGTGCGCGATTTCGTCTATCATCTGCCCGACCGGTTTGTGCAGCGCCGCGCGGTTGCCAATCTCGACGAGGCGAGCACCGGCGAGCAGATCGTGGTGCAGCTGACCCCGACCGAATATCGCAGCGCCGCCGGGCGCGGACCGTTCCGGGTGCTCGCCGCGGATGCGCTCGGCAATATCTGCTCGCTGACTTATTTCGGGCGCAATGGCGGCTGGGCCAAGAAGCAGCTTCCGCTGGGCGAAACGCGCTGGATTTCGGGGCGGCTCGATCAGTTCGGGCAGATGTTGCAGATCGTCCATCCCGATCATGTCGCCGAAGCGGGCGATGCCGCACTCGGCACGCTGGTGGAGCCGGTCTATCCGCTGTCCGAAGGGCTGACCCAAGGCCGCACCGCAACGCTGGTGGCGCAGGCGCTGGCGACGGTCGCCGATTTGCCCGAATGGGTCGAACCCGGGCTGATGGACAAACTTCACTGGCCCAGCTGGCGCGATGCGCTGGCGCTGGCGCACAAGGGCGAACACGAGGTCGCGCGCGACCGGCTCGCCTATGATGAATTGCTCGCCAACAGCCTGGCGCTGATGCTGGTGCGCGATGCCAACAAGGCGCGCACGGGAACCCCGCTGCGGGGCGATGGCAGTCGGCGCGCCAAGTTGTTGCTCCCGTTCGGGCTCACCGGCGCGCAGAAACGGTCGATTGGCGAAATCGAGGGCGATATGGCGCAAGGTGCGCCGATGCTGCGGCTGCTGCAGGGCGATGTCGGATCGGGCAAGACCGTGGTCGCGCTCGAAGCCATGCTGATCGCGGTCGAGGCCGGCGCGCAGGCGGCCTTGCTCGCGCCGACCGAAATTCTTGCGCGCCAGCATTACGAGACGCTGACCCGAATGGCGGCGGGAACTGGCGTGACCATCGCGATCCTGACCGGTCGCGACAAGGGTCGCCCGCGCGAATCGATCTTGATGGGGCTGCTCGATGGCAGCATCGACATCTGCATCGGCACCCATGCGATCTTCCAGGATGCGGTGGCCTACAAGCATCTGGCGCTGGTGGTGATCGACGAGCAGCACCGCTTCGGGGTCGGGCAGCGGCTGATGCTGACGCAGAAGGGCAAGCGCACCCCGCATTGTCTGGCGATGACCGCCACCCCGATCCCGCGCACGCTGACGCTTGCCCAATATGGCGAAATGGACGTCAGCCGGCTCGACGAGATGCCGCCGGGCCGACAGGCGATCGACACCCGGGTGGTGGCGATCGAGCGGATCGCGGATGTCACCGGCGCGGTGGCGCGGCATGTCGAGAGCGGCGGGCAAGCCTATTGGGTCTGCCCGATGGTCCGCGAGCATGAGACCGAGGACATCGCCGCCGCCGAAGCGCGCTATGCTGTCCTGAAAGAGCGGTTCGGCGATACCGTCGTGCTGATCCACGGCCAGCTCCGCCCCGAGATCAAGGACGCGGCGATGGAGCGCTTCTCGCGCGGGGATGCGCAGCTCCTGGTCGCCACCACCGTGATCGAGGTTGGGGTCGATGTGCCGGGGGCTACGCTGATGGTGATCGAACAGGCCGAGCGCTTCGGCCTTGCACAATTGCATCAACTTCGCGGGCGGGTCGGGCGCGGCGAGGGAAAATCGGTCTGCCTGCTGCTGCGCGGTGAGGCGCTCAGCGAAACCGCGCGCGAGCGGCTGGCGCTGATGCGCGAAACGCAGGACGGGTTCCTGCTCGCGGAGGAGGATCTGCGCCTGCGCGGCGGCGGCGAACTTCTCGGCACGCGGCAATCCGGCGACACGCCGTTCCGGGTTGCCAGCCTCGAGCAGATCACCCGGTTGCTGCCCATCGCGCATGACGATGCGCGGCTGCTGATCGAGCGCGATGGGGGGCTCGCCAGCCCGCGCGGCGAGGCGGCGCGGCTGCTGCTCTATCTGTTCGAACGCGACTGGGGCGTGCAACTGCTGCGCGGCGGATGATCGCGCGACTGCGTGAGTGGGCGCGAAAGCTCAAGCGAGAGATTATCGTGCTGTGGCTCGCGGCGCGCGATCCGCGCGTACCGCTTGCGGCCAAGCTGCTCGCCGGACTGGTTGCGGGCTATGCCCTCAGCCCGATTGATCTGATCCCGGATTTTATTCCGGTGCTCGGGCTGCTCGACGATCTGCTGCTGGTCCCGGCTGGGATCTGGCTGACCCTGCGCCTGATCCCGCCCGGCTTGGTAGCAGAACTGCGCGAGACGGCGCAGGGGCTGCCCTGGCCGGGTTCGACGCGGTGGGTCGTCTGGCTGATTGTGGCGGTGTGGGTCGGTTGCGGAATATGGCTGGCCGGAGCGGTGCTGTAGCCGACTGCTGCGCTTGCGCTTGGCATTTTTGCCGACACACAGCCCCCGGCTGTTTGCTAATTCGGCAAAAATGGTCGGGGAAAGAGGATTCGAACCTCCGGCCCCTGCCTCCCGAAGACAGTGCTCTACCAGGCTGAGCTATTCCCCGACCGATGCTGGACGACCAAAGCCGCCCGAGGCAGGTGCGCGCCTATAGGGGGATGCCGACAGTGACGCAAGGAGCGAGTTGTCCCCTCTCCGTCCACAGGCTATCCCCACTTTTCACAGACGTTACCGATTCGACCCACCGCCCTGTTCCCCGGGGTTATTCGTTAAATTTCAGCTTGTTTAGCGTGATCGGGCTACTTGGACCAATGGCCCCGCAATTCGAATTCGATCTATTGACGCTGCCGCCGCCGTGGCGCCGGTCGATCCATCCTGAGCGTCAGTATCTCGAGTTGATGTATCAGATCTGGGACACCGGCAGCATTCGAGAAGACAGGACTGGCGTCGGAACCCGCTCGCTTGCAGGACGAACTTTGAGGTTTGATCTGTCCGACGGAAAAATGCCGCTGGTCACTACAAAGCGGGTCTACTGGAAGACCGCGACGCGAGAGTTTTTATGGTTCCTGACCGGTCAAACGAATATCCGCTCGCTCTGCGCGCAAGGTGTTCAAATCTGGACGGATTGGCCGCTCGACCGCTATCAGCGCCACACGGGCGATACAATTAACCGGGCCGATTTCTCGCGCCGGATTGTCGAGGATGCGGACTTCGCCGAGCGGTGGGGCGATCTCGGCCCCGTATACGGCAAGCAGTGGGTTGACTGGCCCACTTATCAGTCGGCGGGCGAAGGCCTCTTCCGTCGCGGCCCGGGCATCAATCAAGTTGCGCGAGTGGTTGAAAGTCTTCGGTCGAACCCTGGCAGCCGCCGCCACATAATTGAAGGCTGGAATGTTGCCGAACTGGACGCCATGGCCCTGCCGCCCTGCCACAAAACGTATCAATTCCATGTTGCCGACGGCAAGTTAAACGGGCTGCTCTATCAGCGCAGTTGCGATGTCGCGCTCGGGCTGCCGTTCAATCTTTGGGGCGCGGCGCTGTTTGTGCGGCTGCTCGCGCAGCAGGCCGATCTGGAGCCGGGGGAGCTGATATGGGTCGGTGGCGATGTTCACCTATACCTCAATCATGCACATCTTGTGGAAGAACAGCTAAACCGCGCGCCGCGCGGTGAGCCTCGCCTCAACATCAAGCGTCGCCCAGATTCAATCTTCGGTTACGCGATTGAGGACTTTGAAGTAGCGGGCTACGATCCTTATCCGCCAATCGCCGCACCGGTTGCGGTGTGATCAGCGGTTGAAACTCGTCACGAAATAAAATATCTCCGGGTGATACGAATGTTTCGAAGCTTGGCGCTTCGGACCGGGAGAGAACGTCCACATGGCCGATCGGCCCGCCAAACCTGAGGCAACGCGCGGCAATCTTCCGCCGCTATCCCTGCACGTGCCCGAGCCGAAATATCGCCCGGGTGACGTGGTCGATTATACCGATCTCGATATTCCTCCAGCGGGTCAGCAGGCCCGTCCGGACGAAACCTGCGCGGCGAGCGAGACCAATGCGCTGTGCACTGGCATGGTCCGGGTGCTGGATGAGGAGCATCGCGCGGTCGGTCCGTGGGACCCGCGGCTCGATCCCGATACGCTGCGGCGGATGCTGCGGGTCATGGCGCTGACCCGGGCGTTCGACGACCGGATGTATCGCGGGCAGCGCCAGGGCAAGACCAGCTTCTACATGAAGTGCACCGGCGAGGAGGCGACCTCGGTCGCCTCGGCTTTCGCGCTGGCGGCCGACGACATGGTGTTTCCGAGCTACCGCCAGCAGGGCATATTGATCGCGCGCGGCTATCCGCTGGTCGAGATGGTCAACCAGATCTATTCGAACCGCGCCGACAAGCTCAAGGGCCGCCAACTGCCGATCATGTATTCGAGCCGCGAGCACTCGTTCTTCACGATCAGCGGCAACCTGGCCACCCAATATCCGCAGGCAGTGGGCTGGGCGATGGCGAGCGCGATCAAGGGCGATACGCGGATCGCCGCAAGCTGGATCGGCGAAGGTTCGAGCGCGGAGAGCGATTTTCACGCCGCCGCAACTTTCGCCACGGTCTATAACGCTCCGGTCATCCTCAACATCGTCAACAACCAGTGGGCGATCTCGAGCTTTTCGGGCTTTGCCGGGGCCGAGCGCGCGACTTTCGCCAGCCGCGCGACGGGCTATGGCATGGCGGGAATCCGGGTCGACGGGAACGATGCGCTGGCGGTCTATGCGGCGATGCGCTGGGCCGCGAACCGCGCGCGCGCCAACGCCGGGCCGACGCTGATCGAGCATTTCACCTACCGCGCCGAGGGGCATTCGACCTCGGACGATCCGGGCCAGTACCGTTCGGCGCAGGAACGCGAGGAATGGCCGCTGGGCGATCCGGTAATGCGGCTCAAGCGCCATCTGATCGCGCTGGGCGAATGGTCGCTCGAGCAGCACGCGGCGATGGACCTGGAATTGGTCGAGGAGGTCAAGCTTGCGACCAAGGCCGCCGAAGCCAACGGCATCCTGGGCCACGGGTTGCACCACCCGTTCCACACGATGTTCGAGGACGTCTACGAGGAACTGCCGTGGCATCTCGAGGAGCAAGCCACCCAAGCGATCCGCGAGCGCGAGACCAAGTGGCCGGGGTGGACAGAATCGTGAGTATACAGCCAATATGCCCCGTCCCCTTCAGGGGAGGGGCAACGAGACTTGGCAGCTTGCTGCCTAGTCGCAGTGGGGTGGGGGTTCGCCCCAAGCGTCGCGTCCAGCGGACAGCCCCCACCCCATCCCCTCCCCTGAAGGGGAGGGGCTTATGACCCGCCGGATCAACATGATCGAAGCGATCAACGATGCGCTCGCGGTCATGCTGGAGCGCGATCCCGATGTCGTGATCTTTGGCGAGGATGTCGGTTATTTCGGCGGGGTGTTCCGCGCCACCGCAGGCTTGCAGCAGAAGTTCGGCAAGAACCGGGTGTTCGATACCCCGATCAACGAATGCGGGATCATCGGCGCGGCGGTCGGGATGGGAGCCTATGGCCTCCGCCCGGTCCCCGAAATCCAGTTCGCCGACTATATCTATCCCGGGATCGACCAGCTGATCTCCGAAGCCGCGCGGCTGCGCTATCGCTCGGCGGGCGAGTTCATCGCGCCGCTCACCGTGCGCTCGCCGTTCGGCGGCGGGATTTTTGGCGGGCAGACCCATAGCCAGTCGCCCGAAGCGCTGTTCACTCATGTCGCCGGGCTGAAGACCGTCATTCCTTCAACGCCGCACGATGCCAAGGGCCTGCTGATCGCGGCGATCGAGGATGATGATCCGGTGATCTTCTTCGAGCCCAAGCGGATCTACAACGGCCCGTTCAACGGCTATTACGACAAGCCGGTCGAGCCGTGGAGCAAGCATCCCGACAGCGAAGTGCCCGAGGGCTATTATTCGATCCCGCTCGGCAAGGCGCGGATCGTGCGAGAGGGCGAGGCGCTGACCGTGCTCGCCTATGGCACGATGGTCCATGTCGCCGAAGCGGTACTGCGCGAGAAGGGCGTCGACGCCGAGATCATCGACCTGCGCACGCTGGTTCCGCTCGACATTCAGGCGATTGAAAAGTCTGTGGAGAAAACCGGCAAATGTCTGATCGTCCATGAGGCGACGCGGACCTCCGGTTTTGGGGCGGAACTCTCCGCGCTGGTCCAGGAGCGCTGCTTCTACCATCTCGAAGCCCCGATCGAGCGCGTCACCGGCTTCGACACCCCCTATCCGCACAGCCTCGAATGGGCATATTTCCCCGGTCCCGTCCGCATCGGCGAGGCGGTCGACCGGCTATTGAGAGACTAGGACCATGGGCCGTTACACCTTCAACCTCCCCGACATCGGCGAAGGCATTGCCGAGGCCGAGATCGTCGCGTGGCACGTCAAGGTCGGCGACCGGATCGAGGAAGACGCTCGCGTCGCCGACATGATGACCGACAAGGCGACGGTCGAGATGGAAAGCCCGGTGACCGGCACGGTGATCGAGGTCGCGGGCGAGGTCGGCGATGTGATCGCGATCGGCTCGGCGCTGGTGGTGATCGAGACCGAAGGCGCGGGGAACGAGGCGGTGGCTCCGGGGTCCAAGGCGGCGGTCGAGGAGCGGATCGACGCGGAAACGCCCGACGCGGCGGATGTGGAGCGGTTGGTCGAGGATAGCGCGGGTCCTTCGACAGGCTCAGGACGAACGGATGTTGTTACAGCACCCAAAAGTGAACCAACCCCCACCTCCGTTCATGCTGAGCCTGTCGAAGCACCCGGCGCAACGAGGGCCCCAAGTAGCAAGGTCCTGGCTTCTCCAGCTGTCCGCGCGCGCGCCAAGGAGCTTGGGATAGACCTCGCACAAATCAAATCCGCCGAGGACGGCCGTTTGCGCCATGCCGATCTGGACGCGTTCCTGTCCTACAATGGTGCCCACCGCGCACCCGGCAGCAAACGTCCTGACGAAACCATCAAGGTTATCGGTCTACGCCGCCGCATCGCCGAGAACATGGCAGCCGCCAAGCGCAACATCCCGCATTTCTCCTATGTCGAGGAATGCGACGTCACCGCGCTGGAGGAACTTCGCGCGCAGCTCAATTCTGCCCGATCGGACCGCCCCAAGCTCACCATGCTGCCGCTGCTGATCAGCGCGATCTGCCGCACGGTGCCCGACTTCCCGATGATCAACGCGCGCTATGACGACGAAGCCAATGTCGTCACCCGCCACGGTTCGGTGCATCTGGGCATGGCGACCCAGACCCCCGGCGGGCTGATGGTCCCGGTGATCCGCGACGCGCAGGACAAAAATCTGTGGCAGCTCGCGCGCGAGATCGTGCGGCTCGCCAATGCCGCGCGCGATGGCACCGCCAAGTCCGATGAGCTCTCCGGTTCGACGCTGACCATCACTTCGCTCGGGCCCTTGGGCGGGGTGGCCACGACCCCTGTCATAAACCGCCCCGAAGTGGCGATCATCGGCCCCAACCGGATCGTCGAGCGCCCGATGTTCGTGCCCGACGGGATCGGCGGCGAGCGGATCGCCAAGCGCAAGCTGATGAACATCTCGATCAGCTGCGATCACCGCGTGGTCGACGGCTGGGATGCGGCGAATTTCATCCAGGCAATCAAGCGGTTGATCGAAACGCCGGTGCTTTTGCTGACGGATTGATTAATCCTCCCTGAGCTTGCTCGGGGAGGGGGACCGCCGCCGTAGGCGGTGGTGGAGGGGTGCTGCCTTCCCGCCACGGCCCCTCCGTCAGCGCTTCGCGCTGCCACCTCCCCGAGCAAGCTCAGGGAGGATTGAAGGAGGATTCATGTCGCAGACTGACCCCCGCATCGACGCCTATATCGCCAAGGCCGCACCCTTCGCCCAGCCGATCCTGACGCATGTTCGCGGGCTGGTCCACGCCACCATCCCGGACCTCGAAGAAACGCTCAAATGGTCCATGCCGTACTTCGTCTACAAGGGTAAGAACCTGGCCGGTTTTGCCGCGTTCAAGGCGCATATGGCGGTGATGATCCATGGCGACGGCCGCCAGGGTGACGCGATGGGCCAATATGGCAAAATCACCCAAATTTCCGAGCTCCCCGCCGACACCGACCTTGCCGCAAAGCTGCTCGACGCCAAGGCCCGGATCGATTCCGAAGGGACCGCGCTCAAGCCCAAATCCGCGCCGAAGGCCCCAAAAGCAGCGATCGCCATGCCCGACGATTTCGCGGCTGCGCTGGGCGAGGCCGCAGTCCGCGCAAATTTCGACGGCTTCTCACCTTCGGCGCAGCGCGAATATCTCGAATGGGTGACCGAGGCCAAGCGCGAGGAGACCCGCGCAAAGCGTATCGCTCAGGCGGCCGAATGGATCGCCGAGGGGAAGAAGCGCAACTGGAAGTATCAGGACTGCTAGCGCACCACCGCGCTATAGGCGATCCGGCCCGAGCCGCTCGCTGCGCGTGAGGCCGTAACCCGCCAGCGCACATGCGTGACGTCGCCGGGTGCCGCAAGCTGCCCCTGGATGCGTAGCGCGCCCAGATGGCCCCAGTTCCGGCCGCCATCGACCGAGACTTCCTCGTCGTCATTGGCGCTGCCCTGATAGGCGACGCTGCGGGGCAGGGGGTTGGTCACGGTAAACCCGCCCTCCCCGCCGAACTTGTACCAGGTGACGATATAGACGACGCGATCGCCGCGACTGAGCCGGCCGACGGGTTCCAGACTGCGGCCGGTTTCGCTGGGTCGTTCGACATAGGCAGCGCTGTCGAGCGAGACGGCGGGTTGCGCCTGGGCGATTCCCGGCAAGGCGAGCGCCGCAAGGCAGATGCCGAGCCCGGCAAACTGGCGAAGTGTCACGTGATGGCCCCCGTTCCGGCGAATGCGGAATTTCCACGCTGCTTTTCGCAGGGAGAGGCAAAAGAATGGTTAATCGGGTCGCAAGGAGCCTTACAAACTGGCTTCGTTTGGCGCAGAAATATGCGGGCGGCATGGATTATCGAGGATTGGTTGCACGGCCCGCCTGTGCGGTTGACAGCCTAGACACACTGCCTTAGTGGCGCGGCTCCCCAAGGGGTGCGCGCCAAGATACGCGGGTGTAGCTCAGTTGGTTAGAGCGTCGGCCTGTCACGCCGAAGGTCGCGGGTTCAAGTCCCGTCACTCGCGCCACTTGGGGTTTTCGCTATGGTCCGTTCGTGCTGAGGAGGCCCTCAGGGCCGTCTCGAAGCACTAGCGCCAGCGGCCGGTTTCCATCCAGATCATGAAGCGCCGCAGCGGCACCAGCCAGACGATCCCGAGCACCAGATAGACCGGCACTTGCGCCAGCACCGGCCAGCGATTGAGAAGCGGCGCGACGAGGATCGCGACCAGCAGCGCGTAGAGCAGCAGCACGGCAACGAGCAGCAGTAATCCCACCGGGATGCGCCAGGTCGGTTCGGTGCGCATCAGGCTGCTCCCTCATAAAGCCGCGTCGGGGTGACGACTGCCGCCAATGCGCGGTCGTGCGGTTC
>JANOOJ010000138.1:0-19034 GCA_031421295.1 Novosphingobium sp.
GGTGGTCGATGGCCCGCCGTCAACGAACAGGAGTTCGCCATGCGCGCCGTCGGCATGCAGCCGGGTGGCGAGCACGCCGGGCCCGGTCGCATCGTCGACCTCGCGCGCTTCGAGCACCACCGCGCCCGCGCCATCGCCAAACAGCACGCAGGTGGTGCGGTCCTCCCAATCGAGGATCTTGCTGAAGGTTTCCGCACCGATTACCAGCGCACGCGTCGCCATGCCGGTGCGCAGCATCGAATCCGCCACACCCAGCGCATAAAGAAAGCCCGAGCACACCGCCGCGACATCGAAGGCCATGCCGCCATTGCAACCCAGCGCGTGCTGGACGGTGGTGGCGGTCGCGGGAAAGGTCTGGTCGGGGGTGGCCGTGGCCAGCACGATCAGGTCGATCTCGGCAGCGTCGATCCCGGCAGCGGCCAACGCATTGCGCGCCGCTTCGGTCGCCAGCGTGCCGGTGGTCTCACCCTCGCCTGCGATATAGCGGTTGCGGATGCCCGTGCGCTCGACGATCCATTCGTCGGTGGTATCGATCATTGTCGCCATTTCAGCGTTGCCGACCGCGCGTTTTGGCAGGGCCGAGCCCGTGCCGGTCAGGACCGAACGGCGGATCATGTCGCCGTGCGCGGCTTGCGCAAATTATCGGCACCCAGGCGAGCGAGATCGGCCATGATCCGCTCGGTGATGTTTTCCTCAAGCAGCCGGGCGGTGACGTGCACGGCATTGGCGACCCCCAGCGCGCTGGCGTTGCCATGGCTTTTGACCACAACCCCGTTGAGGCCCAGGAATACCGCGCCATTGTGGTTGTTGGGATCGAGGTGGTGCTTGAGCAGCTCCGTCGCCGGGCGCGAGATCAGGAAGCCGAATTTGGAGCGCAGCGAGCTGGCGAAACTGCGGCGCAGCAGATCGGCGACAAACCGCGCCGTGCCTTCGATCGCCTTCAGCGCGATATTGCCGGAGAAGCCATCGCTAACCACCACATCGACGGTCCCGCGGTTGAGCTTGTCGGCTTCCACAAACCCGTCGAACGACATCGCCAGGCCACCCGACGCCGCTTTAAGCTGGGTCGCGGCATCGCGTAGCGAATCGGTGCCTTTCATGTCCTCGGTACCGATATTGAGCAGGCGGACGCGCGGCGCATCCAGCCCGGTCACGATCCGCGAATAGGCCGCCCCCATGATCGCGAACTGGACGAGGTTGCGAGCATCGCAATCGGTATTGGCCCCCAGATCGAGCATGACCACGTCATTGTCGCCCAGCGTCGGCAGCAGCGCGGCAAGCGCCGGCCGATCGATTCCCGGCATGGTCCGCAAAGCCAGCTTGGCGATCGCCATCATCGCCCCGGTATTGCCCGCGCTGACCGCCGCCCCCGCGTCGCCCGCCTTGACTGCGTGGATCGCCATGCCCATCGAGGTGGTCTTGGCCCGGCGCAGTGCCTGGCTCGGCTTTTCCTCGCCGGTGATCACATCGGTCGAATGGAGAATTTCGGAGGCGCTGCGCAGGTTCGGGTGATTTTCAAGCGCGGCCTTGATCCGCACTTCGTCGCCCACCAGCAGGAATTTGAAGCGGTCGTGACGCCGCCGCGCGAGCGCCGCGCCTTCGATCATCACGCGCACGCCTTCATCGCCGCCCATCGCATCAACGGCGATACGCGGCAGGCTCATGTGCGCAAATTCCTTGGCTTAAGGGGCTTAGAGCCCGACCGCGATGATCTCGCGCCCGTTGTAGTGACCGCAGGCGTTGCACAGATTGTGCGGACGCTTCAGCTCACCGCAGTTCGAGCATTCGTGGAATGCATCGACCTTCAGCGCATCGTGGCTGCGTCGCATGCCCCGACGGGACGGGGAGGTTTTTCTTTTTGGGACAGCCATCTCGGCACCTGTTCCTGCAAATCTTGGGTCAGCGTATAAAGGCCGCACCTGCACCAGAGGGCCGGCGGCTGCGAAGGCGCGCCTATATCGAATTTCACGTGCGTTGCAAGCATTGCGCCGCTAGCAGTCGCCGCGGTGTCGAACGAGGGGATCGAATAATGCTGTTACCCACTACACTGGCGATGGCCGCCGCCGCCGCCATCGTCAATATCTGGCTATCGGTGCGGATCGGCCGGGTCCGGACATCGCAAAAGATCAGCATCGGCGATGGCGGACACGATCTCCTGTCGCGCCGGATGCGCGCGCAGCTCAATTTCGTCGAGAATACGCCGTGGGTGCTGGCGCTGGTCGCCGCGCTCGAACTGGCCGGCAAGGGCGGCACCTGGCTCGCCTATGTCGCCGGGCTCTACATGCTCGGCCGGATTGCGCACGGGCTGGGAATGGACGGCGACGGCCCGTTCGCCAAGGGCCGCATGGTCGGCACGCTGATCACCATGCTCAGCCAGCTTGGCCTCGCGATTGTGGCGATCCTGGTGCTGCTGGGGCAGATGTAAGCATAGGCTGCTCCCCGGCTTCGGTCGGGGAGTAGTTCAGCTCAGCGCATAGTCGCTGACGTAGGAATTGGTCTGCCGCTCGCGCCCGAAAGTGCTGGTGGGCCCGTGCCCCGGCACGAAGGTCACCGCATTGCCGAGCGGCCACAGCTTCTGCGTGATCGAATCGATCAAATCCTGGTGATTGCCCATCGGAAAGTCGGTCCGCCCGATCGAACCCTGGAACAGCACATCGCCGACAATGGCAAAGTTCGACGGCGCGTGGTGGAACACGACATGACCCGGGGTGTGGCCGGGGCAGTGGATCACATCGAGCACCAGCTCGCCCACGGTCACGGTATCGCCATCGACCAGCCAGCGGTCGGGCTCGAAAGTCTCGGCGTGCATGCCCCAGCGCTTGCCGTCGTCGCCCAGCTGGGCGATCCAGAAGCGGTCGGCGTCGTGCGGGCCTTCGATCTTCAGCCCGAGTTCCTTGGCGAGGATGCCGGTCTGGCCGCAGTGATCGAGATGGCCGTGGGTGACGAGCAGCTTCTCAAGCGTCACCCCGGATTTCTCGACCGCGAGCTTCAGCCGGTCGAGGTCGCCGCCCGGATCGACCAGCGCCCCGCGCATGGTCTTGGTGCACCACACCAGCGAGCAGTTCTGCTGGAGCGGGGTGACAGGCACGATCGCGACGCGCATCGGGGGCTGGGTTTCAGTCATCGGGGGGAAATGGCGACGGAGCGTCCTTGGGGCAACCGATAATTTGGTTCACACGAAGACACGAAGATGTTGCGCTGGCCGCAGGCCAATCAATTCGTCGCGATCTTCCAGCATGCGGCGGGCTTGATCGACAAGGTGGCTCCGCCACAGACGATACATCTTCGTGTCTTCGTGTGAACCAGCTCTTCGCTCCGGTTGCAGGCCTAGAGCCGCCCGCTCTTCCACACCACGCGGCCGATCACCTGCACTTCGTCGGGTGCCAGCTCGATCGGGCGGTAGGCGGGATTGTCGCTCACCAGCGTGACCGCGCCGGGGCGTCCGGTATCGAGCCGCTTGACCAGCAGCGCATCCCCGGCGCGAATCACATGGATGCCATCGCGCAAGGGACGCGGGGTGCGGTCGACCAGAATCTCGTCGCCGTCGCGCAGCGTCGGCTCCATCGAATCGCCCGCGACCGCAATCGCCGAGAGCATCGCCGGCTCCAGCCCCTGCCCGCGCAGCCACCGCGCCGAAAAGCGGAACGCGCCGATCGGCGCTTCCTCATAAGCCAGGGCCCCGCCCCCGGCCGAGGCGCCCAGCGGCAGGCGCGGCACATCGACCCAGTCACGCTTGGGCGTCGCGGTAAGGGAAATATCCTCTGCTCCGCCCAGCTCCGATTCGGCCACGCCGAAAAACCGGGCGAGCGTGCGCCGGTCCCCCTCCTCCAGCTTGCGCGGGCTACCCTTGCGGATAAACTGCTGCAAATAAGTAGAATTACGGCCAATCATCTCGGACAGGCCAGACAAGCTCACGCCCTTTTCGCTCGCCAGGGCAAGCAATCGGACGCGCGGATCGGCAATAATCATCAAAATGCAGTACTCGATGTATTTTTCCTAGACAAGTAGGATTTCGCGCAAGACTGAAGGATTATTCCTACGACGATTCGCTAGATGGGGACAAAGATGCTGATCCGGAATATCGAACGCTTCCTGCGCGACACCGGAATGCCGTGGACCAAGTTCGGGCGGCTGGCGACGCGCGATCCGCGCTTCGTCGAAGATTTGCGCAACGGCCGCACCCCCCGCGCTTCAACCGAACAACGCGTGGAACATTTCATGAACAATTATCGGGAAGCGAGCAATGCACATTGATCCACAGGAGGGCCGCGCGATGGTCGAAGCCGCCCGCCACCGCCCCCGGGGGCCATGGATGCACCTGCTCTCGGCGCTGCTCGGCCTCGCGGGAGGGAAAGCAGAACTGGTCCGCCACAGCGAACGCGCCTGGGCCAGCGTCACCTTCTCGGGCACCCGCCATACCGTCGTGCTGGCCTTCGCCGGAGCCGAAGCAGTCGCGGCGGGCGAAGTCTTTCTGGACGCGCTGCCCGAGCACGAATTCACAATCCCCCGCCAGCTGGTCGCCGACGCGGCGGTAATCGCGGTCGAACACGATTTACTGCCCGAGCCGAAGCTCACGCTGGAAGTCGAGCTATTGTTGCTTGAGGAGGACTAAGTGCTCGCAATCAAATCCATCCCAAACCCGGTCATGCTGAGCTCGTCGAAGCACTGTCCTTCTCCTTGGGGGCAGGAAGTGGGGCACGAAGAAAAGTGCGGCCCTTCGACAAGCTCAGGGTGAACGGGTTTCGGGTAACTCATCCGGCTGACCGCGCACTGTTTAGTAGCCGCGCGCAAAATCCACCAAAGGCTCCAGCGCCTCACCGCTCCGGTAGCGCTGAAGATTTGCCATGAACCGCTCGACCGAGCGCACGAACATCTTGTCCTGCGCGCGGCCCGAGAGGTGCATGGTGATGTGAGCGTTGTCGAGCGACCATAGTTCGTCGTCCGCTGGGAGCGGCTCGGGCGTGGTGACATCGAGGAACGCCGCCGCAATCCGCTTGGCCTTGAGCGCCTCGATCAGCGCCGCCTGATCGACCACCGCGCCGCGCGCGATATTCACCAGCACCGCCTGCGGGTTCATCGCCGCCAGCTCCGCCGTGCCGATCATCCCGTCGGTCTCGGCGGTGGCGGGGACCGCGAGGATCACCCAGTCGAACTCACCCAGTTGCGCGCGCCATTCATCGGGACCCAGAGTGTCGGGGCCGGACGAGCGGCGCACCTTGGTCACTTCCACCCCGAACGCCGCCAGCCGCGCGTCGATCAGCTGGCCGATCGCGCCGTAGCCGAGCAGCAGCGCCTTGCTGCCGAGCAGCTCGCGCTTGCCGGGCGAATCCGTCAACCACTCGCGCCGCTCCTGCGCGCGGACGACCTCGCGGTAGCCCTTGGCCACCGTCAGCATCCCCATCACGACATATTCGGCGATGGTCACCGCGTTGATCCCCGCGCCATTGGTGACGCGCACCCCGCGCGCCTCGAGCAGATCGAGCGGCATCCCGTCGAGCCCGGCATAGATCGAATTGAGCCATTTCAGCTTGACCGCACGCCGCATCGCCTCGGCCATATCGGCCTTCTTGTAGAGATCGAACCAGCCGATCTCGGCCTCAGGTGCCAGATCCCACAGTTCCTCGGTGGTGGCAAACCAGCGCGGCTCGATCCATTCGGGCAGGCGCGGCTCGAGCATCGGGCGGGCCATGGCGGAGAGGACGGCGATGGTCATTGGGCACTCCGGAAAGCATCGAGCATGGGCGGGCGGTGCAGGCATTCTGCAAAGTCGAACGCGCGGGTGACAAGCGGTTTCACGCTCACTGCAGCCGGGTGCAGCGGATTGAACAGCACCACATCCGCTTCGGGCAGCACCCGCGAAGGCACTGCGGCGAGCAGACTGCGCTTCTCCGCCAGCCATTCGGCGACGAAGGCGCGGATTGCTTCCTCCCCCTGCTGGTCGGGGACGCGCTCCGGCACCGCATCGACTTCGGTCCAGCCGAGCACATAGTCACCCGGAATATCGCGCGGATCGTCGGGCAGATAGCGCATGGCAATCAGCACCGCGAGCCCGGCCTCGCTGGCAAGGCTCACCACCGGCACCCCCGGCGGCGCATAGCGCGCGCCGTTGAGCAAAGCCCCCTTCCCGTCGAGCGCCGCGAACGGCGCACGGGTGAGGCGCCAGAGTTTCATTCGCCGAGCTTCCAGTCCCAGCCGAGCGGATCGCCATCCATCACCTCGACGCCCCGTGCAGCGAGTTCGTCGCGGAGGCGGTCGGAGGTGGCGAAGTCCTTCGCGGCGCGGGCTTGCTTGCGGGCGGCGAGAATGGCTTCAATTTCGGGTTCGGTGATGGTGGCGGACTTGGGGCGGATGCGGAGGTCGGTGCGCGTGAGTTCGGCCAAGTCCAGACCAAGCACACCATCCAATACCCCGACCATTCCCAAGACTTCATGGGGATTGAGAGTCTTGTGCGAAATCAACTCTTCCAGGTGCAAGAGCATCCCCACCGTGCTCAAATCATCCGAAATTTCGTCGTCTAGCGTAGCGATCCAGCCGTTTTCCCAGCTGGAGTCTGGATGGACCGGTGACGATGCGGCGTTCGATTTGATTTGATCGACCGCCATCACCATCCGCTTCAACCGCACCAGCGCCGCCTGCAAACCCTCCCACGAGAACTCCAGCTCGCTCCGGTAATGCGCCTGCAGGCACATCAGCCGGTAGGCGAGCGGGTGGTAGCCCTTGTCGATCAGCGTTTGCAGCACCAGGAAATCCCCGGTCGATTTTGACATCTTGCCGCGCCGGTCGATCAGGTAGTTGTTGTGCATCCAGATCTGCGCGCCGCTGTCGGCAGTGCAGCCATGGGCCTGGTTCTGGGCGATCTCGTTGGGATGGTGGATTTCGCGGTGGTCGATCCCGCCGGTGTGAATATCGAACGGATGGCCGAGCAGCTGCGCGCTCATCACCGAGCATTCGATATGCCAGCCCGGCGCTCCCCGGCCCCACGGCGAATCCCATTCCATCTGCCGCGTCTCGCCCGCCGGGGTCGTGCGCCAGATCGCAAAGTCTGCGGCGTGGCGCTTGCCCTCTACCGACTCGATCCGTGCCCCAAGAGCATTGGCGCCCTCATCAGTGGCAGCCCGCGCCAGACGGCCATAGTCGGGAACGGTAGAGACATCGAAATAGAGTCCGGAATCGAGCCGATAGCAGTGTTTCACCTCGATCGCTTTGGCCCAGTCGATCATTGCTTCGACATAGTCGGTCGCGCGCGGGTGCGCGGGCCTGCGCACGTTGAGGCGCGCCAGATCGGCCTCGAACACTTCCTGATAGTGGCGGGCAATATCCCAAGCCGACTTGCCCTGCGCGGCGGCCGCTTTTTCCATCTTGTCGTCACCTGCGTCGGCATCCGAAGTGAGGTGGCCGACATCGGTAATGTTGATGACATGGGTGAGCTTGTAGCCCTTGAAGCTCAAGGTTCTGCCGAGGGTGTCGGCAAACACATAGGCCCGCATGTTGCCGACATGCTGGTAGTTATAGACCGTCGGCCCGCAGCTATAAACGCGCGCTTCGCCGGAATGGACGGGCTTGAACGGCTCCAGCTGGCGGGTCAGGCTGTTGAACAGGGTAAGCACGGTCATGGGCGCGCTTTGCCTCCCCCGTCATCCCCGCGCAAGCGGGGATCGCTGGCCAAATCGACGCGAGCTCGCGTGCAGCGGCCAGCGGTCCCGGGTCAAGCCCGGGACGACGCGTTCGTCAGAACCCCTCCCACCGCACGCTCTCATCCAGCTTGGCGCGCGGAACGGGGAAGTTGTTGACCACCGCAGCCGGATCGCGCCAGCCGATCGCAAGCCCCGTGAAAAAGATGTGATCGTCGGGAATGGCAACACATTCGCGGATCTGGGCCGAGTAGATCGCCCAGGCCTCCTGCCCGCAGCTGTCGAGCCCTGCCTCGCGGAGTAGCAGCATGATCGATTGCAGCCACATGCCGATGTCCGACCATTGCGGCGGACCCATATATTTCGGGGTGTGGATCAGCATCAGGACGGGGGCTTCGAAAGCGCGGAAATTCCTGGCGAACCACATCAGCCGCGCCAGCTTATTCTCGCGCGGGATGTCGAGCGCGGCATAAAGCGCCTCGCCGATTCCGAAGCGCCGCTCGGCATAGGCGCCGTGGAGCTCGGGCGGGTAGATCGGATATTCGGGCTTGTGTGCCGCCGAACCCAGCGGCAGCACTTCGGCGACCTTGGCGAGCAGTTTCGCCAGCGGATCGCCGGTCAGCACGGTCGCGTTCCACGGCTGGGTATTCCCCCCCGAAGGCGCGCGCTGCGCGGTCTCCAACACCCGCCGCAACACCGCCGCATCGACCGGCCTGTCGAGAAATTCGCGCACCGACCGGCGGCTGGTAACGGCTTCGGTGACGTTCAAATCGAGTCCTCCCGGTATTCAGATCCAGCGGCGGACCTTGTGACAAAATTGCGTGTAGCGATCACCGTGCAACGCCGAGAGATGTGCTTCCTCGAAACGGATTTGCACGGAAATAGAAACAAATCCAGCTACCAGCACGGCCAGCGTGATGGCATCGGGCCGGACCAGCACCAGTCCCAACAGCAGCGCAATCATGCCAAGGAAGATCGGATTGCGGCTGAAGCGGAACAGCCCCGTCGAAATCAGGTCGGTCGGTCGTGCATGATCGATACCGATCCGCCAGGACCGTCCCATGTTTGCCTGTGCGATCAGGACCCAGATCAGACTCGTCGCGATCACGCCCCAGCCAACCCAAGCAACCGCGCGCGCCCAAGGCAAGGGAAACGCGCCGACGCCAGCGGTGAGACCAAGCGTGCCAAGCAGAAAGTATCCTCCCAGCACCAGCAGCGCGAGCTTGAAGATCGCTGCGACAAAGCCCTCGGCACTGTCATCGCGAACGAGCACCAGCGGATTGATGCCGGTAGCTCGCCAAACGCGCAAGCTGGGCACGATCATCGCCAATACGAAGAACAAACAATAAGTCAGCAACAACGAGGACATCTGCTCTACTCCCCCTCGAACAACCCCGCCAGCGCTTCGATCATCGTTCCGCCGAGCTGTTCGACGTCCATGATCGTCACGGCGCGGCGATAGTAGCGGGTCACGTCGTGGCCGATCCCGATCGCGACCAGTTGCACCGGCGACAGCTTCTCGATCCACTCGATCACCTTGCGCAGATGCTGTTCGAGGTAGCCGGCGTTGTTGACGCTCAGCGTCGAATCATCAACCGGGGCACCGTCCGAAATCACCATCAGGATGCGGCGGTCTTCGGTCCGCGCGAGCAGGCGCGAGTGGGCCCACAGCAGCGCCTCGCCGTCGATGTTTTCCTTGAGCAGGCCCTCGCGCATCATCAGCCCGAGGTTGCGGCGCGCGCGACGCCACGGTTCGTCGGCCTTCTTGTAAACGATGTGGCGCAGATCGTTGAGCCGCCCCGGCAGCGCGGGCTTGCCGCCCGAGAGCCATGCCTCGCGGCTCTGGCCGCCCTTCCAGGCGCGGGTGGTGAAACCGAGAATCTCAGTCTTGACCCCGCAGCGTTCGAGCGTGCGGGCGAGGACATCGGCGCTGATCGCGGCGATCGAAATCGGCCGCCCGCGCATCGAGCCCGAATTGTCGATCAGCAGCGTGACCACGGTGTCCTTGAACTCTACATCGCGCTCGATCTTGTAGGACAGCGACTGGCCGGGCGAGACCACCACCCGCGCCAGCCGCGCGGCATCGAGCAGGCCTTCTTCCTGGTCGAAGTCCCAGCTGCGGTTCTGCTGCGCCATCAACCGCCGCTGCAACCGGTTGGCCAGCTTGGTGACGATGCCCTGCAAGCCCTTGAGCTGCGCATCGAGATAGGCGCGGAGGCGGTTGAGCTCTTCCTCGTCGCACAGCTCGGTGGCGGAAACGACCTCGTCGAACGCTTGCGTATACATCTTGTAATCGAAGTTCGACGGCAGGTCGGTCCACGGGCGGTTCGGGCGGACCGGCAGCATCCCGTCCTCGCCCTCGTCCGCCGCATCGGCGTCGCCAGCATCGTCCTGGCTTTCGTTTTCGTCGTCGCTCTCGGCGTTTTCGTCGCCTTCGGTCGGCTCGGCGGCGACTTCGCTGGGCTGTTGTTCCTCGCCGCTCTCACCCTCGTCGCTGTCATCGTCGGCCTGGTCTTCGCCGTCCTGATCCTCGCCCTCGGTCGGGTCCTGGTCGAGCGGTTCGGCGCGGGTTAGCTCGAGGTGCTGGAGCATGTCGAGCGAAAGCGACTGGAACGCCTTTTGATCGTCGATCGACAGCGCCAGCGCATCGAAATCGGCGCTCGCCTTGTCCGAAATCCACTGGCGCAGCAGTTCGACCCCGCCGCGCGCCACTTCGGGCACTTCCTGCCCGGTCAGATGCTCGCGCAGCAACAATCCGAGCGCAGCGGGCATCGGCACTTCGTCGGCGCGGGTCGCGCGGGTGATCGGGTCGCCCCCGATCCGCAGCATCAGCGCGGCGTCGAGGTTGTCGCGCATCCCGGCA
Organism: Novosphingobium sp.; assembly: GCA_031421295.1. Classification (GTDB taxonomy): domain Bacteria; phylum Pseudomonadota; class Alphaproteobacteria; order Sphingomonadales; family Sphingomonadaceae; genus Novosphingobium. Next base: position 10,495 of record JANOOJ010000138.1, read on the forward strand.
TAGGCCTTGGAGCCCAGCGCCTCATAGCGCACCGCCTCGACCGCATCGTAGCAAGCGCGCGCGGTCGCTTCGGCGGGGGCGTGGCGCCCATGCAGCGCCTCATTGTGGTGGCGCAGCTTGAGCGCGAAGCTGTCGGCAAAGCCCCGCGCTTCCATCGCCTGCGCGCGCGGCAGGGCGCGGCCCGGCATCGGCACGCGGAAGTTGGTGCCCGCGCTTTGCGGATTGTCGGCGGTCCACGCCACTTCGACCTCTGGCTCGTGCGACACCGCCCGGGCAGTGCCGGTCAGCACGGATTTAAACCGGTCGAGGGGGGTTTCGTCGGACATTGAGGTTCGGGCTAGTGCTGCGCGTGTGCTTCGACAAGCTCAGCATGAGCGGTTCCTGGAAAATTCTCCAGACAACCCCCGCTCATCCTGAGCCTGTCGAAGGATGTCGCGCGACGCCAAATCAAATCGACTGCCCGGTTTTGGCCCAGTCGGCGAGGAAGCCTTCGATGCCCTTGTCGGTCAGGATGTGCTTGAACAGCCCCATGATGACCGCAGGCGGCGCGGTCATGACATCGGCACCGATCTTGGCGGCTTCGAGCACGTGAATGCCGTGGCGCACGCTGGCGACGAGGATTTCGGTGGGATAAGCGTAATTGTCGTAGATCAGGCGGATGTCGCTGATCAGTGCCATTCCGTCGAAGCCGTTATCGTCGTGCCGCCCGACGAAGGGCGAGACGAAGGACGCTCCCGCCTTGGCCGCGAGCAGCGCCTGATTGGCCGAGAAGCACAGCGTGACGTTGACCATCGTGCCCTCGCCGGTCAGCGCTTTGCAGGTCTTGAGCCCGTCCGGCGTGAGCGGCACCTTGATGCAGACGTTGTCGGCGATCTTGCGGAGAATTTCGGCCTCGCGCATCATCCCGGCGTGATCGAGCGCGACAACTTCGGCGCTGACCGGGCCGCTGACGATCGCGCAGATTTCACGGGTCACCTCCATGAAATCGCGGCCCGACTTGGCAATCAGCGAGGGGTTGGTGGTCACCCCGTCGAGCAGGCCGGTCGCGGCGAGGTCCTTGATGTCGGCAATCTCGGCGGTGTCGGCGAAGAATTTCATGGGGTCGCTCCGGACGGATGAGTCGCGAGCGCTATAACCCATCCAGCCGTTGGACCAAGCCCCGGCTACAGCGCCTTGAGCATCGCAATTAGCGCCGGATCGTTGGTGCGGCGCGGATCGGCGCGGATCGCGGTTTCCTCGGCCCCGATCTGGTACCAGATCGCGTTGTCGGCGCTGTTGGCGACCGATTGCGCGACTTGCATCGTATCGACTCCAGCGAGCGAAGAGATCGCCTGGCTGATCAGCGGATCGTTCGCCACGCGCATGGCATCGCCCAGCGCCGGGATCATCGCGTTGATCAGCGCCGGTCCCATCGAACTGCGCAAATAGGAGGTCGCTGCAGTCGGTCCGCCGCGGATCAGATCGACCGCGTTCTGGAAACCGATCGTGCGGATCGTATCGGCGACCAGCGGGGCAGCGCGGCGCGCGCCATCCTCGGCCATGATGTTGAGGCGGTATTGCAGGCGTTCGCGGAACGGACCCGAGGTCAGGATATTCTGTAGCACCCCGCCGCGCCGCCCGAACAGCACCGGCAGATCGAAGCGCGCGACCTGGCTGTCCCAGAACCCGCCGGGCGAGGTCAGTCGGCCGAAGGCATTGTAGGCCGAGATTTCGAGCAGGCGGCGCACCCCATCGACAAAGCTGAAGCCATAGCCGCCCATCGAGGTGCAACCCGGCAGCGCGAGCACCCCCGTTGCTGCCACGCCGACCAGAAAGCCCCGGCGGGCCACCGCTGTGTTCATCTCAGTCGCCATTATCCACTCCTGCGCTCGCTAACCGGGTGTCGCTTGGTTCAGCTGCACCCCATATAGGCCCGGCAGATGAACCGCGCCCGACTCCTTGTCTTCAATGCCGCTCTCGGCGCACTGGACTACCGCGTTCCGGGTGGGATGGCGATAGTGCCCGGCAGCCTGGTGGTCGCGCCGCTCGGGCCGCGCCAGATTCTCGGCATCGTCTGGGAACCCGAACGCCTGCCCGCAACCGAGGTTCCGGATAGCAAGCTGCGCCCCCTGCTCGAAGTGCTGCCCGTCGCGCCGCTCGCCGATCCGCTGCGCCGCCTGATCGAATGGACCGCAGATTATTACTGCGCGAGCCTCGCCTCGGTCGCGCGGATGGCGCTGGGCAGCAGCGCAGCGCTGCGCGGCGGGGGGACCACCACCGAATACCGGCTCAGCGGCGTCGAGCCGACCCGCCTTACCCCGCAGCGTGCCGCCGCGATGGACGCGCTTCACGGCGAGCAGGCAACGATCCGCGAGCTGGCCGAGCTGGCGAGCGTCTCCGAAGGCGTGTTGCGCGGGATGGTCGGCGCGGGATTGCTCGAGCCGGTGAGTGTCGATCTCGACCGGCCCTACCCCCGCGCCCGCGCCGATTTCGCCGCGCCGGAATTGTCCGCCGACCAGCAAGGCGCTGCCGACGCTTTCGTCTCCGCTGTCGAGGATGCCAAATTCGCGCCGTTCCTGCTCGATGGGGTGACCGGATCGGGCAAGACCGAGTGCTATTTCAAGGCCATCGCCGCCGCCATCGCCACGGGCACCCAAGTCCTCGTCCTGCTCCCCGAAATCGCGCTGACCCAGAACTTCCTGCGCCGCTTCGAGGTGCGCTTCGGCGTCCCCCCGGTGCTGTGGCATTCTTCGGTCAAATCGACCGAGCGGCGCCGCGCGTGGCGCGCAATTGTTTCGGGCGATGCGCAAGTTGTGGTCGGCGCGCGCTCGGCGCTGTTCATGCCGTTCCGCAAACTCGGGCTGATCGTGGTCGACGAGGCGCATGAGGTCTCGTTCAAGCAGGACGACGGGGTGCGCTACAACGCCCGCGATGTTGCGGTGATCCGGGCGCGGTTCGAATCGGTCCCGGTGATCCTCGCCAGCGCCACTCCCGCGCTCGAATCGATGCAGCTGGCCGAGGCCGGGGTCTATCGCAAGATCGAGCTGCCCGCGCGGTTCGGCGGGGCGACGTTGCCTGCGATCGAGATCGTGGATCTGCGCGAGGAACAGCCCGAGCGCGGGCGCTGGCTGGCCCCGCGCCTCGTCGCCGAAATGCGCGAGCGGCTGGCCAAGGGCGAGCAATCGCTGCTGTTCCTCAACCGCCGCGGCTATGCCCCGCTGACGCTGTGCCGCAACTGCGGCTACCGCTTCCAGTGCCCCAACTGCACCGCCTGGCTGGTCGAGCATCGCCTGTCGCGGCGGCTCGCGTGCCACCATTGCGGCCACGAAGCCCCGGTGCCCGAGGCGTGCCCCGAATGCTCCACCCCCGATTGCCTGGTCGCCTGCGGCCCCGGGGTCGAGCGGATCGCGGACGAGGTGGCCGAGTTACTGCCTGAAGCACGGCGCGCGCTGGTCACTTCGGACACGCTCAGCAGCCCTGAGAAGATCGCCGAATTTGTCTCTGCGGCGGAGGAGGGGTTGATCGATGTCATCATCGGCACCCAGCTGGTGACCAAGGGCTACCATTTCCCCCAGCTTACCCTGGTGGGCGTGGTCGATGCCGATCTCGGCCTCGAAGGCGGGGACTTGCGCGCGGGCGAGCGGACCTACCAGCAGATCGCGCAGGTCGCGGGGCGCGCCGGGCGCGGGAACAAGCCGGGCGAAGTGCTGATCCAGACCCGCCACCCCACCGCGCCGGTCATCTCGGCGCTGGCGGCGGGGGACCGCGATGCGTTCTACGCTGCCGAAACCGCAGCCCGCCGCGATGCCGGAGCGCCGCCGTTCGGACGCTGGGCGGCGATTATCGTCAGTTCGGAAGATGAGGCCGAAGCGCGCGAGGCCGCCCGTGCCATCGGCGGGACGCGCCCCAACCATCCCGATGTCCTGATCCTTGGCCCCGCCCCCGCGCCGATGGCGCTGCTGCGCGGGCGCTATCGCTACCGCCTGCTGATCAACGCCCGCCGCTCGGCCGAAGTGCAGAAAATCATCCGCGAATGGCTGGGGGAGTTGCGCTTCCCGCCGGGGGTGCGGGTGGGCATCGACATCGATCCTTACAGCTTCGTATGAGCGTGAAGCAGCTCATCCTCGTGCTGGGCGATCAGCTATCGCCCGGACTGGCCAGCCTCCAGGATATTGATCGCGGCAACGCCGTGGTGCTGCTGGCCGAAGTCTGGGACGAGGCGACTTATGTTCGTCACCACCAAGCCAAGATTGCGCTGGTCTTCTCCGCCATGCGCCATTTCGCCGAAGAATTGCGTCACTCCGGCTGGAAGGTCGATTATGTGCGGCTCGACGATCCCGGCAACACCGGCTCGCTGCGCGGCGAGGTGGCGCGCGCGTTAAAGCGGCACGGCGCGCGCAGCATCCGCGTGGTCGAGCCGGGTGAATGGCGCTTGCAGCAGGACATGGCCGAATGGAGTGCGCAGCTTAGCTGCCCGGTCGAGATTCTGTCCGACACGCACTTCCTGTGCAGCTTGAGCGAATTCTACACTTGGGCCGCACCGCGCCGCGAACTGCGGATGGAGTATTTTTACCGGGAGATGCGTCGCCGTGCCGGGTTGCTCATGGACGGCGATAAGCCGGTCGGCGGCAAGTGGAACTATGACGCTGAAAACCGTTCGGGTCCACCCCCGGGGCTGACCGCACCGCCTCCGCTGCGCTTTGCCCCAGACGCCATGACCAGCGAGGTGCTCGATCTGGTCAAGACCCGCTTTGGTGATCACTTCGGAACGCTGGATACTTTCGCCTTGCCCGTCACTGCAAAGCAAGCCGACGATGCGCTGGCCGATTTCTTAAGCCACAGACTGCCAAATTTCGGACAATACCAAGACGCGATGGTCGCCGGACAGGACTTCCTGTTCCACTCCTGCATATCGGCGGCGATGAATCTCGGCCTGCTCGATCCGCTCGCCGTGGCGCAGGCGGCCGAGGCCGAATACCGCGCAGGGCGCGCGCCGCTCAATGCAGTCGAGGGCTTCATCCGCCAGATCGTCGGCTGGCGCGAATATATCCGCGGAATGTACTGGCTGGAAATGCCCGGGATGGGGCAAGCCAATGCGCTCGCCGCCGAACGCCCCTTGCCCGATTTCTACTGGACCGGCGAAACCGACATGGCCTGCCTCGCCGATTGCGTCCGCACCACGCGCGACAATGCCTATGCCCACCATATCCAGCGGCTGATGGTGCTGGGCAACTTCGCCCTGCTCGCCGGGATAAAGCCGCAGGATGTCGCCGACTGGTTCCTGGTGGTCTATGCCGACGCCTACGAATGGGTCGAGCTGCCCAATGTCGCGGGGATGGCGCTCCATGCCGATCGAGGCCGACTGGGCAGCAAGCCCTATGCCGCGAGCGGTGCCTACATCAACCGGATGAGCAATTACTGCAAAAATTGCCGCTATGACGTGAAGCAAAAAATTGGACCGGACGCCTGCCCGTTCAACGCGCTCTACTGGGATTTCCTGGCCCGTAACGAGAGCAAGCTGGCGCGCAATCCGCGCCTTGCCAACCCTTACGCGACGTGGCGGCGGATGAGTGACGAACAACGGGCCGACTATCGGCGGAGCGCTGCTGGGTTCCTTGCCGAACTCGAACCGGCTGCTGCGGGATGGGCTCGATCTTTGTAGTTTTGTGTGAATATCGCGCTTGCCGGGCAATCGGCGCTGATGCATGTAAATGCAGTGAAACGCGTTTTGTTAGTAATCGCCAGCCTGTGGTGCCTGCTAGTCCTTGGTAGCCCTGCCGGGGCAGCGACCAAATGGCTGCGCGCCGATACGCATAATTTCATCATCTATAGTTCGGGCAATGTCGCCCAGCTTCAGCAATTTGCCGAAAACGTCGAGCGCTTCGACGCCCTGCTGCGCCTGCGCCTCAGCATTCCGCGCGAGGATACGCCCAACCGGCTGACAATCTACATGCTCGCCGAGGCCGATGATGTGGCGCGAATGGTCGGCGACAAGCAGGAAATGGTAGCGGGCATCTATTTGCCGCGCTCCGAGGGCAGCTTTGCTATCGCCAACCGTTCCCGGGCCAACACCCAGACCGACCTATCGGGCAATACGGTGCTGTTCCACGAATATGCGCACCACTTCATGTTTCACTATTTCAACGCCCCCTACCCGGCCTGGTATGTTGAGGGGTTTGCCGAATTCGTATCTACTGCCACCTTCAAGTCAAATGGCGAATGGATGCTGGGCCGACCGGCCTATCACCGCGCTTACGGGCTGTTGCTGGCGCAGAAGGTCCCGATCGAAAGCCTGCTGTTCGACGGGGCGATTCGCAAGAACGGCCAGCAGACCGACGCCTTTTATGGCCGCGCCTGGCTGCTGGTCCATATGCTGACGATGGATCCACCCCGCGCCGGGCAGCTCTCACGCTTCATGCAGGCAGTCGGTCGTGGCACGCCGCACCGCGAAGCCGCAGTCGCCGCTTTTGGCGATCTGAAAGAGCTGGACCGGTCGCTCGATCGCTATCTGGATCGCTCGAAAATCTCCGCCGTCTCGTCGAAGCTGGCGGTGTCGGTCGATGGTCCGATCGCTATCACCGAACTGGATCCGGTCGCGTCGCGGCTGGTCGAGCTGGGCATGAGACGGCGCGTCGGCAATGAGCTGGTCAAGACTCGCGATGCGCTTCTGCAATTGGCAGGTCAGGCCCCCGGCGCTGCCAACGTCTGGTATGAGCTGGCCCGGGCCGAGCAAGCGGTGGGTGCTGATGCGGAAGAGGATGCGGCCAAGCGGGCCACTGCCGCCTCAACGCTTGCTGCGGTCGATCGTGCGCTGGCAATCGATCCGAGGCATGTTCGTGCCAATGTGCTCAAGGCCCGGCTGATGTTTACCCGGCTGAACGACGCGCGCGACGATACGCCGGTCAGCTGGCGCGCTGCGCGCAGCTATGTCACCAAGGCCAATGCCGCCGCCACGCTCGATCCCGAACCGCTTGCCGCATATTTCCAGAGTTTCACGATGCAGGGCGTTTCGCCGCCCAAAATCGCCAGCGACGGCTTGGCACTGGCGTTCTCACTGGCGCCCGAAGCCGCCGATCTGCGGATGAACTACGCCTTCGATCTTGCCAGGCAAGAGCAATACGACAGCGCAATCAAGCTGGTCGAAATCCTTGCCTATGACCCCCACGGCGGTGAGCACGGCGCGGCGCTCCTGACCCAGCTCAAGGCGATGCGCGACGGGACCAAGCCACCCGCGACGACGGCCCCGGTCAAGGACGCCGCGGCTCAGCCGTAGTCGGGATCGCCTCCGGCCAACACCGCCTCCGCCTGCCGCGCCAGCCAGCGCATTGCCGCAGCCCATGGCCCATGACCGTGACTGATCCGCGCGACGCCCAGCGCGGCCAGGGTGGCCCGGTCGCCGCGCCCCGGTGCCCACAGGATATTGACCGGCAATGGCGAACCTTCGCAGATCGCCGCGATCGTCGCGTGATCGCCGAGGAAGGGAACGAACAGCCCGCTCGCGCCGGCATCGGCGTAAGCCTTGGCGCGCTCGATCACTGCGTCGATCAGGCTGGAAGTCAGTTCATCAGATTTCTTGCCAAAATAGACATCGGTGCGCGCGTTGACGAACAGGCCGCTGGCCGCCGCCGCAGCGATCCGCTCGGCCTGCTCGACCACCGGGACCAGTTCGGTCGCGCCGGGCATGCGGTCTTCCATGTTGATCCCGGCAGCGCCTGCCGCGCGCGCCGCAGCGACCGAGCGGGCGACCTTGGCGGGCGTGTCGCCGTAGCCAGCCTCCATGTCGATCGTCACCGGCAGTTCGGTGACGCTGACGATCCGCCGCAAATTGAGCAGCGCATCGTCGAGCGAGAAAGTCTCACCGTCTTTGAACCCCTGCGCTTCGGCGACGCCGTAGCTGCCGGTGGCAATCGCCCTGGCCCCGGCCTCCGCCACCGCCCTGGCGCTGCCCGCATCCCAGATGTTGTAGAGCACCAGCGGATCGCCGGGGATGTGGAGCGCCCTGAACGCGGCGGTCTTATCGGTCATTTCGCTTCCTTCGCCAGCAGCTTGCGCTTGATTTCGAGGCCATAGGCATAGCCGCCCAGCCCACCGCCGGTGCGGATCACCCGGTGGCACGGGATCAGCACCGCGACATTGTTCGCGCCATTGGCCGAGCCTGCCGCGCGCACCGCATTGGGCTTGCCGACGGCGGCGGCGATCTCGGCGTAGGTCCGCGTTTCGCCGGGGGGAATGCGCTGCAGCTCACGCCAGCAGGCTTCCTGGAACGCGGTGCCTTTGACGTCGAGCGGGATGTGGCTGAAATCGCCGGGTGCCTCGACCGAGGCGATCACACTGTCGAGCAGCGCGGCAAACTCGGCCCCGCCCTGCACCAGCTCCGCCCGGGGGAAGCGCGACTCAAGCGCCTCGCGCCCCTCGCCGAACGACAGGCGGCACACCCCCTTGGCGGTCGCGGCGACGAGCATCCGGCCCAGCGAAGTATCGACCACCGCCCAGTGGATCGTCGCGCCCCGCCCGCCATCGCGCCATGCCGATGGTGTCATTCCCATTCTCCCCTCGCTGGC
>JANOOJ010000139.1:0-3429 GCA_031421295.1 Novosphingobium sp.
TCGCGCCATTTGGGATCGCCGAAGCGGCGGTCCTTGCGCGGCAGTTCCGGCGCGCCCTGCCCGGCTGCCGCCGCCTTCGGACCGATGCCATAGAGACCCAGCACGCCTTCCCACAGTGCCTGGCTGTCGGCCATCAACCGCCGCTGCGTTTCGGGATTGGCCAGCGGCAGCATCCCGAACCAGCCTTGTGCGAGGGCCAGCCACTGCGCGGGATCGGTCAGCATGGCCGGCGGGTTCTGCATCGCCTTGAGCGCCTGCTCCTGCTGAAACTCGAACCACATCGCCTGCAACTGGTGCCCGTTTTCGGCCCATTGCGACAAATCGGCCGGGCTTGCCTCCTGGCCCGTCACCTGGGGCATGAACTGCGCGAACATCTGCTGGGGGACCTTGAACAGATCGGCCAATCCGGAGGAAGGATCGGTCGGCGCGCGGGGTTCGTCGGACATAAAACTCTCCAATTCGTCGCGCACGGTGCGATGCCGGGACCGCCGCACTGTCCAGCCTGGCCCTGCTCTCAGGCGACTCGCCAAGGGCACTGCCGTCGCGCCGGTGAAGATTGATAGCCATCGCTGCCGCCTTCGCCAACGCCGCATTTGCCGGGGAGCCTGGGCAACGCGCTCCATACGGTTCACCCGATGCTTCGCTCGCCCGGCTGCTACTGGTGGCGATTTGCGCAAGACCGCCGAAACGGGCTGGCACTTGGCGCGACAATCCCGGATAAGGGACCGCTGGAAGCAACACTGCCGCCGCCGGAAAGGTCCGATGCCCGAAGAATTCTACCGCATGAAGCGACTGCCGCCCTATGTCATCGCCGAAGTGAATGACATGCGCGCGGCAGCCCGTGCGGCGGGCAAGGACATCATCGACCTGGGGATGGGCAATCCCGACCTGCCGCCGCCCGACCACGTCATCGCCAAGCTGTGCGAAGTGGCGATGAAGCCTGACGCGCACGGCTATTCGGCCTCCAAGGGCATTCCCGGGGTGCGCAAGGCGCAGGCCAATTACTACGCCCGCCGGTTCGGGGTCGAGCTCAACCCCGAGACCGAAGTGGTGATGACGATGGGCTCCAAGGAAGGCCTCGCCAGCATGGCGACCGCCATGACCGCGCCCGGCGATGTGGTGCTGGCTCCCAATCCGAGCTATCCGATCCACACCTTCGGCTTCATCATCGCCGGGGCGACGATCCGCTCGGTCCCCTCGACCCCCAACGAGAATTACTGGCGTGCGCTCGACCGGGCGATGGCCTTTACCGTGCCACGCCCGTCGATCCTGATCGTCAACTACCCCTCGAACCCGACCGCCGAGACCGTCGATCTGGCGTTTTACGAGCGGCTGGTGGCTTGGGCCAAGGACAATAAGGTCTGGCTGCTGTCCGACCTCGCCTATTCGGAACTCTATTACGACGGCAACCCGACGGTCTCGATCCTGCAGGTGCCGGGTGCTAAAGATGTCGCGGTCGAATTCACCAGCATGTCCAAGACCTTCAGCATGGCCGGCTGGCGAGTCGGCTTTGCAGTCGGCAACCCAAAGCTTATCGCAGCGCTGACCCGGGTCAAATCTTACCTCGACTATGGAGCTTTCACCCCGATCCAGGCGGCTGCCTGTGCCGCGCTGAACGGGCCGCAGGACATCGTCGAAAAGAACCGCGAACTCTACCAGAAGCGCCGCGACGTGCTGGTCGAAAGCTTCGGCCGCGCCGGGTGGGACATTCCGAGCCCCAAAGCCTCAATGTTCGCCTGGGCCCCGCTACCGCCCGCGCTCAAAGAGATGGGCAGCCTCGAATTTTCCAAGCAGTTGCTGCTCCATGCCGAAGTCGCGGTCGCTCCGGGCGTTGGCTACGGCGAGGACGGCGAAGGTTTCGTGCGGATCGCGCTGGTCGAAAACGAACAGCGGCTGCGCCAGGCCGCGCGCAACATCCGCAAATACCTAGCCTCGATGGGCGTCAACAGCTCGGCGGCCTGACGATTTTACCAAGCCCCGGTCACCACTAACCGGGCCGTTTCCTCGGTTCTCGAGCCAACGAGGCTTGCGCAAATCGCGCAAGCCATGTTGGCTGGGATAGGGAAACAACACAGATGGCGCGGCTATTTCGCTGGCTTTCGGGCCGCGAGCTGCCCGCCCGGTTCGACTTGCGCCGGTGCGATTGGCAACTGCTGGACGATGCGCGGTTCGGCCGCGCCGAAGCGCCCGGCCTGTCGCTGGTCGAGTCCGGCGGAATCGGGGCAAATGATTGGCTGGCGCTGCTCAGCGGCGAGCGGACTCGTGCGCGCGCATGCCTCCTCGGGGTCGATGACCCGCGCGAGCGGGCGCGGCTGCTGCGGCTGGGCTTTGGCGAGGTAGTCGATTGCGACATTAGTCTTCCCGAACTCGACGCGCGCTTGCGGCGCGTGGCCGAGCGCGACGCGATGGTGCCGCGTGTGCAGCGCGTGGGCTCGCTCACGCTCGACCTGCTGTGCCGCGACGGACTGGTCGCGGGCCGCCGGCTGGGCCTGCATCCCCGCGAATTTGCGCTATTGTGGCGTCTGGCGGAATCCCCCGGCACCCCGGTCGCGCCGCTGCGGCTGCTCGCCGACGTCTGGCATCTGTCGTTCCGTCCCGAGACCAACAGCCTCGCCGTCCACGTCAGTCGGCTGCGCGCCAAACTGCGCCTCGCGGGGCTCGACGGACTGGTCGAAACCGCACCGGGCGGCGCCTACCGGCTGGTCGTGCCGCCCGCGCGCTCAGTACCGCTCGCCCCCGTCCGCGCGGGTGGTTTGGCACTGGACGCATACCTGCTTTTGGGCGAGGAGCAGACCGAGGCAGAGCAGGACCAGCTGGCATGAGGCATGATTTCAAACCCAACGAGCGCGTCGCGATCACCATGGAGGAACCGGGCATCGCCCAGGTCCGCCTGACCCGCGCCGACAAGATGAACGCGCTCGATCCCGCGATGTTCGCCGCGCTGCTCGATGCCGGGCAGGCGCTGTTCGACATGCCCGGGCTGCGCTGCGTGGTGCTGTCGGGCGAGGGGCGCTCGTTCTGCGCCGGGCTCGACATGGGATCGATGGCCGACACCACCCGCCATGATCGCACGCCCCTGACCGAACGGACGCACGGCAACGCCAATCGCCCGCAGCAGGCCGCGATGCAGTGGCGCAAGCTGCCTGTGCCGGTGATCGCCGCGGTCCACGGCGTCTGCTTCGGCGGCGGCTTGCAGATCGCGAGCGGCGCGGACGTGCGGATCGTCGCCCCCGATGCGCGGCTGGCGGTGATGGAGATGAAGTGGGGGCTGGTCCCCGACATGGGCGGCTACGCGTTGTGGCGCGGCGCGGTGCGCGACGATGTGCTGCGCGAACTGACTTACACAAACCGTGAATTCAACGGTGAGCAGGCGCAGGCTTACGGCTTCGCCACCGAAGTCGCCGCCGATCCGCTGGCCCGCGCCACCGA
>JANOOJ010000140.1:0-4296 GCA_031421295.1 Novosphingobium sp.
CATGCGAAAAGCTGCCGAGCGATCCGCAGAGGCAACGTGGAAACGTATCGGAACACTGCTTGACGACTTCCCACCCCACGAATGCGCCGCATACATCACTAACTCAGGTTATGGTGCAGCGTAATGTTATCCCGCTCTAGGTTACCTCGACAGCAAAAACACCGCGTGTTCGGCGCGGAAGTTGGCGGCGGCGGCGCTGGTGCGCTTGTCGCCGGTCAGGAACCAGCATTGCTCGACCCTGATCCCCCGCGCGGCAACCACCGCACGGAAATCGTCGATGGTGACGTGGTGAATGTTGGGGGTCTCGTACCAGGCTAGCGGCAGCAGCCGGGTAACCGGCATCCGCCCGCCCCACAACAGGCTGAGCCGCACCCGCCAATGCGCGAAATTGGGGAAGCTGACAAAGGCGTGCCGCCCGATCCGCAGCAGCTCGTCGAGCACCCGGTCGGGGCGCATCGTGGTCTGGAGCGTCTGGCTGAGGATCGCGTAATCGAAGCTGGCGTCGGGATAGTCGGCCAGATCGATGTCGGCATCGCCCTGGATCACCGACAAGCCGCGCGCGACGCATTCGGCGACATTGGCCGGTTCGAGCTCCATCCCGCGCGCATCGACGCGGGCTTCGTCGCGCAGCGCCGCCATCAGCGCGCCATCGCCGCAGCCGACATCGAGCACCCGGCTGCCCGGCGCGACATTGGCGGCGATCACCGCAAGGTCGGGGCGCAGGCTCACTGGTTGAGGAACCCGGCGACGACCCGGTCCAGTGCGGGCACATCGAGCAGGAAGCTGTCATGCCCGAACGGCGCCGACAGTTCGACGAAGCTCACCGCCGCGCCCGCCGCGTTGAGCGCATGGGCAATGCTGCGCGATTCGGGGGTGGGATAGAGCCAGTCGGTATCGAAGCTGACCAGGCAGAACCGCGCCGAGGTGCCCTTGAACGCATCTGCCAGCTTGCCGCCATGTTCCTCGGCGAGATCGAAATAGTCCATTGCGCGGGTAATATAGAGGTAGCTGTTGGCATCGAACCGGTCGGTGAAGCTCAGTCCCTGGTGGCGCAGATAGCTTTCGACCTGAAAATCCGCGTCGAAGCCGAAGGTCTTGGCATCACGGTCCTGCAAGCGTCGCCCGAATTTTTCGTGCATCCCCTCCTCGGACAGATAGGTGATATGCGCCGCCATCCGCGCGACCGCGAGGCCTGCATCGGGACCCTTGCCGCCGTAATAATCGCCGCTCTTCCACTTCGGGTCGGCCATGATCGCCTGCCGTCCGACCTCGTGAAATGCGATGTTCTGCGCCGATTGCCGCGCGCTCGCAGCGATCACCAATGCCGCTGCAACGCGCTCGGGGAAGTTGGCGGCGAGGCTCAGCGCCTGCATCCCGCCCATCGAGCCGCCGACCACCGCGTGGAGCCGTTCGATCCCCAGCCCATCGAGCAGCGCCACCGCCCCGCGCACCATGTCGCGGATCGTGATGACCGGGAAGCGCATCGCGTGGGGAGCCCCGTCCGCCGCCGCACTCGCCGGGCCGGTCGAGCCCATGCAGCTGCCCAGCACATTGGCGCAAATCACGAAATAGCGCGCGGTGTCGATCGGCTTGCCCGGGCCAACCATCCGGTCCCACCAGCCGGGCTTGCCGGTGATCGGGTGCGGGCTGGCGAGATACTGGTCGCCGGTCAGCGCGTGGCACACCAGGATCGCGTTGCGCTTGTCCGCCGCCAATTCGCCGTAGGTTTCATAAGCGATCCGCACCCCGTCCAGCTGCTGCCCGCTATCGAGCGGCAGCGGCGCGGCAAGCTCGAGCAATTGGCGAGCAGCAAGGGCGGGGGCGGTAGCCATGACGCGCGGGGAGTGGGGGACGGGTTTGAAGCTGTCAATTGCGGACAAGGCTGCTATGCGCACCGCGCAATGAGCGCCGCGCCCACTCCCAAGCCCTGGATCGACGCGATCCATGCCTATGTCCCCGGACAATCGGTGGGCAAGGACGGCCGTCCATTGGTCAAGCTCTCGGCCAATGAGAACCCGCTCGGAACCAGCCCCAAAGCTCTGGCGGCGCGCGGAAATGCCGCCGAACCCAGCCGCTATCCCGATCCCGACAGCACGGCACTGAGACGGGGTCTAGCGGTGCACAACGGCATCGATCCGGCGCTGATCGTCTGCGGAACCGGGTCCGACGAACTGCTCAACCTCGCCGCCCAAGGCTATGCCGGTCAGGGCGACGAAGTGTTGTTCCCGCGCTTCAGTTTCTCCGTCTACGACATCGCCGCGCGGCGCTGCGGGGCGACCCCGGTGGTGGCACCCGATGCCGACTACGGCACCGATGTCGATGCGCTGCTCGCGCTGGTTACCAGCAAGACCCGCGTCGTGTTCGTCGCCAATCCCAACAACCCGACGGGAAGCTACCTGCCGAGCAGCGAAATGGTGCGGCTCCATTCCGGGTTACCATCCGATGTGCTGCTGGTGATCGACCAGGCCTATGCCGAGTACCTTGCCCCCGGCGTGGACGATGGCGGACTGGCGCTCGCCGCCGCGCATGACAACGTGCTGGTGACGCGGACCTTTTCCAAGATTTTCGGCTTGGCGGGCGAGCGGATCGGCTGGGCGACCGGCGCGAGTGCGATCGTCGCGACGCTCAACCGCATTCGCGGGCCGTTCAACGTGACCAACAACGGCCAGGCGACGGCACTGGCGGCGTTGGCCGATCAGGACTTCCTCGCCCATTCGCGCGAGCACAACCGGGCGGAGCGCGAGCGCTTCGTCGCCAAACTCGCTGCATTGGGCAACCACGGGCTGCGCGCGCTGCCGAGCGAGGCGAACTTTGTGCTGGTGCTGTTCGAGGGTGCACTGACCGCCGAAGCCGCATTGGATGGGCTGGCGGAGCGCGGCACGATCGTCCGGTGGTTGCCGGGGCAAGGCCTGCCCCATGCGCTGCGGATCACCGTGGGCACGGCGGAACAGATGGACCTGATCGCAGAAGTCCTGCGCGAGCTGGCCGAGGCCGCACGATGAGCTTCCAGCGCATCGCCATCATCGGGCTGGGGCTGCTCGGCGGTTCGATCGGACTGGCAGTGCGCGAGCATCTGCCTGAGGCGGCGACCACCGGCTATGATTCCGATCCGGAAACCCGCGCCCGGGCTGGCGAGCGTGCGCTTGTCGGCACGGTCTGTAAAACCGCCGCCGCTGCGGTAGGCGAGGCCGATCTGGTCATCCTGTGCGTCCCCGTTGGCGCGATGGGCGAGGCTGCGGCCCAATTTGCCACCGCCCTGCCCCATGGTGCCATCGTCAGCGACGTCGGTTCATCGAAGCAGACCGTCGCCACCGCGCTCTCCGCCGCGCTGCCCCGACACACGGTGATCCCCGCGCATCCCGTCGCGGGGACCGAGCGCAGCGGGCCCGATGCGGGCTTTGCCAGCCTGTTCCACAACCGCTGGTGCATCCTCACCCCGCCCGCCGACGCCGCTGCAGCCGATGTCGCCAGGCTCTCCGCCTTCTGGGAAGCGCTGGGGGCCAAGGTCGAACTGATGGACGCGCAGCACCACGATCTGGTGCTCGCGGTGACCAGCCATCTGCCGCACCTGATCGCTTACACCATCGTCGGCACCGCCTCGGACCTCGAGCATGTGACGCAGGGCGAAGTGATCAAATATTCGGCCGGTGGCTTCCGCGATTTCACCCGCATCGCTGCCTCGGACCCGACGATGTGGCGCGACGTGTTCCTGACCAACAAGGATGCGGTGCTCGAAATGCTCCAGCGGTTCAGCGAGGATCTGACCGCATTGCAGCGTGCCATCCGGGTGGACGACGGCGACGCTTTGTTCGATCACTTCACCCGCACCCGCGCGATCCGCCGCTCGATCATCGCCGAAGGCCAGGACGACGCCCGCCCCGATTTCGGCCGCAGCGATCACGGCGGCTAGTGCCCCGAATCTGAAGTTCGTCAGGCTTATCGACAAGCTCGGAACAAACTTCAGATTCAAAAAGGTTACTAGCAAATATATGATTCTAGTTGTGGTTTATGGATTTGAAATTCACTCCGCCCTGTGCCTCTTTGATGCGGTGAATTTCAAATCCACCACACTAAGGTCTGTGGACATTTAGGATTCCCATTTGGGTGAGATTGTGATTCAAGCTCCTTTTTGCCGGAGCGGTTGTATGCCGCTAAATGTCCACAGACCTTAGAGGATCATCTCCGCTAGCCGGTGCGGTGCGACCACGCGCAAGCCCCCATCCTCGCGCATCAGGACACCGCGCTTTTCGAGCAGCGAGATCGTCCGCGAAACCGTCTCGCGGGTCGATTGCACCA
>JANOOJ010000141.1:0-11111 GCA_031421295.1 Novosphingobium sp.
TGGGTCAGGGATTACCGTCTCCATTTCGCCTTACCGCCAGCCCAACATCCCGCCGGCGAAGATCAGCGCCATCGCGCCCAGGATCGAGGCGAGGCAGCCTGCGCGGCTGAAGCCTTCGCGGCCGCGGCTGGTGAGCAGGCCGGCGACCAGCGAGCCGCCGATGCCGAGCAGGATGGTCATGCCCCAGCCCATCTCGACCGCGCCGGGGTAGAACCAGCGCGCGAGCGCTCCGACCAGGAGGCCACTGACAACGGCACCGATAATATTGAACATGGGGATCAGGCTTTCGATTGCGGATTTCGCTGTCAGCCTAACCGATCTGCCACGCGCTGCAAGCCAGCCGCTGCGCCACAAGCCGGGCCGCGCGATTCAGGCATGAGTCAATGCGACTCCCGAACTGTCCCCCGACAAAAATATTTTTGCGAATTCACTTTGACTCTTGCGCTGGTCACGAACCACGTCCGGCCCACGCGTCGCTGCATTGCACAACGCGCCCGGAGCGTCGCCGAAAGCGCTGCCGATGGTTAAGCGGCGATTTACCCTCTTGCGTCCGAATCAGGATAAGGCACTATCCGTAGTGGTCCAGCAACTGGGGGGACCTCTAGACCTAGATTCAGGCGGAATGGCGCGGATTGCGCCACGGGGCCGGATTCGGGGCGTGAGGAAGGCAGTTGCCAGCCGGGCTGGGGACAGACAGGGGATAAGTTTTTGACCCGTGGACCCGGTAATTTGCTAGGCAGGCTGCTTGCCCGCCGAATCGAACGGATGCGGAACATTTGGGTCTGCCGGGATTAGACAGGGTTGGGGCATTTTGATGGATTTCAGGACTGGAGAAGAGCCGGTGGTTACCACTGCGGATGTCGAAGATGCACCAGCGGTAACCGAAGACCGGCCCTCCAAGCAGGCGGTGGCCAAGAAGGCGGTGACGATGGACAGGAGCGATGCAGGATCTGACGAGCTGGTTGCGCAGCTGACGGCCGAGGTGTTGACCAAAGCCGTCGCCGCCATGCCGAAGGCCGCGAAGGACGACGATTCCAAAACCATCAACGCGCGCCGCTTCGCGATTGTCACCGATGACAGCCGCGATGCGCTGCTGACGCTGTTCGGCAAGGACACGCTCGACGATCGCTATCTGCTTCCCGGCGAAAAGTACCAGGATCTGTTTGCGCGCGTCGCCGATGCCTATTCGGACGATCAGGACCACGCCCAGCGGATTTACGACTATATCTCGCGGCTGTGGTTCATGCCGGCCACCCCGGTGCTGTCGAATGGCGGGACCGGGCGGGGCTTGCCAATCTCGTGCTACCTCAATTCGGTGTCGGACAGCCTCGAAGGGATCGTCGGCACCTGGAACGAGAACGTCTGGCTCGCCTCGCGCGGTGGCGGGATCGGCACCTATTGGGGCAATGTCCGCGGAATCGGCGAACCCGTGGGCCTCAACGGGAAGACCAGCGGCATCATTCCCTTCGTCCGGGTGATGGACAGCCTGACGCTGGCGATTTCGCAGGGCTCGTTGCGGCGCGGCTCGGCGGCCTGCTATCTCGATGTCAGCCATCCGGAAATCGAGGAGTTCCTCGAAATCCGCAAGCCGTCGGGCGATTTCAACCGCAAGGCATTGAACCTCCACCACGGCGTGCTGCTGACCGACGCCTTCATGGAAGCGGTGCGCGATGGGGCCGAGTTCCACCTGCGTTCGCCCAAGGATGGCTCGGTGCGCGCGACGGTCGATGCGCGCAGCCTGTTCCAGAAGCTGGTCGAGACCCGGCTGGCGACCGGCGAGCCCTATATCGTGTTCAGCGACACCGTGAACCGGATGATGCCCAAGCATCACCGCGAACTGGGGCTCAAGGTCTCGACCTCGAACCTCTGCTCGGAAATCACCCTGCCCACGGGGATCGACCATCTCGGCAACGATCGCACCGCGGTGTGCTGCCTGTCCTCGCTCAACCTTGAGACCTGGGACGAGTGGAAGGGCGACAAACACGTCATCGAAGACGTGCTGCGGTTCCTCGACAATGTGCTGCAGGACTACATCGACCGCGCGCCCGACGAGATGGCGCGGGCCAAATACAGCGCGATGCGCGAACGCTCGGTCGGCATGGGGGTGATGGGCTTCCACTCGTTCCTGCAGATGAAGGGCATCGCTTTCGAAGGCGCGATGGCCAAGGCGCTCAACCTCCAGATGTTCAAGCACATCGCCGCCAAGGCGGACGAAGCTTCGATGCTGTTGGCGCAGGAGCGCGGCGCCTGCCCAGATGCCGAAGAGCGCGGGGTGATGCAGCGCTTTTCGTGCAAGATGGCGATCGCTCCGACCGCCTCGATCAGCATCATCTGCGGCGGAACCAGCGCCTGCATCGAGCCGATCCCGGCGAATATCTATACCCACAAGACGCTGTCGGGCAGCTACTCGATCAAGAACCCCTACCTCGAAAAGCTGCTGGCGACGAAGAGCAAGGATTCGAACAACGTCTGGAACTCGATCCTCGAGAAGGGCGGCTCGGTCCAGCATCTCGATTTCCTCTCCCCTGAGGAAAAGGCGGTCTACAAGACCAGCTTCGAGATCGACCAGCGCTGGCTGCTCGAATTCGCGGCCGATCGCACCCCCTATATCGACCAGGCGCAGTCGCTGAACCTGTATATCCCCGCCGATGTCGAGAAGTGGGACCTGATGCAGCTCCACTTCCGGGCGTGGGAGATGGGCATCAAGAGCCTGTACTATCTGCGCTCGAAGTCGGTCCAGCGTGCCGGGTTCGCCGGGGGCGTGGAAGCGGACAATACCGCCGAAGCCCCGGTGATCGAACTCGCCGCGCCGACCGATTACGAGGAATGTCTGGCGTGCCAGTGAGCCGGTAAAAGGGGAGGGTGGTCCAATGACATTGGTATTTATCGGACTGTTTGTGGTTTTCGGATTTCTTGCGTTCCGCAATTTCAGCAACGGGCGGATTTTTTGGGGGTTGCTCACCGGGGTCGGCTGCGCACTCATGCTCGGTGCAGTGTGGGTAGACTACCAGCGGGCCAGTCAGGCGAGCGGCCAGACTACGGCCGGATAGTTACAATTGGCGACACATCTATGACTTGCGCATCGTCCTCACTCCTGCGGTTAGTTGCGAGTGATTCGCAACACCGGGGGAGTATGTTCGATGCGTAAGTGGCACCGCTGGATGGCCGTGGTTTTCGGGGTGTTCCTGCTGTGGATCTCTGTGACCGGGGTGATGAGCCAGTTAGCCGCACTCGTCGCCAATGGCGGGTTCGAGGAAGCGGAGCAGCCCAAGCCGGTCGCGCCGCCGGCCAGGGCGGGTCAGAACGCGCTGCTCCATGAGGGCGAGATGGACGCTGCGGCGATGCACGATGCGATGAAACCTGCGGCGATGCCGGCGGCGTTCGTCTGCCCGGCCGACATGACTTGCCGCGCCAAGGCCGCACCGAGCGCGGCGCGTGCCTGGGTCAGCTATCTCCACCACCTCCACTCGGGCGAGGAATTCGGCCCGGCGGGCGTGGTACTCTCGATCTTCAGCGGGCTGGCGCTGCTGTTCTTCGCCTTTTCGGGGCTGTGGATGTATCTCCGCATGTGGTCGCACCGCCGCGACAAAGATCACAAGCCCGCGTGGTTCTGGAAATAGCCGATGGGACCGGATCATCCCCATCCCGCTCATCCTGAGCCTGTCGAAGGACTGTCCTTCCTTCCGAAGCTTGGCGCTATGGGGCAAGAACAAAACAGCCCTTCGACAAGCTCAGGGTGGACGGAGTTTGGGGTGGCCGACTGCGCCAAACAAAGCGCCCCCCCGGCGGCAGCCGGAGGGGCGCGGCCGCGCGGCGTCCACACACCGCGCTGGCGGGAAGCGGGATTACTCCTCGGCTTCCATCCCGTATGCGGTGGCACCGTTGGCCGAGAGGCGCACCTGGTCGCCCTCGATGTCGGCAATTTGGCTCAGCGGCAGATAGTGGTGGTGCCCTTCGTGGGCACCCATTCCGGCATCGGCCTTGGTCAGCTTGATCCGGTCGCCCTCGACCTTGTCGACGGTCCCGACATGCGCGCCGTCGGCGCCGATCACTTCCATATGTTCGCGGATTTGCGCCGCGAAGGCGTTGTCGCCGCTGCCGGCGCGGTCATGCGCGGTATTGTCGAACTGCTGCGGCTGGCGCTGGGCATCATAGTCGCTGCCGCTTCCCTGCTGGCCCGAGCTGCCCGATTGTTGCTGCTGCGGCTGGCCCGCCGCGTCGGGGGTGTTTCCGGCCTGCGCCTGCTTGCTCCAGCGGTCGCCGGTCTGATTGGTGCTGGTGCCGGTCACGTTGCGCGAATCTTCGGGTTCATATTCACGGCCCATGATCTGTCTCCTTGGCTGACGGCGCGGCAAGAACTGCCGCAGCCTCACTGCCAACAACCGACGCGGCGGCATTGCGGTTCCGCCGCCCGTCGCAATTTCCGCCGGTTCACGCCAATCCGCGCGGGCGCTGCGACGAGCCGCCGCAGTTCCCGCCTGTCCCCAGCTTCCGCCACCCTCGCCGCTTCGCTTTGCGGCGCTTCGCCCCTATATTGACCATTCGCCCCAGGAGTCGTTCCGATGCCGCTGCTCGAAGCCCGCAAGACCTACAAGCCCTTCGAATATCCGTGGGCCTATGATTTCTGGAAGCGCCAGCAGCAGATCCACTGGATGCCCGAGGAAGTGCCGTTGGGCGAGGATTGCCGCGATTGGGCGCAGAAGATCTCCGAGCACGAGCGCAATTTGCTCACCCAGATTTTCCGCTTCTTCACCCAGGCCGATATCGACGTCCAGGATTGCTACCACGAGAAATACGGCCGGGTGTTCAAGCCGACCGAGATCAAGATGATGCTCGCCGCCTTCTCCAATATGGAGACGGTCCACATCGCCGCCTACAGCCATCTGCTCGATACGATCGGGATGCCCGAAAGCGAATACGGGATGTTCCTCGAATATGAGGAAATGCGCGCCAAGCACGATTACCTCGCGCAGTTCGGGGTCGATAGCGACGAGGACATCGCCCGCACCCTCGCGATGTTCGGCGGCTTCACCGAAGGGCTCCAGCTGTTCGCCAGCTTCGCCATGCTGATGAACTTCCCGCGCTTCAACAAGATGAAGGGCATGGGCCAGATCGTCACCTGGTCGATCCGCGACGAAAGCCTGCACTGCGAAGGCATCACCAAGCTGTTCCACGCCTTCACCCAGGAACGCGGCTGCCTGACCAAGGCGGTCAAGGAAGACATCATCGATTGCTGCCAGAAGACCGTGCGGCTGGAGGATGCCTTCATCGATCTCGCCTTCGAACAGGGCCCGGTCCCGGGGATGAGCGCCAAAGAGATCAAGCGCTACATCCGCTACATCGCCGATTGGCGGCTCAGCCAGCTCGGCCTCCCCGCGATCTACATGGTCGAAGACCACCCCCTGCCGTGGCTCGCGCCGCTGCTCAACGGGGTGGAACACGCCAACTTCTTCGAACAGCGCGCGACCGAATATTCGAAGGGCGCGACCAAGGGCGACTGGAATTCGGTCTGGTCGAGCTTTGACTCGCGGCGGAACGCCAAGGCGAGCGACGGGGCGAATGACAGCGCGGATGTGGCGAGCGAGCCGGATATGTTCGGGGTTAGTGCTGGGGTGCAGGCGGCGGAGTGATTGGGCACAAATAAGGGGAAAAACACCTCATACACTTGCAAACAGCCGCAAGGAACGTATCGTAAACATGAGGGGGGAGGCGAGTCTTCGCGCGGAGTTTGTAAATGTCGAGCAAGCTAGTCATTCGAAAAAAGACAATTTCCCAGACTGAGGACGGGCTAATTTGCCTGGATGACATTTGGAATGCCGCGCGATCTCCAAAGGGAAAATCTCCAGCTTCTTGGCGTAGAGATGCTCCTGTTCGCGACCTGCAAATTGCCCTCTATGACCGGCTGTATGGCGGAGCCCCATACAGCTTTTCACGCGTCATTCGTCAGGTCCCGAGTCCTCAGCGGACCTTCGCTCACCCGATACTTGCGGTTACATACGCGAGTTATCTAAGCCCCCAACTGGCAATCGAAGTTAAGGAAGTCTGGCTCCGCTTTGCTCAAGGTGATCCCACCCTTGCCGATGAAATATTGGAGCGCTCGACTCCAGCCGCAAATGAGTGGGCAGGTATGAGGGCGTTAGGAAGAGCGACGCGAATAGAATATACCGACACGCTAAAATCTCACGGTGTTAAGGGTAACGGCTTTCGGGATTGCACAGACGCAATTTACAAAGAGTTGCTCGGTGGCGCGGCATGGAAAATTCGCGCTCAACGCCAGCTGCCGGTGAAGGCAAATCTTCGGAATGAAATGTCAACTTCTGAATTGTCTTATGTAATGGCTACAGAAAGTCTCGCTAAAGATAGAATCGAGGACGAAGATAGTCGTGGAAATTACGAATGCACGGTAGCGACAAGCCGAAGTGCGTTTTTCATTAGAAAGGCAATTGCAGACGATAAGGCTGACAGGCGTAAGGGCCGCATGCTTTAATTACAATCGATTTTCAATAGGCCTTTAGTCGGAGTACCACCGTGATTGCGTTTGCCGAGGCTCTTGAAAAAACAGCCAATGAAAAGAGGTATCTGCTGTTAGGAAACGGCTTCAGCATCTCGCTTTTCCCAGCATGCTTTTCATACTCGTCGCTTTTCGAAGAAGCTCAAAACGCAGGACTATTTCAAGATCATCCTGAGGTCGCTCAGGCTTTCGAGCTTCTGGGAACGACTGATTTTGAATTTGTGATGGAGACGTTAAAGAGTGCCAGCAAACTCGCGCCACTTTATGGCGGTGACAAGGTCAAAATGGATCAGCATGCTGAGCTTTTAAAGCATGTTTTGGTGCATGCGATCGCTGGTCGTCACCCAGCTAGGCCGAGTGACATTACCGAAGCCCAGTATGCAAACTGCCGAGCATTTTTGGCGGAATTCATAGGTGCTAATCAGCAAAAACCTGGCCGCGTATTCTCTCTCAACTATGACCTACTTCTGTACTGGTCGGTCCTGCACGACATCATTGGCTATCATTGGGACGGCGCAGATGTCTTGGAAGTGCCAGATCAAGTTCTCATCCATGACGACGGATTCCGCGCTCCTGAGGACGATTACGACGCAGCGTACGTAGCTTGGGAGCAATTCGAGGCAGCGCACGAACAAACAATAACTTTTCTCCATGGTGCGCTTCATCTGTATGAGCGCGGACCCGAGTTAGCCAAGCTGTGTTGGGAGAGGTCTGGGAATAGCCCGCTGATGGACCAGATTCGCGAAGCTCTTGACGAAGATCGCTACCCTCTCTTTGTGTCGGAAGGATCTACGAGCAAAAAAATGCGCAGAATCAATCGAAGCGCATACCTTTCGAAGGCACTTCGCACTTTTGCTGGATGTTGCGGGCAAGTTAAAGCTAATTTGTTTATTATAGGACACTCTCTGGCCGACAACGATGATCACGTTCTTCGGCGTATAAAGAATGGGAAAATACAGAGGATGTTTGTAAGTTTGTTTGGAGATTCGGATGCGCCGAATAATTTAGTAATCAGAGCGAAGGCAGATCAGATCGCAGCACAGCGTGCGGGCCGCTACCCGCTGACCGTCGAGTATATTGAGGCGACTTCGCTACACATTTGGGACCACTGATCTATCAGGAACTCCTCAAGCCACAAACCGATGATACTCCCGATGCCACGCCAGAAAGCGCGCGTGCGGACGCAAATTCTCGTTCGCCGGTAGCCGCGCCGCCCCATGGTCCGGGTGGACCGGCTTCGTCACCCCTTCGACATCGTTGATCTTGCTCGACCGCAGGATTCGCCCGCGTCGCTCAGCGAGTTCGAACCTCGATAGAACACCCAGCGGACGGTGCGGGGCGGGATATGCCGGTCGTCACGGCGGACCGGCTGGAATTTCCGCACTTGCAATTTTCTCCATAATAGCTAAATAGGCGACATCCAACCGGTGGGGTTCGCCCCGCCGGATAAGCCGCCCTTCGGGGCGGCTTTTTTATTTTGCGGAACATGTTACGCAGCGGAATGACCGCACGAACTATTGTCTACATCGATGGCTTCAACCTGTATCATTCGCTGGATGATCTTAACGAGCCTCATCTGAAGTGGCTCGATCTATGGTCTTTGTCGCAAAAGCTGCTGCGCGGCGATCAGCAACTCACGGCAGTGAAATATTTTACCGCTTATGCCACATGGCGCACGGGCAGCTATCGGCGTCATCAACGCTATGTCGCCGCTCTGGAACAACAGGGCGTCATCCCCATCATCGGGCGCTTCAAGGCCAAGACCGTTCGCTGCCACGCGAAATGCAGGCAAACCTACCTCACCCACGAAGAAAAAGAGACCGACGTCAACATCGGCGTCCATTTGATGGCCGACGTGCTGACCGATCGGCTCGACCGGGCCTTGATCGTTTCGGCGGATACCGATCTGAACTCCGCAGTGTTGCTCGCTCGTTCCGAGGCACCTGGCAAAAAGATCGATCTGGTGGCACCACCGGGCCGGATGGGCCGCAACAGCGCCGCCCTGTTCGAAGTCACGAAAGGCCGGGTCCGCTCATCGCTGCTGCCACGGCAAATTCTACGCGCGGACGGACGGGTGATCGAACGGCCTGCCAATTACGACCCGCCGATTGCCTAGTTGAATCAAGCTCAACCGCTTTGGACCAATCTCCGCCCGCCAAGGCTTCCCTCCCGCTTCGATTCCATCATCATGCGGTAATGGCCCAAGTCAGGAAAGCGCCGAAAATCAGGATCGTGTGCGGCACTTGTGGCTCCGACCACGTCAGCCGCGATGCTTGGGCCGATTGGGACACGCGGACGCAGCGATGGGTGCTGGGCGCGGTGTTCGACTATGGCCATTGCCACGATTGCGATGGCGAGAGCCGGTTGGAGGAAGTTTCGCTGGACTGCTAACCTCGCCCGCCCGCAAAAACCACTTTCCTACACCGCCCGGTTTATGGTCCAGACTGGCGGATGACCGCCACGAAACCCCGTTCGCCCGCCGCCTCCGCCAAGCCTGCCGAGGTGCTGCCTCTTTGTGCGCCCGCGCCGCTGGCCCTCGCGCCGCTCGCTTTGCCCGAGGTCGAAGACCCCTGCGCGCCGCCCGAACCCTACGATCCCGCCGAATACCGCTGGGTCCCCGTCCGCCGCCGCGCGCGCTACGATGGGTGGACCGAGGAGAAGCAGCGGCGGTTCATCGAGGTGCTGGCCGATACCGGGCAGGTCCGGCTCGCCGCCAGGGACGTCGGCATGACGCGCGAGAATGCCTATCGCCTCCGCCGCGCGCCGCATGCTGCGGCCTTTGCCCGGGCGTGGGACGCGGCGCGGGCGCAGGCTGGGTCGCTGATCGAGGATGTCGCGTTCGAGCGCGCGCTCGAAGGGATCGAGCACAATGTCTATGACGAACACGGCGCAGTGGTCTGCACCAAGCGGGTGTTCAATGACCGGCTGCTGATGTTCCTGCTGCGCAATTTGAAGCCCGAACGCTACGCCCGCCATGCGCTGGCGACGCTCGCCGCTCGCAGCGCGCCGCCCGGCGAAACCATCGAGGGCAACCCCGGCGCCGCGCTGATCGACAGCCTGAGCGCGCTCGAGCCGCATCCGCCGGTCGCGCCCGAGGCGCTGCTCGGCGCCGATACTCTTGCCGACGAGCTCGAACTGGCTGAGGCGATCGACGGCGCGCTCCCGCATTTCTTGCGCGAGCAGCGGGCTGAAAGACCCGCGGCGCTCGTCGCACACGAGGCGGAGCAGGCGCAGCTTGCGCGCGGCAAGGCGGCGGAGGAGCGGCAACTGGCGGGCGAAAAGCTGAGCGATCAGGAATTCGCGGATTTGTGCAAATATTACGACCCGGCCGACCGCCCCGAACCATCGCGCAAGCGCTATCGCTGAGCGCGTGCGTTTCGGTGTGACTTTCGTGTGACCTTTCGCGCGGCGCGGCGCGGGGCGGATCGGCGGGATGGGGCGGGGGGCAGACGGGCCGTGGGAGCCAATCGCGGGCACGCGCGTTGACCGGCCACAACTCCACAATTCAGGACCTTACCCCATGACCGAACACACCAAGGACACCACCGTTCTCAACACCCTGATCGGCACGCTGCTCGACAGCGTCGAGGGCTATCGCAAGTCGGCCGAGGGCGTCGAGCGCTCGGACCTCGCGGCCAAGTTCACCGCCCGCGCCGCCGAGCGCGAGACCGCCGTGCGCGGCTTGCAGGGCGCGGTCAGCGCGCAGGGCGGCAATCCCGAAGACGACGCCACCACGCTCGGCGGCATCCACCGCGCGTTCCTGGGGCTCAAGGAAGCGGTCACCGGCGGCAGCGACGACCGGGCGATCGTGGGCGAGATCGAGCACGGCGAGGATTACCTCAAGGGCAAGTTCGAAACCGCGTTGCAGGCCGACGATCTCAGCCCAGCCACCCGCAGCGCGATCGGTGCGGCGTGGGATTCGGTCAAGTCCGGCCACGACGAGATGAGCGCGCTCAAGCACAGCATGCCTGACGCCCGCTGAGTTCATACCGTTACCCCGCCCGGGAGCGATCCCGGGCGGGCGTGTTGTAACAGTTGCCGCTGCCGAACATTGCGGCGTAACTCGATAGCCACACTTGCGAATATTCCCGGAAATCCTCTTGTTCTGCATGGAGGCTGTGGGTAGGATTCTGTTTATGTTGGCCCGGGGGCCGCGAACAGAGGGATCTACCACATGTCTCAGGCTTTCTGCGTCGGCGCCGCACGTCGCCGCTCGGCGCTTCTCGTATCCACCGCCGTGATCGGCCTGACCTTGTCGGTCCCTGCTTTTGCAGAGGAAACCGCCGGTCCGCTGGTCCGCCCCGATGCGGTCGGCCCCGAGGCTTACGGCAGCACCGGCGCGCTGCTCGATCCGAGCCAGCCCGTACCCTTTTCGACCACGATCCCCGGCCCGACTTTCGGTGCCGTCCCGATCGCCGCCGAACCGCAGATCCTGATCGCCAATCCCGGCACGCCGACCACCGCGCGCGATCCCGCCAACATCACCGGCGTCGGCCAGATGCTCGTCAACAACGGGAATGGCTCGATCGGGCTGTGCACCGGCACGCTGATCAATCCGCGCATGGTGATTTTCGCGGCACACTGCGTCAACAGCCGCGCC
>JANOOJ010000142.1:0-19261 GCA_031421295.1 Novosphingobium sp.
TCGATGCCGACCGGCCGTGGATCGTCGATTCGGACAAGATGGCGGCGGCGGCGGGCAATACCCCGTTCGACAAGCAGCCCGTGCAGGGCCGCGTCACCGCGCTGTTCAAGGGCGGAACCCGCATCGACACATAGCAGAAGGCGCTCCCGTTTCAGCGGAAGGGCCTTTGCGATGTTTGGGTTGGGTAATTCAGCCTAGCGGCGGCGCGCCATCTGCGGGCCGCTGGTGCCGCGCACCGGACCCAGCGAACGCGGCGCGGAGTAGGCGAAGCATACCCCGCCGCGGTTCTTTACGCTCGAGCACATGCCCTGCGCCGATCCGGCGTCGAACCCGGCGGCAGCGACGCGCCAGAAATTCTTGCCGCGCACCACGGCGGGCGTGATCACCATGCCATGGCTGCGCAAATTCGGGCTCCTGGCGGCGTAGATCCCCCAGGCCCGGCGCGCGCCCTGTGCGCTGGCAAAGCTGCCAAGCTGGACCAGATGCGTGCCCTTGCTCGCGACTGTGCGACGGGCGGGAGCGGCTGCGACGCGCGCCGGCTTGGCCGGGCTGCCAGCGAACGCCTGCGCCACCGAGGCGAAGATACGGGCCGGAAGCGACTGAACGACGGGACGCGATTCGTAAGTGACACCGGCGAGCTGCTGGAGCGGTTCGTCCACAACAGGAGCTTCGGCAACCGGTGCAGGGACCGGCGGCGTATAGCTGGCGACTTCGACTGCCGGTGCGGCAGGGGCCACAGGCGCGGCAACCGCGACTACCTCAGCGGCTGCGGCGGGGAGTTCGACATCGGTCCGCGCGAGTTCCACCGGGGGCTGCGCCACGGTGGCGCTGGCTTCGGCGGCGAGCTGCTGGGTCGAGGGCGAGTTGGCCAGCGCGAGTGACTGCGGCTGGCCCGGGTCGCTGCGCAGCGGGGTACCGAGCAGCACGGCGACGCGCTGCTGGAAGGCTTCGGGCTGCACGGTCGAAGCCCATTGCCCGATCCGGTCACTGACCTGATCGGCGGGGACGTCCTGCGACATCATTAGCCGTGCTTCGCGCCACCGGCCATCGAGCGCGTAGGCATAGGCGAGGTTTTGGCGGGCCTTGGGGGTATTGTCCCCACCGCGAATCGAATCCGAGAGCACTGCAACACCGCGCGCGGTTTCACCCGAGAGCGCCAGCGCAAGGCCGAGATCGGTCGCCGGAATGGCATCGCGCCAATCGTCGAGCACGCCGACGGCTTCCTGGTTGCGCCCCGCTCCGGCATCCGCCAGCGCGAGCGCCAGCGCGGTCCGGGCGCTGTTGTCGCCCAGTTCCATCGCGTCGTTGAAAGTCGTCGCGGCTGAGGCAAAGCGGCCGGAGCGCAGATAGGCATGGCCGAGCAGGGCGCGACGTGCGGCATCGCGCGGATTGGCCTGGACCGAGGCTTCGGCCAAGGGAATCGCCTTGTTCGCATCGCCCTTGGCCAGCATGGTCTGGGCCCGTGCCGCGCTCTTGTCGGCACGCGGACCGGCCGCGGCGCAACCAGCGAGCATGGTTGCGGCAATCACCCCGCCGAGGGCGAAGCGAAGTGCGTTATGGCGCTTGGACAGTGCAGTCATGGGTCGTCCCCCTTGGCGAAAATCGGTCACTCAGCGTTTCCCGGCCACTTGTTCGGCCAGCGCGGTAACTTCGGGCAGATCGGCCAGCAGCCGGTCGAGTGCTTCGGTCACGACCTGCTGGGCGCTGCGATTGCGCAGCGTGCAGGCGAGCCGCAGCTTGAGGTGGCGTTCGGCATCGACCCGCAGTGTGAAAGCGGCGCGGCGGCCATCCGACAGCGCCGAGCGGCGTTCACCAACCGGTTGGCGCATCGGCGCGACGACGCGCTGGGCGATAGCCGCCTGCTGGTGGACCACATGCGGGACCACCGCCGGGGAGACCGGAGTAGCCGGATTGATCGCGACCACCTCGGCGGATTCGTGCTGGTCTTCAGCCTCATCCTCGTCATGGCCCATGTCGTTCCAGCCGAGGTCTTCCCCGGGGTCGCGCGCCAGCGAATCAGCATAATGCGGCATGGCTTGCAGTTGCGGACGCATCGCCGGTTTGGCGGTGCCTTTGCGCGCGAGCAGGGTCGGCGTCAAAGACGCGAAGGGACGGGGTTCGCTCACCGTTGCCACCCCCTCAGCCCGCAACCCGGCGGCCGAAGCCGCCAGCCGGACGCATGGTGCCCGGGATCGCCGAAACGCTGCTGGGGGCCGCGAACACGGTGCGGCGGAAATTCTTTTCGAGGCGATCCGAAATATAGTGCCACAGCGCCACGACTTCGCCGGACGAGCGGCCATTGGGATCGACTTCCATCACCGTGCGGCCATCGATCATCGAGGCGGCAAAATCGGTCCGGTGGTGGAGCGTAATCGGTGCGACAGTACCGTGCTGCGACAGCGCGACGGCGGCTTCCGAAGTGATCTTGGCCTTGGGGGTGGCACCGTTCACGACGAAGATCAGCGGCTTGCCCGCGCGTTCGCACAGATCGACCGTTGCGCCGACCGCACGCAGATCATGCGGGCTTGGGCGAGTCGGCACGACAATCAGCTCGGACACCGAAATGACGCTCTGGATCGCCATGGTGATTGCGGGCGGGGTATCGATCACGGCGAGCTTGAAACCCTGCTGGCGCAGCACCGCAAGATCGCTGGCCAGCCGCGCGACGGTGGTCTGCGCGAAAGCCGGATAATCATCGACGCGCTCGTTCCACCAATCGGCCAGCGAACCCTGGGGATCGATGTCGATCAGCACCACTGGACCGGCGCCCGCGCGCTGGGCCTGAACGGCAAGATGCCCGGACAAGGTGGTCTTGCCCGATCCGCCCTTCTGCGAAGCCAAAGCGAGTACGCGCAACGTGAATTCCCCCCGATTGAAACCAGATGTGCAAATGCAATTGCCAGCGGGATCGCAGAACGTTCCTAATTTTGGGTTAACGCCGGGCTGCGGCCTGACCGCCGATGCGCCGGGTTCTGCGCATAAAGGCTTTGCTAAGCGGTTATTTACTATGTCAGTTAGCTATCGGGCCGGACGGCTGGTGGGCGGTGGATTGGCGACTGTGCCATCTGCTGACTGCCACCCAGTTAACCGGGTGGACCCAAATGAAGTTTTCTCGAGGTATTTTGGCGATGCGCAAGAAACTGCTGCCGGGCATGCTGCTGGCCGGAATGATCGCGCTTCAGGCCAGTCCGGCCCTCGCCGATGTCAAGGCCGGGGTCGAGGCGTGGAGCCGCAATCAGGACGATATTGCGGTCCGCGAATGGCAAGGCCCCGCAGCGCGCGGCGATGCCGATGCGCAGTTCAACATGGGACAGGCCTACAAGCTGGGCCGGGGGGTGAAGCGCGACCTCCTCAAGGCCGAGGAATTGTTCGCGAAAGCTGCCGCGCATGGCCATGCGCAGGCCTCCGACAATTATGGCTTGCTGCTGTTCCGGCGCGGTCAGCGCGCGCAGGCCCAGCCCTATCTCCGCGCCGGGGCCGATCGCGGCAATCCCAATGCCCAATATCTGCTCGGCATTGCCCATTTCAACGGCGAAGGGGTGCCCAAGGACTGGGTCCGCGCCTATGCGCTGGTCAGCCTGGCACAGCAAGGCGGGGTCGCTGACGCGGTCGTCGCGCTCGACCAGATGAACCAGTATATCCCGATCGCCCAGCGCCAGCAGGCGGTGGTTCTGTCGGGCGAGCTAGCGGCACAGGCCGATGCGACTCGCGGGCGCGAAATGGCGGCAATCAGTCTGGGCAACACGGTGCCATCGGTGGCTTATACTCCGGCCACCGCCCTGCGGACCCCACGCCCCCCAGTGATCGCCGCGCGCTCGCCCAGCACGGTCGATACCGCCGATGCGGTTGCCAATGCCGTTCGTGTTGCTGGCAACGAAAGTCCGCGCACCGCCGGAGCCGACTACGCCCGCCCGCAAGGCGCGGTCACCCCGCCGCCTCTCGCCACAGTAATCCAGCGGCCCCCGGTTGTCGCTAGCCCGCCCCCTCGCCCGGTCGCTCCGGCAGCGAGCGGTAGCTGGCGCGTCCAGCTCGGGGCCTTCGGGGTTGCGGGAAATGCCGACGCTTTGTGGAACCGCGTCAAGGCGCGGCCCGAACTCGTCGGCCATGCGAAATTGCTCGTCCCCGCCGGTGCCGTGACCAAATTGCAAGCCGGGGGTTTTGCCAGCCGTGACGCTGCGCAGGCCGCCTGCACGCGCCTTGCCGCAGCCGGATTCGCCTGCGTCCCGGCCCAGCGCTGAGGAGATGGACAGCGCGGCCTCGGATCCGGCCCTGGCCCGAATCGCCGCGCTCGATTTGATCCGCGGCGTCGCGGTGCTCGGCATCCTGACGGTCAACATCGCGGGCTTTGCCGGGCCGAGCGTCGCGACGCTCACCCCCCACCTCCCCAGCCCCGGCAGTTTTGCCGATGAAACCGCCTTTGCCACCGTGCTGCTGCTGTTCGAAGGCAAGATGCGCGCCTTGTTCACCCTGCTGTTCGGGGCGAGCATGCTGCTGTTCATCGAGCGCGCGGAGGAACGCGGCGGCAATGGCGATGTGCTGCAGCTGCGCCGCCTCGTCTGGCTGGTGGTGCTGGGCTACCTCCACTTCCTGCTGCTGTGGTGGGGCGACATCCTGTTCCTCTATGCGGTGGCCGGGCTGATTGCGCTGTTGTTCCGCCATCTGCCGGTGCGCCGGATGCTGTTCGTCGCGCTGGTAATGTTCGGCGCGTGGCAAGCGTTCGGCCTGGCGGAAAGCCGCGCCGAGGTCCGCACCGAGCTGGCGGTTCGGAACGGCAACGCCAGTCCGGTGCAACGCGCGGCACAGGCGCGCAGCGACGCGGCCTACAGCGCGCAGGCGGCGGGCGAGCTGCGCGAATATCGCTCCGGCTTCGCGGCCCAGATCGCTGCCAAGCTGGATAGGCGCCCGTTCTATCCGCTGCGGCTGACGGTGGTGACGCTGGGGGAGGCGCTGCCGTGGATGCTGATCGGCATGGCGCTGTACCGGATGGGGCTGTTCGGCGGGCGATGGCCGCGCGCTGCCCTGCAGGCGATGGCGTTCGGCGGGATCGGCGGCGGCGGTGTGCTGACCTTGGCCTTCACCGCCTGGGCCTGGGCGCATCGTTTCCCGACCACCGCGATGCGCGAAGCGATCGCCTATGGCCTCGCGGTGCCGCATCTGCTCATGGCGCTGGGCTATCTCGCCGCGCTGATGCTTGCCGCCCCGCGCCTGCTGAACTCGCGGCTCGGCCAGCGGATCGCCGCAGCCGGGCGGATGGCGTTCAGCAACTACATCGCCACCTCGCTGGTGATGACGGCGCTGTTTTACGGTTGGGGACTGGGACTGGTCGGGCGGGTCCCGCATGCGGTCCAGCCGCTGTTCGTCCTGCTCGGCTGGGCGCTGATGCTGGCTTGGAGCGCGCCATGGCTCGCGCGGTTTCGGCAGGGACCGCTCGAATGGCTGTGGCGTTCGCTGACCGAGCGGCGGCGGCTCGCGTTCAAACTCTAGTTGCTATTGAGAGCGATTCGCATTATCTACGACGCGACTCTGCTGGAGCGGCCATGTATATCTGTGTCTGCAATGCGATCCGGGAATGCGAACTGCGCGCCGCTGCGCGGGTGTGCCCGGGGGATGCCGATGCGGTTTACGAACGCCTCGGCAAGCACCCGCAGTGTGGCCAGTGCCTCGATGAGGCGGCGCATGTCCTGATCGACGAGCGGGCCAGTGTCCGACCGCGCGAACGAACCCCCGCCTGACGCAAGTGATTCGCAAGAGCAGTGCTGAAATCCGCAGAATTCTGCCGCTTTTGAGCTTGTCCCTCGCACCATCGGCGCGCATAATCCCGGCTCGTTTCGACAGGAGCCGGTCATGCAGGGCGACGTGCAAGTCATCGATTATCTCAACAAGGCGCTGCTCAACGAGCTGACCGCGATCAACCAGTACTGGCTGCACTACCGGCTGCTCCACCACTGGGGGCTGCACAAGCTCGCCGAATTCGAGCGCCACGAATCGATCGACGAGATGAAGCACGCCGACAAGCTCGCCGATCGCATCCTGTTCCTCGACGGGCTGCCCAATTTCCAGGCGCTGGGTCGGCTCAAGGTGGGCGAGAACGTCGAGGAAATCCTCAAAGCCGACCTCGCGCTCGAGAATGAGGCGATCCCGCTGCTCAAGGAAGCCATCGCCCATTGCGAGGCAGTGCGCGACTACGTCAGCCGCGACCTCTTCGCCGAAATCCTCGTCAACGAGGAAGAGCATGTCGATACGCTGGAAACCCAGTTCGAGATGATCGAGCGGATGGGGCTGCAGAACTACGTCCAGCTCAACAGCACGGCGAAGGAGGGATAGTTGTCTGAAGGGGGTTTGATCAGATGAACGCTGCCATCGCATCGATTCACGAGCGCATATCGCAAGGCGGCGATTGGATGACCTTCCGGGACGAAATCTCCCAACTGCACGGCCAAGCTAGAAGCCAACAGGAATACGTGACTCTACTTGAGGCGTTTTCGAACTTGATAGCGGTCGGGCCACACGCATTTGATGAGGGGACTTGGGCTAGAATTTCTGCCGTTGCTCTAGGAGAATACAAATTGTTTCTCAACGTTGAAGCTATGGAAGGGCAAGATTTGATGAGTCCTGTCATGTTGGACGCCATCACCGCTCGTGAGGTTGATGCGGGGCGGTTGGCCGAGGGCAGTGAATTTAGACAATTTGCAAAATCCGGGGTGGCTCTGGGCGATCGGATCGATAAAAAGCACCTCTCTAGGCCGGGGAACTGGCTTTTTTACGGAACTTCGACGGCAGGCATCGCTCTTTGGCTCCTCGGTCCGAGTTTTGGTGCGGCTTCACCACTTTTGCTAATACCAATCGGCTTGATAGTCGGCTGGTTCATGAACGAAGGCGAACGTCGCAAAGCTGTGCAACGACAAGCCGATGATCGAAAAACTCGAGGCTACAATATCTAGGATTCTCGGCTCCCAGAAGGCTCGGCCAATCAATCCGTCGCGAAGGGGTTCTTCGAGCTGCGCAAATTGAGCCGGATCGGCACCGCATCGAAGCCCAGTTCCTTGCGGATACCGTTGACCAGATAGCGCTGGTAGCTGGTCGGCAGCAGTTCCAGCCGCGTCCCGAACACCACGAAGCCCGGCGGGCGCGTCTTGGCCTGGGTGATGTAGCGCAGCTTGATCCGCTTGCCGCCGGGCGCGGGCGGCGGGTTGGCGGTCAGGGCATCGTCGAACCAGCGGTTGAGCTGCCCGGTGGAGACGCGCTTCGACCAGGCGGCGCGCAGTTCGAAGGCGGCGGCGAGCAGCTGGTCCAGACCCTTGCCGGTCTTGGCCGAAACCGCGAGCAGCGGTACGCCGCGGACCTGCGCCAGCCCGTCTTCGAGCGCGGCGCGCACGCCGTTGAACAGCGCTGAGGCATCTTCGGCGATGTCCCATTTGTTGATCGCGATCAGCAGCGCGCGGCCTTCTTCGAGAACGAGGCTGGCGATCTTGAGGTCCTGATGTTCGAGCCCCTGGGTGGCATCGAGCAACAGCACGACCACCTCGGCGAAATCGACCGCGTGGCGCGCATCGGCGACCGCCATCTTTTCGAGCTTCTCGGTGATCCGCGCCTTCTTGCGCATCCCCGCCGTGTCGATCAGCCGGATCTTGCGATATTCCTTGAGCTGCGGATCGAACCAGTCCCAATCGACCGCGATCGAATCGCGGGTAATCCCGGCCTCGGGTCCGGTCAGCAGCCGGTCTTCGCCCAGCATCGCGTTGATCAGCGTCGATTTGCCCGCATTGGGCCGGCCGACGATGGCGAGCTTGAGCGGCCCGGCGAGTTCGTCTTCCTCCTCCGGCTCGGGCGCGGCGTCACGCTCTTGCTGCCCGGCATCGAGCAGCGGCAGCAGCGCCTCGAACAGGTCGGCCATGCCCTGCCCGTGTTCGGCCGAGAGCGGCACCGGATCGCCCAGCCCGAGCGAGAACGCCTCATAAAGTCCGTGGTCGCCCGCCTTGCCTTCGGCCTTGTTGGCGACCAGCACCACCGGGACGGTCGAGGTGCGCAGCCAGCGGCCGATTTCCTCGTCGAGCGGGGTCAGCCCGGCGCGGGCATCGATCACGAACAGTGCAACGTCGGCACCGAGCAGCGCCGCCTCGGTCTGCTGGCGCATCCGGCCCGGCAGCGTCGCGGCGTCCTCGTCTTCCCACCCCGCCGTATCGACGATCGTGAAATCGAGCCCGAGCAAATGCGCCTCGCCAAACCGGCGATCGCGGGTCACGCCCGGCTGGTCATCGACCAGCGCAAGCTTCTTGCCGATCAGCCGGTTGAACAGCGTCGATTTGCCGACGTTGGGCCGGCCGATAATGATGACTTGGGGGAGCATTGCAGGGGCCAAGTGGCGATTGCGCCCCGGCTTGGCAAGCGAAACGGCAACTTCTTGCCGCGCCATTAACCCCGTTTTGCAGGCTGGCGCTAACCCTGTCCTGCCAGACCGGCGCTCATGAGGGGACGGATTCTCTGCGGCGCGACGATCGCCT
The DNA here is from genome assembly GCA_031421295.1 of Novosphingobium sp. GTDB lineage: Bacteria > Pseudomonadota > Alphaproteobacteria > Sphingomonadales > Sphingomonadaceae > Novosphingobium. Next base: position 8,502 of record JANOOJ010000142.1, read on the forward strand.
TGCTGGCCATGGCGACGCCTGCGCAGGCCGATACCGCGGTTGAAGTCGCTGCGGTTTCGGGCGGCGGGGCCTCGACGCTGCCGCCGTACCTGCAATGCGTCCCCTATGCGCGCCGCGTCTCGGGCATCCGGATTTACGGCGATGCCCACACCTGGTGGGGTCAGGCCGAGGGCAAATACGCCAAGGGCGCCCGCCCGCAAGTCGGCGCGGTGATGGCGTTCAAGCCGCATGGCAACATGCGGCTGGGCCATGTCGCCGCGGTCAGCCGGATCGTCGATTCGCGCACCGTGCTACTCAAGCATTCGAACTGGTCGATCATCAACGGCCGCCGCGGCCAGATCGAGGACAACGTCCGCGCGATCGACGTCTCGCCAGCCAATGACTGGAGCGAAGTGCGCGTGTGGTTCGATCCGATCCAGGCGCTGGGGGGCACGCACTGGCCGGTGCTGGGCTTCATCTACAACGGCAAGCCCGGCCGCGGAGGCGATTCGGCGCCGATCCGCATGGCCAAACCCAGCAGCGATCCGATCGGGGATATTATCGCAGCGCGGTTGCGGTAACGTCATCCCCGCGAAAGCGGGGATCGCTGGCCGCCCGGCGCGACCTTCAATCGCAGCACCGACGAGGCCAGCGGTCCCGGATCAAGTCCGGGACGACGGATTAGGCCTTCGCGACCGGTGCGTCGTCGCCCAGATCTTCGAACCAGGCTTCGACCGGGCCGTTGAGCTTGAGCGTCAAGGGCTGGCCCTTGCGGTCCATGGTCTTGCCGGCCTGAACGCGGACCCAGCCTTCGGAAATCGAATATTCTTCCACATTGGTGCGGACGACCCCTTTGAAGCGGATGCCGATGCCGCGCATCAGCACGTCTTCATCGAAGAACGGGCTGCGCGGGCTGATCGCGAGGTGATCGGGGGGCACGTCCTTTGCGGAGGGGGAGGGACCGGCGGTGGCCGGGACCGGTGCGGTTTCGGGAGTTTCGTCGCTCATGACGCGCGGCCTTAGTTACCCTTGCCCGCTTGTCAATTCGCCCCGGTTTGCTAATGGCGCGCTTCGCTCTGGCCAAGTGCATCGGGAGCGGGCGCGTAGCTCAGTGGTAGAGCACACCCTTCACACGGGTGGGGTCGCAGGTTCAATCCCTGCCGCGCCCACCATTTCCCGCAACTCTCCTCCCCTGCACCGTCATCCTGAACTTGTTTCAGGACCCATTCCTCGCCACGCTTGGCGCGCAGGATCGCACGGCCACCGCACCATTGGGCGCGTTGCGCGACTAACTCCCGCACCGGATTTGCGGCACGATGGGCCCTGAAACAAGTTCAGGGTGACGAAGGAGGGAGTGTTGCGCACGGCCCGGCGAGACGCCATAGCACCGCCATGCATGATATTCGCATGATCCGTGAGGACGCCCCCCGCTTCGCCAAAGCTCTAGCTCGGAAGGGCTGCGCTTTTGATTCTAGCCAATTCTTGCTTAATGACACAAAGCTGAGGGGACTAAAGGAAGAGGTCGAACGCCTGCAAGCAGAACGAAATAACCTGGCAAAAGATCAGCAGGCCGGTAATAAATTCCTGGTTGAATCTCGTATTCGTAGAAAAAAGATAGATGCTGACTTAAGCGAAGGCAATATCAACCACAAACAATTCATGATATTGGCGAAGGCCGAGGAAGAATCACTGCGCGCGCAGTTTCCTCACGCGACGCGATACTCAGCTCGCTCTCAATCGTTGAAAGCGATAATTCCGTTTTTGGAACATGGCATCCGTGAAACGCAACGACAACTGGAAAGTACACTAAGTGCACTCCCCAACCTCCCCGACGCCGATGTCCCCGATGGCGCGGACGAAACCGCCAACGTCGAAGTCAGCCGCTGGGGCACGCCGCGCCAGTTCAACTTCGCTCCCAAGGAACACGCCGATCTCGGCCCTGCGCTCGGACTCGATTTCGAGACCGGGGCGCTGATCTCGGGCGCGCGGTTTACGTTTTTGCGCGGGCAGATGGCGCGGTTGCAGCGGGCGCTGGGGCAGTTCATGCTCGATATGCAGACCGTGACCAATGGCCACACCGAATGCGCGCCGCCGCTGCTGGTGCGCGAGGAATCGCTGTTCGGCACCGGCCAGCTCCCCAAATTCGCCGAGGACAATTTTGCGACCACCGACGGACGATGGCTGATCCCCACTGCCGAGGTTTCGCTGACCAATTCGGTGCGCGAGCAGATCCTCGACGCCGCCGCGCTGCCGATCCGCCTGACCGCGCTCACCCCGTGCTTCCGCTCCGAGGCGGGCGCGGCGGGGAAGGATACGCGCGGCTATATCCGCCAGCACCAGTTCGAGAAGGTCGAGTTGGTGACGATCTGTCGCCGCGAAGAATCCGCCGCCGAGCATGAACGGATGGTCAAGGCCGCCGAATCGATCCTCGAGGCGCTGGAGCTGCCCTATCGCAAGCTCCTGCTTTGCGCGGGCGACATGGGCTTCACCGCGCGCAAGACTTTCGACCTCGAAGTGTGGCTGCCGGGGCAGAATGCCTATCGCGAGATTTCGAGCATCTCCAACTGCGGCACCTTTCAGGCGCGGCGGATGAACACGCGGTTCCGGCCTGAGGGCCAGAAGGGTACCCTCTTCGTCCACACGCTCAACGGCTCGGGTCTCGCGGTCGGGCGCACGCTGGTGGCGGTGCTCGAAAACTTCCAGCAGGAAGACGGCTCGGTCGAGCTGCCCGCCGCGCTGCTTCCGTACATGGGCGGGATCACGCGGCTGGCTCCCGCGTGATGCCCGCACTCGCCCGCCCGCTTTCCAAAGGCCGTCATCCTGAACTTGTTTCAGGACCCATTTCGCCTCCAATCCGGAGTGTGGAATCGCATGCTCAGCGCTCCGTCGGGCGAGGTAGCGGCGCGAACTCGTGTTCCGAATTTGCGGCACAATGGGCCCTGAAACAAGTTCAGGGTGACGAAGAGGGTGGCGGGTAAATGCGCATCCTGCTCACCAACGACGACGGCATCCACGCCCCGGGCCTCGATGTGCTCGAAGCGATTGCGCGCCAGTTCAGCGACGACATCTGGATTGTCGCCCCGGCCGAGGAGCAATCGGGCGCGGGCCACAGTCTCACCCTGTCGCACCCGGTGCGGCTGCGCCAGCACGATGCGCGGCGCTTCTCGGTTTCGGGCACGCCGACCGATGCGGTGATGATGGCGCTGCGCAAGGTCATGCCCTCGCCCCCCGACGTGATCCTCTCAGGCGTCAATCGCGGGGCCAATCTGGGTGACGACGTGACCTATTCGGGCACGGTTTCCGCCGCGATCGAGGGGACGCTGGCGGGGATTCGCTCGATCGCGTTCAGCCAGGTCTATGCCCGCGAAGGCATGGGCGACACCGTGCCCTTCGCCGCCGCCGAGCACTGGGGGGCCAAAGTGCTCGCTCCGTTGCTCGATGCGCCATTCAACAACCGCACGCTGGTCAACGTCAATTTTCCCGCACTCGCGCCCGAGGCGGTGCAGGGCATCCGCGTGGTGCGGCAGGGCTTCCACGATTACGCCCGCGGCTCGGTAGTCGAGGGCACCGATCCGCGCGGCTATCGCTATTTCTGGTTCGGGCTTCATGGTATCGAGCATACCGCAGGTCATTTGAGCGATCTGGAGGCGATTGCCGATGGCTATATTTCCGTGACCCCGTTGCAGCTCGATTTGACGCATGAAGCCTCGCTGGCGGGGCTGGCGGCGCGCTACGCATGAAATGGCTCGCGGCCCTCGCGCTGCTTGGCCTGGCAAGCACGGCGCATGCCGAGGCTGCCGATCCCAAAGCCGAAACCAGCCACACCGTCGCGCCGGGCGAGACGCTGAGCGGGATCGCCAACCGCGCCGAAGTGCCGCGCATCCTGATCATCGAGGCCAACGCGCTCAAGGCTCCCTATATGCTCCGCGCGGGCCAGCGTCTGATCATCCCGCGCCGCCGCAGCCATCTGGTCAAGGCGGGCGAGACCGGGTTCGAGATTGCGATGCAATACGGGGTGCCGTGGTCGGCGATCGCTTCGGCCAACAGCCTTGAACGCGACGCCCCGGTGCGCGCCGGGCAGCGGCTGTCGATCCCCACGCTGGCTAAACCGGCGCCCGATCCCGCGCCCACGCCGTCACCTTCAGCCAGCGCCGATCGCCCGCTCGTAGCGCTCGCCTGGCCGCTCGCGGGCCCGATCCGCCGCGGCTTCGCGCCGCGCAGTGGGCGCAACTATCATGACGGGATCGACATCACCGCGCCCGAAGGCACCGCCGTGCGCGCCAGCGCGGCGGGCCGGGTGATCTATGCCGAGCAGGGCCCGCGCGAATACGGCAAGACCGTGATCGTCCACCACGGCAGCCGCTGGACTACCACCTATGCCTTGCTCAGCCGGATCACGGTCAAGACCGGCGACCGGGTCAAGGCGGGCGAGCGAATCGGGCTGGTCGGCCACAGCGGCGTGGCGAGCCAGGACCAGCTGCATTATGAGGTGCGCACCAGCCGGTTGGCGATCGATCCGGTGAGCGTGCTGCCGGAACGGGAATAGAGCATCGTGCGCGATATCTGAAACACCCCGTTCATGCTGAGCTTGTCGAAGCACTGCACTTTTGTTCGGGCCTCGGCACCCAGCCTCAAGGAGAAGGGCAGCCCTTCGACAGGCTCAGGATGGGCGGCTTTTGGACATATGCTTCGGATTTAAGGCAATCCGCTCTATCCCAGCACCCAGAACGCGCTGCCCATCGCCAGATAGGCGGCGAGCCAGTACCCCGCATCGATCATCGCCACCGCAGTCGAAATCTTCTGGTGGGTGTAGCTGATCAGCAGCGCCGGGATCACGAACATCAGCGCGAGGCCGCCCGACATCATGAAATAGAGCCACGGCTTCACCGCCAGCACCTCGGTGCCGACGCACGCGAACATATGGCCCATCATCGCCGCCGAAACGAACAGCAGCGCGGCGGTGATGCCCATGGTCTTGAGCGGCGTGCTGCGCGCCGCCAGCCCGCCCGGACCGACGCCTGCGAGCTTGGCGCGCCCGAACAGCGGACCGTACCACGCCCCGCCCAAAGCGAAGGCGAGGACTGCCGCCAGCACCACCGCGAACCAATCGACCGGACCCATCGTACCCTCTCAAAGCTCCCCGGCCCTTGTGCGCCGGGAATGGGCGGCTGGCAATTCAGCGCAGCGCGCCGAACACCGCGCCCATCAGCGTGTAGGTGACGATCCAATAGCCGGCATCGATCGCGAACAGCACCAGCGATTTGCGCTGGAACAGATAGTTCACCCCCAGCGCGGTGGCGATGAAGCCCAGCCCGACCCCGAAACCCACCATCATGCTGACCCGCAGATCGGGATTGCCATAGGTCGCCAGCACATGCCCGAGGATGAAGGCTGCAAACAAATTGAGCACGATCATCGTTCCGAAGATCATCCCCATATTGGCCGATTTCATCGTTTCGTCCGACATGCCGAGCGCCGCCTGCCAGCGCTTGCCGAACAGCGGCCCGTACCACGGAAAGCCCACAACCAGCCCGACCAGCGCCGCGCCGACCACCGCCAGCGGATTGATATCCCACATCGTCCAATCTCCCATCCAAGACTGCGGCGAGTGAAACATTTGCAGCGGGCCGCGACAAGCGCAATTCGACCAGCGCGCATCGGGGTCAGGACCTGGATGACTTTTCCCGGCAATGCGCTTATGCGACGCGCCGACCATGACCTTAGAGATTCCCCGGCCCCGTATTCCCGAACTGCGCTCGATCCCCGATGCCAAGCGCGTCGGCATGGTCAGCCTTGGCTGTCCCAAGGCGCTGGTCGATAGCGAACGCATCCTCACCCGGCTGCGCGCCGATGGCTATGCGATGAGCGCCGACTATGCCGGGGCCGACGTGGTGCTGGTCAATACCTGCGGCTTCCTCGATTCGGCCAAAGAGGAAAGCCTGGCTGCGATCGGCGAGGCGATTGCCGAAAACGGCCGGGTGATTGTCACCGGCTGCATGGGCAATGAGGCCGACCTCATCCGCGCCAGATTCCCGGCGGTGCTCGCGGTGACCGGCGCGCATCAGTATGAGGCGGTGGTCGAAGCGGTGCATGAGGCGGCACCGCCCTCACAAGGCCCGTTCGTCGATCTGATCCCGCAGCCCGACGTTAAGCTCACCCCGCGTCATTACAGCTACCTCAAGATTTCCGAGGGCTGCAATCACGCCTGTTCGTTCTGCATCATCCCCTCGCTGCGCGGCAAGCTCACCAGTCGGCGGATCGATGCGGTGCTGCGCGAGGCCGAGAAGCTGGTCGCGGCGGGGACCAGGGAACTGCTGGTAATCAGCCAGGACACCTCGGCTTACGGGGTCGATGTCCGCCACGAGGAGCGGATGTGGAAGGGCCGCGCCGTGCGCACCCATATGACCGATCTGGCGCGTGAACTCGGCCAGCTGCGCACACCTGAAGGCCAGACCCCGTGGGTGCGGCTGCACTATGTCTATCCCTATCCCCACGTCGATGCGGTGATCCCGCTAATGGCGCAAGGGCTGCTCACCCCCTACCTCGACATCCCGTTCCAGCATGCATCGCCCCGCGTGCTCAAGGCGATGAAGCGCCCGGCCAACGAGGCCAAAGTGCTCGACCGGCTGCGCTCATGGCGCGAGATTTGTCCCGAGATCGCGGTGCGCAGCAGCTTTGTGGTCGGCTTTCCGGGCGAGACCGAGGCGGACTTCCAATATCTGCTCGACTGGCTCGACGAAGCCCAGCTCGACCGGGTCGGCGCGTTCCGCTTCGAACCGGTCGCGGGGGCGCATGCCAACGGCCTGCCCGACCCGGTGCCCGAAGCGGTCAAGGAAGAGCGCTACGCCCGGATCATGGAAAAGACCGCCGCAATCAGCGCCGCCAAGCTCGCCGCCAAGGTCGGGCGAATGCTGCCGGTGATCGTCGACGAAATTGGCGAGCCCGACGAGGACGGCGACATCGGCGCGACCACCCGCAGCCAGGCCGACGCCCCCGAGATCGACGGCAACGTCTACCTCCGCAACGTCCCCGCCAGCCTGAAAACGGGCGATATCGTCGATGTGCTGGTCGAGGACGCCGACGCCCACGACCTCTACGGGGTTATTGCCGAGGTTTAGGCCAAGACCGTTCCGCGCTTCAGCGGTCCTTCGACTGCCCAATCCTTATCTAATACCCGACCATCCTGAGCTTGTCGAAGGACTGTCTTTCTTTTTGAAGCCGGGTGCCTAGCCCGACGATAAAGGCAGTGCTTCGACAAGCTCAGCATGGACGGATGTGGTTCTACTACGCGGCCAACTGCTCGAGTTCTTCGCTGGCACCCAGCCAGGCGGCCTCGGCCGCCTCAAGCTCATCGGCCAGCCTGCCGCGGCGCTGCGAGAGGTCGCCCATCGTCAGCTTCGCCAGTTCGGGAATGGCGCTGGCGGGATCGAACATCGCCCGGTCGATCGCCGAGACCTGCGCCTGGAGCTTGGCTACCGCCGCTTCAGCCTGACTGACCTTCGCCTTGACCGCCTTGGCATCCTCGCGCGCCTGCGCCGAAGCCTTGCGGTCGGCTTTCGTGGCCTTGGGCTTGGCCTCACCCTTGGGCTGGTTTCGGCCGAGCACGAAGTCGATGTAATCTTCCATACTGCCCGCGTAATCGCGCGCGGTGCCGTCATCGACCAGCACCAGCCGGTCGGCGCTCAGCTCGATCATGTGGCGATCGTGGCTGATCAGGATGACCGCGCCGTCATAGGCGTTGAGCGCCTGCACCAGCGCCTCGCGCGCATCGACGTCGAGGTGGTTGGTCGGCTCGTCGAGGATCAGCAGATGCGGCGCATCACGCGTCACCAGCGCCAGCGCCAGCCGCGCCCGCTCGCCGCCCGAGAGCGTGCCGACCTGCGCGGTGGCACGGTTTCCCGAAAAGCCGAACCGGCCGAGCTGCGCGCGCACCGCACCCGGGGTCTTGCCCTGCATCGCGCGGGTCATATGCTCGAGCGGGGTGGCATCCCCGGCCAATTCCTCGACCTGATACTGCGTGAAATAGCCGATCTGCAGCTTGCTCGAAGCGTGGACGGATCCCTCCATCACCGGCAGCTGCGCCGCCAGCAGCCGTGCCAGCGTGGTCTTGCCATTGCCGTTGCGGCCCAGCAGCGCGATCCGGTCGTCGGGATCGATCCGCAGGTTGAGCCGCTGGAGTACGGGCTTGTCCGAATAGCCGACCGCCGCGAGATCGAGCGTGATCAGCGGCGGGCGCAGCTCGTTGGGGCTCGGGAAATCGAAGCTCAGCGAGGGATCGTCGATCAGCGCGGTGATCGGCTGCATCTTGGCGAGCATCTTGGCACGGCTTTGGGCCTGCTTGGCGGTCGAGGCGCGGGCGCTGTTGCGCGCGACATAGTCCTGCAGCCGCGCGCGCTGGGCGTCCTGCGAGGCTTTGGCGGCGGCCAGCTGCGCCGCGCGCTCGGCCCGCTGGCGCTCGAAGCTGTCGTAGCCGCCCGGATAGAGCGTCACCTTGCCGCCCTGCAGATGCAGGATGTAATCGACCACATTGTTGAGCAGATCGCGCTCGTGGCTGATCACCAGCAGTGTGCCGGAATAGGCCTTGAGGAAATTCTCCAGCCATAGCGTCGCTTCGAGATCGAGGTGGTTGGAGGGCTCGTCGAGCAGCAGCACGTCGGGCGCGGAAAACAGCAGCGCGGCCAGCGCGACTCGCATCTTCCACCCGCCCGAGAAGCTGTCGAGCGGCTCGGCCTGCATCGCCTCGTCGAAGCCCAGTCCGATCAGGATCCGCGCCGCGCGCGAGGGCGCGCTATAGGCGTCGATCGCCAGCAAGCGCTCGTGGATGTCACCCAGCCGGTGGGGTTCGGTGCAATGCTCGGCCTCGTCGAGCAGTTCGGCGCGCTCGACATCGGCGGCGAGCACGGTCTCGAACGGGGTCGCGGTGCCGCTCGGCGCTTCCTGCGCGATGTAGCCGAGCCGCGTGCGGCGCGGCATTTCGATCTCGCCCTCGTCGGGATCGAGCTCGCCGATGATCGCTTTCATCAACGTCGATTTGCCCGCGCCATTGCGGCCGATCAGCCCGACATGGCCGCCCGGAGGGAGCGCCACCGAAGCGCGATCGAGAATGGTGCGGCCGCCGAGGCGCACAGTCAGGCCATTGATTGTCAGCATGGGCGCGCGCCTAGCAGCACCGGCGCAAAATCCCAATGGTGGATTCTCGCAGAAAAGGGTGCTATGGAAATTTCGCTGACGTCGCATTCGACGGATATCGGGCCGCTTCGGCTCACCCTTTGTCCCCAAAAGCCTCACGAAGCCGGGATGCACGACACGCGTGCATGCCCGCCCAGATTGCGGACAAGGAAACGCAAATGATCACCGGAACTGTAAAATTCTTCAATGCCGACAAGGGTTATGGCTTCATCGCGCCGGAAGGCGGCGGGGGCGATGCCTTCGTGCACATCTCGGCCGTTCAGGCGGCCGGCATGCAGACGCTCGATAAGGACCAGCGCGTTTCGTACGAGCTGGAAACCGATCGTCGTGGCAAGACCTCGGCAACGAACCTCCAGGCTGCGTAAGCAGACTTGAATTTTCGGGCGGGGCGTCATCACGGCGCTCCGCCCGTTTCATTTGACAGGACAGATAGACTTACATGGCTGGATACAAGGAACCGGGCTTTCAGGACCGGGTCGCCGCTGCCGCCAAGGCCCGCGACAAGGCGCTCGCCAAGCTGAAGGCGCGCCCCAAGCCCGACCCGCAAGAACTCGCCCGGCTTAACGCCGAACGGATTACCCGCGAAGCGGCGCAGGTCGAGCAGCGCGCCGCCGCCGCCGAAGCCAAGCTCCAAGCCGCCGAGGCCGAACGCCAGCACGCGATCGAGGCCAGCGAAGCCGCCGAGGCCGAAGCCGCCGCCGCGGTCGAGCAAACCGAAGAAGAGAAGAAGGCGGCGCGCGACGCCCGCTATGCCGCGCGCAAGCTAAAAAAGAAGCGCTGAGTCGCGCTGGTGATCCCGCGCGAACTGGTCGATACTGCGGAGGTCCCCGGCGGCGACAAGCTCGAGCTGTTCCGCCACGGTAGCGACTACATCATCGTGCTCGATCGTAACGAGCTGATGAACACGCGCATGAGCGGCTCGGAAGAGGCGCTGGCGACAATGAGCATCGACCGGATCGGCAATCGGCAGAACCCGCATCTACTGGTCGGCGGCTATGGCATGGGCTTCACCCTGCGCGCTGCGCTGGGCCGGCTCGGCAATCTGGCGCGCGTGACGGTGGCCGAGATCGTCCCCGAGATCGTCGAATGGGCGCGCGGACCGATGGCCGCGCTGACCGCCGGATGCCTCGACGATACCCGCGTCGTGCTGGTCGAGGATGACGTTTCGTGGCTGATCGGCGGGGCCGAGGAAGAATACGACGCGATCCTGCTCGACGTCGACAACGGCCCCGACGGGCTGACCCGCGCGGCCAATGACCGGCTCTACGCCAAGAAGGGCCTGCGCGCCGCGCATGCTGCGCTCCGCCCCGGCGGGGTGCTGGCAATCTGGTCTGCCGCGCCCGATGCGGTGTTTGCGAACCGGCTGCGCAAATGCGGCTTCGCGGTCGACGAAGTCCGGGTCCGCGCGCGCAGCAACGGCAAGGGCGCGCATCACGTGATCTGGTTCGCCGCCAAGGCGTAATTTGGTTTCCACTCGCGTGGAAGCGGCACCGGCCCGCTCCCCCGCCCGGCCACCCAACGAGATTGTATGCTCTGGGTGGCCGGGTGGGGGAGTGGGCTGGTGCCGACTGCCCCGCAAAAAAGCCCCCCTG
>JANOOJ010000143.1:0-17712 GCA_031421295.1 Novosphingobium sp.
GATCGGTGGTGACCCCCAGCGCCTCCAGCCCGATGGCTTCGGTATTCGGCACGATGCCGACCGCGACGATCACATGGCTGAACTCGCTTTCGGAAACCTTGCCATCCTTGGCCTTGATCCTGGCCTTCACGCCCGCAGCCCCGACGCTCAGCGCCTCGACCCCCGCGCCCGTCATGATCGTCATGCCCTGCTTGGTCAGCGACTTTTCGAGGAACGCGGAAACATCGGCATCCTCGACCGGAACGACCCGCTCGAGCATTTCGACCACGGTCACTTCGCTGCCCATGTCGTTGTAGAAGCTGGCGAACTCGATCCCGATCGCGCCGCTGCCGATCACCAGCAGCTTGCTGGGCATTTCCGCCGGGGTCATCGCGTGGCGATAGGTCCACACCCGCTTGCCGTCGGCTGGCGCGAACGGCAGGTCGCGCGCCCGCGCGCCGGTGGCGACGACGATGTGCTTGGCGGTGAGGGTTTCCTTCCCCTTCTCGCCGGTGACTTCGAGCTTGCCCGCGCCCTTGAGAACCCCGGTGCCCATGAACACCGCGATCTTGTTCTTCTTCATCAAATGGCCGATGCCCTGGTTGAGCTGCTTGGCCACGCCCCGGCTGCGCTTGACCACCGCCGCCAGATCGGCGCTGATCCCTTGCGCCACGAGGCCATAATCCTTGGCGTGCTGCATATAGTGATAGATTTCGGCCGAGCGCAGCAGCGCTTTGGTCGGAATGCACCCCCAGTTCAGGCAGATCCCGCCAAGGTTCTCACGCTCGACAATCGCGGTCTTGAGCCCGAGTTGTGAAGCGCGGATTGCCGCGACATAACCGCCGGGTCCGGAGCCGAGGACGATGAGGTCGTATTGGTCGGGCATGGTACTCCTCAAGCCCTAGCGCGGGCGGGTTTGATGACAATGAACCAACCAGCGATGGCAAATGCATTCGCGGCGATGAGTATCGGAACGCCGTAGAAAATGGTCACGAAAAGCCCGCCAATGGCAGTCAGAGCGAGCACGATCACCGACGCAGTTACGTTGGCGAGCAATAGAATCCGAGGCATGGTTAGCTGCTCCGCCCGCTGAAGGTAGCGAAACGCAAAGAGCGATATCGGCAAACCGATCAGCAAATTTCCAACCAGTGCGATCAACATCAGTCCGCTGGTTTGAGACGCGCGAGAAACATCGCCCGTGGCCCAGATTAACAGCAAAACTATAGGCATAACCGAGCAAAACGCCGCGATAATTGCGACAAGAACGGACCGGACAGCGATTCCCATCAAGCCACCAGCCCCAGCGGCGCTTCAACCAGCGCCTTGAAGGCCTGCATCAGCTTGGCCCCATCCGCGCCGTCGATCGCGCGGTGGTCGAAGCTGCCGGTGGCGCTCATCACGGTGGCGACGCTGAGCGCACCATCGACCACATAGGGCCGCGCCTCGCCCGCGCCGATTGCCATAATCATGCCTTGCGGCGGGTTGATCACCGCTTCGAACTGTTTGATCCCGAACATCCCCATGTTGGAGAGGCTGGCGGTGCCGCCCATGAACTCGTGCGGCTGGAGCTTGCCGGCCTTGGCCTTCTCCGCCAGCGCCTTCATCTCGGTCGAGATCGCGCTCATCGATTTGTTCGCCGCATCGACGATGATCGGCGTGATCAGGCCGGTGGGCGTGCTGACCGCCACCGAAACATCGGCGCGGTGGAACTGGATCAGCGCTTCTGGGGTGTAGCTGACGTTGCAGGCCGGAACCTGGACCAGCGCCGCGCCGAGCGCCTTGATCAACAGATCGTTGACCGACAGCTTGATTCCCCGCGGTTCGAGCGCGGCGTTGAGTTCGCCGCGAAGTTTGAGCAGCGCGTCGAGCCGGATGTCCACTGTGAGGTAGATATGCGGCACCGTCTGCTTCGATTCGGTCAGCCGCCGCGCGATGGTCTTGCGCATATTGGTGAGTTTGACCGTCTCGTGCGGAATATCGCTGGTGAAGGCGGTTGCCGGTGCGGCGGCGGGAGCAGGAGCAGCGCCCGGCTGCGCGCCTTCGACATCGGCCTTGACGATCCGGCCACCCGGCCCGCTGCCCTTGATCGATCCGAGGTCGATGCCCTTGTCCGCCGCAATACGCTTGGCCAGCGGCGAAGCGATTACGCGGTCGCCCTGCGTCGTCCCCGGCTCGACCGGGGACCGCTGGCCGCTTGGCTCGGAGGTTGCGTCGATGGGGCCAGCGGTCCCCGCGTTCGCTGGGACGACGGGTTCGGGTTTGGCTTCTGCCTTGGGAGCCGGGGCAGGAGCCGCACCAGCATCCTCGCCCTCGCCCGCGAGCGTGGCAATCACCGTGCCGACCTTCACCCCCTCAGCGCCTTCCTCGACCGAAATTGAGGCGATCACGCCTTCGTCGACCGCTTCGAATTCCATCGTCGCCTTGTCGGTCTCGATCTCGGCCATGATGTCGCCCGAGGAGACCTTGTCGCCGACTTTGACCAGCCATTTGGCGAGCGTCCCCTCCTCCATCGTCGGAGACAGCGCGGGCATTTTGATTTCGATCGGCATGGGTCGCTTCCGGTCCTCTCGCACGCAGGGCTTTCCGCACTTGTCATTGGCCAAAAGGACGGCGCGGGGCAAGGTTCTTGCGCAGAATACGATTGTGGCGGATAGTTTTGCGCAAGGGGAGCGGGATGCGGGTCTATCTGGTGATCATGGACGAGACCGACGAGGCCGCCATCGCGCTGCGCTTCGCCGCGCGCCGGGCCGACAAGACCGGCGGCGCGGTCCATATCCTCGCGCTGATCCCGCGGCAGGAATTTGTCGCGTTCGGCGGGGTCCAGGCGACCATCGAGGCCGAGGCGCTCGCTCGCGCCGAAGTGCTGGTGACCAGCGCGGCGGGCAATTTGGCCAGCGAAAGCGGGCGGATGCCGGTGATCTCGGTCCGCCAGGGCGAAGGCGAGAAGGTGATCCGCGAATATCTTGGCGAGCATCCCGAGGTTTCGGCGCTGGTGCTCGGCGCGGCGGCGGACGGCGGCCCGGGACCATTGGTGACGCATTTCGCGGGCCAGACCGGGCAACTGCCCTGCCCGCTTTATATTATCCCGGGAACCATGAGCGATGCGGATCTGGACCGGTTGGCTTAGCGTCGTCCCCGGCTTGACCGGGGACCGCTGGCCTCATCGATGCGACGCTCGTTCAATTCGGCCAGCGATCCCCGCTTTCGCGGGGATGACGAAAGTTTACCGCCGCTTGCCCTGATGCTTGATATTGCCGGGCCGACCGCGCTTACCCACCAAGGGCTTGCCCTTCACCGGCGGCTTGCTCCCGCGTCGTTCGATCGCCGCCCCACCGCTGTAGTCGGCGGGCTCGAATTTGAGCGCGCCGGTCAGCGGATTGGCCTCGGCCAGCTTGAGCGTCAGGACGTCGCCCATCGCGAAACTGGTGCCGGTGGTTTCCCCGCGCATGACTTGCGTGCGCTCGTCATAGGCGAAGCGTTCGCGGCCGAGCGTCGAGACCGGGACCAGCCCGTCGCCGCCCAGCCCGATGATCGTCGCGAACAACCCGAAGCGCTGGACGCCGGTGATCCGGCATTCGAACTTCTCGCCCACCCGGCTCGATAGCCAGGCCGCGACGTAGCGGTCGATCGTCTCGCGCTCGGCGGCCATGGCGCGGCGTTCGGCGGCGCTGATCGCCTCGCTGATCTTGCCGAGATCGTCACGGTCGCGGTCCGACAGGCCGGATTTCGCGGGCAGCTTGCTATTTGGCGCGGGTTGCTCGAGCCCGAAGCCATCGACCAGTGCGCGATGGACGAGCAGATCGGCATAGCGGCGAATTGGCGAGGTGAAGTGGGCATAGCTGGCCAGCGACAGCCCGAAATGCCCCATATTGCGCGGGCCATAATAGGCCTGCGTCTGGCTGCGCAGCACCGCCTCCATAATCAGCGCTTTTTCAGTGCTATCGGAGATGTCTTTGAGGAGGCGGTTGAATAAACCAGGCGTGATCACCTGACCCAGCGCGAACTTTTTCTCGAATGTCGCCAGATAGTCCTTGAGCGCGACGAGCTTTTCCCGGCTCGGCACCTCATGCACGCGGTAGACCACCGGGGCGAGTTTGCTTTCGAGCGCCTTGGCCGCCGCGACATTGGCGGAGATCATGAAGTCCTCGACCACGCGATGCGCGTCGATCCGCTCGCGGAGCCGGATTTCGGTGATGCGCCCCTTGTCGTCGAGCATCACCCGGCGCTCGGGTAGATCGAGATCGAGCGGATCGCGCTCGTCGCGCGCCCTGGCCAGCGCGCGCCAGCAGGCCCAGAGGTTCTGCAGAACGCCAGCGGCTGGGCGTCGTCCCGGGCGTGACCCGGGACCGCAGGCCACGAAGCGCGACGGCGCATCGATGAGGCCAGCGGTCCCCGCGTTCTCGGGGACGACGGAATCGATCCGCGCTTGGGCATCCTCATAAGCGATAACCTCATGAATCCGGACGATTGCCCGGGTGAAGCGCCATGACGTCACTCTGCCTTGTGGGTCGATTTCGAGGTGGCAAGCCATCGCCGCGCGGTCCTCGCCCGCGCGCAGCGAGCAGACGTCGGCGCTCAGCACTTCGGGGAGCATCGGCACCACGCGGTCGGGGAAATAGACCGAGTTGCCGCGCTGGCGCGCTTCGCGGTCGAGGTCGCCGCCGGGGCGGACGTAGAAGCTGACATCGGCAATCGCGACCAGCGCGCGGAAGCCGCCCTCGCCATCGGGTTCGGCCCAGATCGCATCGTCGTGATCGCGCGCGTCGCTCGGATCGATGGCCACGATCGGAAGGTGACGCAAATCCTCGCGCTTTTCCGGGCTGAGCGGCAGCTTGGCGGCGAGTTCAGCCTCGGCCAGAGTTTCCTCGCCGAAGGCATTGGGAATGCCGTGCTTGTGGATCGCGATCAGGCTGAAGGCGCACGGGGCGAGCGGGTCGCCCAGCACCTCGGTGACCTTGACGCCCGAGCGCGCACTGCGGCCCGCAGGTTCGGCCATGACCAGTTGCCCGGCTTCCGCTCCGCCCAGATCGGCAATCGGCGAAGCATGGCGCTCGCGCTTGTCGACCGGCGCGAGCCAGCCCTTCCCCGCCCCGTCGATCTCGACCACCCCGAGCAGTTGATCGACCCGGGTGGGCAGCTTCTTCATCGGATGCGCGCGCCAGCCGGCGCCGGCCTCCTCGGTGCGCGCGAGTACCCGGTCGCCTTTGCGCAAGGCAGCATGGCCTTTGCGGTCGACGATCCGGATCCGCGGCGGCAAGCTTGCATCATCGGGCGACCAGCTATCCGGGACCGCAATCGCCTCCCCGTCCTCGATGTCGACCACGCGCAGCACGGTCACCTTGGGCACCCCGCCCATCCGGTGGAACGCGCGCTTCTCGCCGTCGATGAGCCCTTCGTCGGCCATGTCGCGGAGCAGCGCCTTGAGTGCGATCTTCTCCTGCCCGTGCAGTCCGAAAGCCTTGGCAATCTCGCGCTTGCCCGCCGGAGTGGGCGAGCTGGCGATGAATTCGAGGACCTGCTTGGAGGACGGCAGGCCGGGGGGAAGACTGGGGCGTTTGGGCATTACCCGGCAGACAGCGGCGCAAAGGCCCCGGCGGGTACCGCGGAAGAAATCGGGCTTTCGCTGCCGTCGGCCGCACGGGCGCTTACCCCGAAGATCCAGTCGTCGCCGCGCACGCCCTGCAACCGCGCGCTGCTCGCAGCGGCATCGACGATCAGCGGCGCTTCCCAATCGCGCGCATCGGTGCGGCGGCGCCAGACGGCGTAACCGACCGCGCCGGGGACGGTCGCCCATTTGACATCGGTAAAGGTCTGCACGGCAGCTTCGGCGGTGGTCCTGGGCGGCATTGGTGCCTTCGCCAAAGCGGCCAGCGCGGCGATGTTCAGTCGGGTCACCTTGGCGAGGTAGGCGAAGTCCATCCGATCGGCGGTGTCGCCATAGGTCACCCCGTCGACCGTCCGCAAATCCTGGTGCTGGTGATCGTAATTCTCCACCGCGACCGAGAAACGCACTGCGGGATAGCCCGCTTCCTGGAACGGCAGCTGATCCCCGCCGCGCCCCATCCGGTCGGCACGCCACACCTGCCGCACTTCAAGCGGCTGCCCGGCCAGGCCGGCGATGAAGCGCGAGAGGTTGCGGCTCGGGCTATCGTTCTCGCCGCCGAACCGCCGCGCGGCAGAGCGCACCGCGTCGGTCGAATCCGCACGGGGGCCTTCGGAGAACACCCGGACGTGGGTATCGTCGACCAGCCCGTCCGAGCCGCGCGAATTGCCAATAATGTCGTTGTTGAGCACCGCCTTGACGGTCCAGCCTTGCGCCTTGGCATAATCGGCCAGCAGCCGGCCGCCGAACAGCCCCTGCTCCTCGCCCGAAAGCGCCGCATAGACGATCGTGGTCGGGAAGCGCTGTTTGGATAGCACCCGCGCCGCCTCGAGCACCAGCGCCACGCCCGAACCATCATCGTTGGCGCCCGGCGCATCGGCGGTGGCGTTCATCGGATCGGTGACGCGACTGTCGATGTGGCCCTGGACGATCACGACCTCATTGGGCCGTTCGCTGCCGCGCTGGATCGCGACGACATTGACCAGCCGGACCGGGGTCTTGATCCGGTCACCGCTGACCATGCGTTCGGGCAGGACGATTTCGAGGCAGTTTCCGCAAGCCTTGCCGGTCTTGCGCAATTCCGCCTCGGCCCAGCGCCGCGCCGCGCCGATCCCGCGCTTGCGGTCGGTCTGCGAGGACAGCGTGTGGCGCGTGCCGAAGCCGACGAGCGTGTCGATATCGGCGCGCATGCGGGCCGCGCTCACCGTGTCCTCGGGGGCGGCCAGGCTCATTGCCGGGATTGCCAGCAGTGCGATCCCTGAGATTTTAGTAAGCGCGCGCCACATAAATCCGCTCCACTGCCGGTTGTCCGGTGAAAATGCATGCGCCGGTCGCCGGTTCCGCATCTTGCGGGGTGTTGCGGATCGTCAGCTTGAGCGCCTTGAGCCGCGTCACCACCGCTTCCAGCGCATCGCCCGACGGCTTTGCCCAGTCGAGCTCGACCCAGCCGGGATAGCGCTGGTCGGCCGCGTAGAATTGCTCGAGCGCGGCAAAGCTCTCGATCCCGCGATGGATATTGGCATCGCGGCGCCCGGTCGCTTCGGCGTGAAGCTCGCGCTGGATGCATTCGAGTTCGGTCGCGGCAGCGCAGAGGAACTGGTCGCGCGCCATGGCGTGGAAATCGGGCTTGCCGTCGTCGCGCCACAAGCGGTGGCGGCGCAGCACGCTGACTTGCCCGGCAGCGGCATCGCGCCCGCCGATTTCGAGGACCAGCGGCACACCTTTCTTGACCCAGCCCCAGCGCTTTTGCGTGGCCTTGCCCGCGCGCTTGTCGAGCAGCACGCGGACCGGCTCGCCCAGCGCCGACTGCCCCACCAATGCGCGGCGGATTTCTTCGCAATAGGCCAGCAACGCCTCGTCGCCATCATCGTCGCGCAGCATCGGCAGGATCACGATCTGCTGCGGTGCGATCGCGGGCGGCACGCGCAGCCCGTCGTCGTCGCCGTGAGTCATGATCACCCCGCCGATCAGCCGGGTCGAAACCCCCCAGCTGGTGGTGTGGCACAGCTGCTGCCCGCCATCCTTGTCCTGGTAACGGATGCCCGAAGACTCGGCAAAACCGGTGCCCAGATAGTGTGACGTCCCGGCCTGCAGCGCCTTGCCGTCCTGCATCATCGCCTCGATGCTGTAGGTCGCGACCGCGCCGGGGAAGCGCTCGTTCTCGGGCTTCTCGCCCGCGATCACCGGCATCGCCAAGGATTCCTCAGCAAAGGCGCGATACATTTCGAGCGCGCGAAGGGTTTCCTCCATCGCCTCGGCGCGGTTGGCGTGGGCGGTATGGCCCTCCTGCCACAGGAATTCGCTGGTGCGCAGGAACATCCGGGTGCGCATTTCCCAGCGCACGACATTGGCCCACTGGTTGGTGAGCAGCGGCAGATCGCGCCAGCTTTGGATCCAGCGGCTCATCGCCGCCCCGATCACGGTCTCGGACGTCGGGCGCACCACCAGCGGCTCTTCGAGCTTGGCCTCGGGATCGGGAACCAGTCCGCCCTTTCCGTCGCCGATCAGGCGGTGGTGGGTGACCACTGCCATTTCCTTGGCAAAGCCCTCGACATGCTTGGCTTCCTTGGCGAAGAAGCTCAGTGGGATGAACAGCGGGAAATAGCAGTTCTCGACCCCGGCCGCCTTGATCCGCGCGTCCATCAGCGCCTGGATGCGTTCCCACATGCCATAGCCCCACGGCCGGATGACCATGCAGCCGCGCACGCCGCTTTCTTCGGCCAGCTCGGCCTCGGCGATGACCTCCTGATACCAGGCGGCGAAATCGACTTCGCGGGTGACGGACAGGGCGTGGCGGATGTTCGACTTATTGGACATGAGGCTGCCGTTAGCGGGAATGGGCGGTTGGTTCAAACCCTCTCCCTGGCGGGGAGGGGGGAATCACTTGCCCAGCGCGTCGAGCTTTTTCTGCATCTCGGCCATTTGCGCGCGGAGCGAGGCGATCTCGTCTTTTTGCGCGCTGGGACCTTCGGCCTTGGCGTCGGTCCCGCCGGGGATGAAAGCGGCGGCAGCGGCCTTGAACATCGCGAGGTTCTGCTGCGCGAGCTTGGCCAGCGGATTGTTGCCGAGGCTGTCCTCGAACGCCTGGCGCAGCTTGGTCTGGTTGGTGCGGAAATTATCCATCGACGCTTCGAGGTAATGCGGCACCAGGCTTTGCATCGAATTGCCATACATCCCGATCAGCTGGCGCAGGAAGTTGACCGGCAGCATCTGCTCGCCGTTCGATTCCTCGTCCATGATGATCTGGGTCAGGATCGAATGGGTGATGTCCGCGCCGGTCTTGGCATCGAGCACTTTGAAGTCGACCTCTTCGCGGGTCATCTTGGCGAGGTGATCGAGCGTGATGTAGCTCGACGACTGGGTGTTGTAGAGCCGCCGGTTGGCGTATTTCTTGATGACGACCGCCTCGCCGCCCGCATCCTTGCTCATCGTGGTATCATCCCCGTGAAAATGGGTTGTTAGCACCTGCAACAAGTGCATTGCAACATGGAGTGTGCTGCGCAGCAATAATCAGCGGGCGAATCTCAGACCGAGCAGGGTAAGCAGTTCATATTGGGACAGCCCGCTCGCGGCGGAGGCTTCGGGCAGGCTGTAATCGACCGCGACCCAATCGCCCTCTTGCAGCTGCGGCGCTGCGGTCAGATCGATGACGGCCATGTCCATCGAGACGCGGCCGAGAACCGGCAAAGCAGCCTCCCCGACGCGCAGCACGCCTTTGCCCGACCAGCTGCGCAAATAGCCGTCGGCATAGCCCAGCGAGACGACACCAACGCGCATTGCTTTGGTCGCAATGAAGGTCGCGTTGTAGCCGACGCTCTCGCCCGCAGCGAGCTCGCGCAGTTGCATCAGCGCGACTTCGGGTCGTGCGACCTGGCGGATGGTGCCGGCCAGTTCGGGGCGCGGCACGCCGCCATAAAGCGCGAGTCCCGGGCGGGTCAGGTCGCCGTGAAATCCCGCCCCCAGCGCAATCCCGGCGCTGTTGGCGAGCGCGGCGCGGCGATGGCGTACCTGCCCGCGCGCGGTGCCCCAGCGACGCTGCTGCAGCGGGTTGAGCGCAACATCCTCATCCGCCGAGGCGAGGTGCGAATGGAGCGTATCGATTTGGAGCTGCGCGATCGCAGAGTCGCCCAGCGCGCCCAGCGGGAGTCCGAGCCGGTTGATCCCGGTATCGACCATCAGGTCGCAGACCCCGCCTCCTGCCGCGAGCCACAGCTGCGCCTGACGGAGCGAATTTATCACCGGCTTGACCCCGGTGGCCTTGGCATAGACCGCGTCGGCAGCGGTCAGCGGGCCATGCAGGACTGCAATCTGCGCTGGCGGCAGCAGATCGAGCAAGTCCGCCACCTCGCTCCAGTGGGCCACGAAAAAATCCGCGCACCCGGCGTCGCGCAGCACCGGGACGACATGCCGCACGCCCAGCCCATAACCATCGGCCTTGACCGCCGCCCCGGCCCGCGCCGCGCCCGACATCCGGTCCAACACGTGCCAGTTCGATGCCAGCGCCGCGCGGTCGATCCCGAGCCGTAGCGCCGCGAGTGGCGGCTCAGGCAGCGTCATCGGCGAAATCGCGTGGCGGTCCGTCCGGCAGACCCCACCAGGCGACGATCAACGCCACCAGCACCACGACCCAAGTGTACCACAGCCCCGAAAAGGGATTGCCGGTCTTGGCGACGATGAAGCTGGCGATAAAGGGCAGGAACCCGCCGAAATAGCCGGTGCCGATATGGTAAGGGATCGACATCGAGCTGTAGCGCACCTTGGGCGGAAACATCTCTGCCAGCAGCGCCGCGACCGAGCCGTAGGTCGCCGCCGACAGCCCCATGAGAATAAACAGCCCGGCGGCGATAGTCAGCGTCTGGCCCGTTGTCGGCCTGATCTTGGGGGTGTTGAAAACCGTGGTTGCGGCGCCTTGCTCGATCTGCGCCTTGCGCGCCTTGGCATCGCTCCAGTCGAGCCCGCCGGTGGGTATCGCCATCCCGTAGCGTTCGAGTGCGAGCGTTGGCCCACTGCGCAATTCATAGGCAATTCCCGCCCCCGCAAAATCGCCCATCAGCTTGCCGCAATCGGATTTCTGGACTTTCTCGAACGGGCTATACGAGCAATCCGGCCCGGTGATGGTCCACTCGCTGGCTGTGCTGCCGCCGGTTTGGGTGGCCGAACCGATCAGCCAGAACGCCGGGAACAGCAGCAGCAAGGTCAGCGCATAGCCGATCACGATCGGTTTCTTGCGCCCGATCCGGTCCGACAGATGGCCAAAATAAACGTAGAAGCTCATGCCGAGCAAAGCGACAATGCCGACGATAATCTCGGCGATCGTGTCTTCGATGTGCATCGTCGATTTGAGGAACGACAGGCCCGAGAACATCGCCGTGTACCAGATCACGGTCAGCCCCGCGCCGACCCCGAACAACGCCACGAAAATGCGCTTCTTGTTGCCCGGATAGGTGAAGGCCTCCTTGAGCGGGTTCTTGGCCAGTTCGCCCTCCGTCTTCATCGCCAGGAAGACCGGGCTTTCAGCGAGCTTGATGCGCATCCATAGCGAGATCGCCAGAAGGAGGATGCTGAGCAGGAATGGCACGCGCCAGCCCCACTCGTTCCAGGTTGCGTCGCTCATCGCCAGCTTGCAGCCCAGCACCACGATCAGGCTGAGCACGAACCCGCCGACCACGCTGGCCTGGATGAAGCTGGTGAAAAAACCGCGTTGGCCCGGGGGGGAATGCTCGGCAACATAGATCGCCGCGCCGCCATATTCGCCGCCCAGCGCCAGCCCTTGGAGGATGCGCAGCGCGATCACGATGGCCGGGGCTGCCATCCCGATATCTGCGGCCGAGGGCGTCAGTCCCACCCCGGCGGTCGCAATTCCCATCAGGGTTACGGTGACGAGGAAGGTATATTTCCGCCCCAGCCGGTCACCCAGATAGCCGAACAGCACTGCACCGAGCGGGCGAAAGCCGAAGCCGACCGCGAAGACCAGCCAGAACAGCAGCATTTCGAGCGCCGGATTGCCGGTGGGGAAGAACGTCTTCGAGAGAATCGCGCCGAGCGTGCCGTAGATGAAGAAATCGTACCATTCGAAGATCGTGCCGGCCGAGGAGGCGGCGATCACCAGCCGCATGTCCGCAGCGCTTGGTTCCAAATGTTGTGCGGCTTCTGCCATGTCTTCCCCCGGAATTCGTTAGCGCCGCTCTAGCGAGCGTTTCAGCCAGAGGGAAGCGCAGCCAGCGCGGCACGCCAAGGGAGCAGGATAGCCGGGTGACGCGCGGGGTAATCGGCGGCGCGAGCGATGATCGCCAGCTCGGGCCACTCGGGCAAGCTGCCTGCGCCGGCCAGCCATCGCGCGATCGCAGATTCGCTTGCGGCGAGCTCGGGACGATCCAGCCCGGTCGCATTCCGGGCGAATATTGCCGCAGCCGCCTGGCCGATGGCACAGGCATGCGCGCGGATTCCCAGCCGCACGATGTGCCCTGCCGGATCGAGCGCAAGCCCGATCATGACCGTGCTGCCGCAGGTCGGAGAACGCGCCTCGCCGCGCAGGCTCAGTCCATCATCGAGCGGATATCGGGCAAGCTGCGTTGCCAGCCCGAGCACCTCGGGCGTGTACAGCGTCACGGCGCTCGCCATATCAGCGCTTGGTCTTTTGGGCTTCCGATTCGGCCGCCGCGCGGCGGCGCTCGCCGATCATCTTGACCAGCGCATCGCTGCTCGCATTGATGAACGGGTAGCTCCGCGACTGGGTTACCCAATCGGGACGCCCGCCCGCGCCCCATACCGTGTCGTAGCCGAGCACCAGCACCGAGAACGCCAAAACCGCGATGATGACACCCTTCAGCGCGCCGAATCCGAAGCCAAGCAGGCGATCGATCGGGCCGAGCACCGAGTTCCGGCTCGCCGCGCCGAGCCGGTTGCCGAGCAGCTTGACGATGGCATAGGGCACCAGCAGCAGCAGCGCGAAAGCCAGCACCGCTGCACCCGAAGCCGTGCCGATGAACGGTGCCAGCGCAGTGCTCAGCGGCGTGTGCAGATAATGAATGGCGAAGAGCGACAGCACCCACGCCGCCAGCGCGAGCACTTCCTGCACGAACCCGCGCATGAAGCCGGTGATCGCCCCCAGCCCCACCAGGAGCAGCACTGCAATGTCAAATCCCGTCATACCGCTGCGAAATTAGGTGCTCGCCATGATGCGGTCAACGAGATTTGGCAGCAGGGTTAATTCGGCGAAGCCTACGCCGGGAACGGGTGGCCCGGCATCGGGCGGGCCGAAGGCGGATTCAAAGCCCAGCTTGCCCGCCTCGCGCACCCGGATGCCCGCGTGCGCGACCGGGCGGATTTCCCCGGCGAGCGACACTTCGCCGAACCAGGTCGAGCGTGCGGGGAGCGGCTTGTCGGCCAGCGCCGAGACCAGGGCGGCGGCGACTGCCAGATCGGCGGCGGGATCGGACAGCCGGTATCCGCCTGCAACATTGAGATAAACCTCCGCCGAGGAGAAGTTCAGCCCGCAGCGCGCTTCGAGCACCGCCAGCAGCATCGCCAGCCGCCCGCTGTCCCACCCGACCACCGCGCGGCGCGGCGTAGCCCCGCTGGCGAGCCGGACGATCAGCGCCTGGATTTCGACCAGCACCGGGCGGGTCCCCTCGATCGCCGGGAACACCGCGCTGCCAGCGACGGGCTGCTCCCGGCCCGAGAGGAACAGCAAGGATGGATTGGCGACTTCCTCCAGCCCCTCGCTCGCCATGGCGAAAACTCCAATTTCGTCGACCGGACCGAACCGGTTTTTGAGGCTGCGGAGGATGCGGTACTGGTGGCTGCGCTCGCCCTCGAAGCTCATCACGACGTCGACCATATGTTCGAGCACGCGCGGCCCGGCGATGCTGCCGTCCTTGGTGACATGCCCGACCAGCACCAGCGCGACGCCATTCTCCTTGGCATAGCGGATCAGCTCGAACGCGCAGCCGCGAACCTGACTGACCGTGCCGGGAGCGCCTTCGATCTGGTCCGAATGCATGGTCTGGATCGAATCGATCACCAGCAGCGCGGGCGGAGCCATGCCGCCCAGCGTGGTCAGGATGTCGCGCACCGAAGTCGCCGCAGCGAGCATCACCGGCGCGGTTGCCAGTCCCATCCGCTCGGCCCGCAGCCGGACCTGCCCGGCGGCTTCCTCGCCGCTGATGTAGATTGCGCTGGCCCCGGCTTGCGCGACTTTCGCGGCGCTTTGCAGCAGCAGCGTCGACTTGCCGATCCCCGGATCGCCGCCCATCAGGATCGCCGAGCCCGGAACCAGTCCGCCGCCCAGCGCGCGGTCGAATTCGGCCAGCCCGGTGGGCCGTCGCTGCAAGGCCTCCCCCGGCGCATCGAGCGGTTCGAACGCGAACGCCCGCCCGCCCGACGAGAGATCGTGCTTCATCGAGAATACCGTCGCCGGCGCCTCCTCGCCCAGCGTGTTCCACTCCCCGCAATCGGCACACTGCCCCTGCCAGCGGTGCGTGACGCTGCCGCAGGCGGAACAGGCATAGCGGCGCTTGGGTTTGGCCATGGGTTTGGACTAGCAAGAACATATATAGAACGCAAGAGTGGGTTTGAGGCTGTGGTGGTGATCGCAACCGTGAGGCGATCGTGCGATGGGGCTTGCGCAAAAAATGGCGAAATCGTCAGAAAGTAGAAGCCTACCCCCGGGGTGGGTCAGGCTTGCGGTGCGGCGATAGGACGGTGCGGTTTAACCGGGGAGATAGTATTCCGTGTCCACGTCCGGCGGCGGAAGGTTACAAATGGTCACACCAAAACAGTGCGGCGCTCGGATGTGGCTCTGTGCGGTGAGCGAGAGGAGATCAACCAGTTCAAAGACTGCTCAAGCTTGGCGGCGAGGAGCGAATCGGAGGATGGCAGATTGTGGGGGTGTAGGACAGCGTTGCGCGGGGCTGAGATTGGGGGTTAAGTAACGTGTCACCGTAATTCCCGTAATTCCGCGTAATTCCCGTAATTACGTAATTTGGGGACATGCTATTGCGTGTCTCCGAGCAGCGGTGGGGTCAACACAAGGTTTTGATCAGAGGACAGGTTGGCGGAGTTTGGGGGGTTAAGTAAAGTGTCACCGTAATTACCGTAATTCCGTAATTCACGTAATTCCCGTAATTCCACCCGTAATTCCACCGTAATTCCGTAATTCGTCACCGTAATTCCCCGTAATTCCCGTAATTCCCGTAATTCCGCGTAATTCCGTAATTCATGCGTCGTTCATGTCTCTCTCCCTAATCGCAAGTTTATCCGATATCTCTGAATTTGACTCGGGAACAGGACGAAGGAGGGTTTCATGTCTTTTCGTATTCTGCTGGGCATTGCTGCTACCGGCGCTTGTCTATCGATGAATCCGGTAAACGCGCAGGACATGCGAACTGCCGGCTCAACCCCGGCCGTTTCTAGCCAGCGGAATGAGAATGAGGCATCGCGAGCAGCGCAATGGGCCGCGCAACAGGCTGTCCGGGCACGTGCCGCACGCGAGGCTGCTCGCGAGCTTGGACGGGCAGGCTATCGGAATGCAGGTCGGGCGGCGCGATTCGTCAGCCGCCGATCCGGTGTTGCCGGAGGACTGCTGGCTCCATCGACAGCGTGCGCGCCCGCAAAGCCGGAAGACTGCAACTAAAACGATCTCCGCTTCAACTCCCCGGCTGCACGTAAGGCACCCGCGCGAACAGTTCGCGCTCCCATTGGCGCGGGTCGCTGACCTTGCGGCTGGCGGAGTCGAACAGCATCGTGCCTTGAGACCGTAGGCTCCCCAGCCGGGATTGCCGGTGCGGGCGAAGCGGACGAAAGCGTCCATCACCGTATCGCTCATCGCATGACGGGCAGGATTCGGATTTTCGAAAGTGCCGAACGACAGGCCGATATCGTCGGTGTGCTTCGCGTGTTCGAAATCGAGCTGATAGACGAAGGCCGGTGCTCCGGCACGAACGCGGGCTTCGGCTTCCTCGACCTGCCCGCGCCATGAGCGCGCGGCGGTAACGATCTGATGGAACATCTGTTCGGGGCTCGAGCCCGGGTTTACGGTGACACTTTGCTGCTATTTTGGGGACGCAACGCTATTTTGGGGACGCAATACAAATTAGCATCCCGGTTCCCGCGTCATTTTGCATTTCTTTCAAACTCAATCAATTACGCAATTACGGTGACACCGCAATTACCGTGACACGCAATTACCGTCCAATTACCGTGACACCCAATTACCGTGACACGTTATTTAACCCCTAAACTCCCTGCGATTCTTCGCCCTCGGACGGGGACACGCAATAGCATGTCCCCGGGTACCTACTCGTTCACCGCGCCTGGATCACCGTCAGGCCGGGAATCGCGAGTTCGCTCCATGCTTTGTCGGTGGTGATCGCGGGCAGGCCTTCGGCGATGGCCAGCGCCATGCAGGTCCGGTCGCCCATCCCGCTGCCTTTGGCCTTGGTCGCCCCGAACAGCGCTGCCGCCGCATAGGCATCCGCTGCCTCATGCGCGCGCGTTTCAAGATCGAGCGAATCAAGCATGCCGCGCGCCACATCGACAGACGCGCCGTCGGCCAAGAGCACTTTGATCGCCTCCTGCAAGTTGACCGCAGAAATCAGTGCATCGCCTGCATAGCCCGCGATCAGTCCGGCTCCCGGCTCATCGCGCAGCAAGGCGATAACTGCCGATGAATCGAGCACTGCACTGGGCATTCCTCAGCGACCTACAGCTTCTTCTCTGGCCGTTTCCTGCCGCCGCTCTTCGAGAAAATCGTCGCTCGACATGCCGTTTTTGACATGCTGGCGATAGAGCGCCTGCGCGCGTTTGACGCTGCTCGCCATCGAGATGAGCTTCACTTCATCGCCATCGACCGTGAGCGCAAGCACGCCAGCCTCGGTCACCCCGAGTGCCGCCCGCGCCGCCTTGGGCAAGACCATCCGGCCATTGGGGGCGATGCGGATACTGGTGATATGCGACATGATTGGCATTCCTGAGTTTGTGTCACGATCGGGATATATGCCACAAACGGAGAAAATGTCTATTGAGGTGTTTGCGTCCAGCGTCAGTCTCGGACGGGGACACGCAATCCTTCGACGAGCTCAGGACGGACGGACATGTCCCCCTGTGCCGCTTTACATCGCCCCAACCTCTGCCATCCTGCGGGCATGCGCCAGAAGGAACTCCGCATTGCGCTGATCTGCTACGGCGGGGTGAGCCTGGCGGTTTACATGCACGGGGTGACCAAGGAGCTGTGGCACCTCGCCCGCGCGAGCCGCGATTTTATTCGCGGGGTAGCGCCGCAGGGCGGGACCAGCGCGGTCTACCGGCGGCTGCTCGAAGCCATCGAGCGCGATCACGGCCTCCGCCTGCGCGTGCTGCCCGACATCATTGCCGGGGCCAGCGCGGGCGGGATCACCGGCGTGTTCCTGGCGCAGGCGATCCACTCGGGCCAGTCGCTCGAGCCGCTGACCCAGCTGTGGCTGGAGCGGGCCGATGTCGATGTGCTGCTCGATCCCGACGCACGGCCCGGTTGGCGCTTCGCCAAATTCTGGGCGATGCCGCTGGTGTGGTGGGTGCTGACCCGGCCCGGCAATGTGGTTTCCGAAAGCGTCGCGCCCGAAACCCGCAGCGAAGTTCGCTCGAAGCTCTCGCGCCTGATCCGCTCGCGCTGGTTCGCGCCGCCGTTCGGGGGACTCGGTTTCTCCAAACTTCTCGCCGATGCTTTGGCGGCGATGGCGGCCAGCGAGCCCGAGGCACCGCTGTTGCCGCCCGCGCATCCGCTCGATCTGTTTGTCACCACCACCGACTTCAAGGGTCATATGGAGGCGCTGCGGCTGAACAGCCCGCCGATCGTGCTGGAGAGCGAGCACCGCCTCTCGATCGGGTTCCGCGCCGCGACTCCGCGCGAACCCGGTGCTGCGCTGGCTCCCGTCGCCGAGCTGGTGTTCGCCGCCCGCGCCACCGCCAGCTTCCCGGGGGCCTTCCCGCCCGCACAACTGGCCGAGATCGACACGCTCGCCGCCGAGCGCGGGCTCGACTGGCCCAGCCGCGATGGC
This sequence comes from Novosphingobium sp., assembly GCA_031421295.1. GTDB lineage: Bacteria > Pseudomonadota > Alphaproteobacteria > Sphingomonadales > Sphingomonadaceae > Novosphingobium. The sequence continues at coordinate 17,617 of JANOOJ010000143.1, forward strand.
TTTGTCGCGCGGATCATGCCCGAGCATGCGCGGCGCGGCGATGTCGAGGGGGTGGCGCTGATCGACGGGTCGGTGCTGGTCAACGCGCCGTTCGCC
>JANOOJ010000144.1:0-8355 GCA_031421295.1 Novosphingobium sp.
AGATGGGTACAAAGTCGCCGAGATGGTGCTCAGCGGCACCGACCTGGTCCTCACCGCCACCGACCCGGCGCACGACCGTATCTGGCTGCGGTTCCATGCCGAACCGGGCGAAGCCGTGTGGGGCGGCGGCGAACAGATGAGCTATCTGGCGCTGAATGGTCGCCGCTTCCCGATGTGGACCAGCGAGCCCGGCGTGGGTCGCGACAAATCGACCGAGCTGACCCGGGCGATGGACGAAGCCGGGATGGCGGGGGGCGATTATTGGACCACCAACTATCCGCAGCCGACTTTTCTCACCTCGCGCTGGCTGGCCGTCCATCTTGACGCCACTTGCTATTCGGCGCTCGATTTCACCGATCCGGCGCGGCACGAGGTCGAGGTTTGGGCCGATACCGCGCGGTTCCAGCTGTTTGCCGCCGAGAGCCCCGCCAGTCTGGTCAGTGCTCTGTCCGATCGGTTCGGTCGTCAGCCGTCGCTGCCAGACTGGGCGATCGGCGGAGCGATTGTCGGGCTCAAAGACGGCATGCGCAGTTTCGAGCGGCTCGACCGGTTCCTCGCTGCCGATGTGGCGGTGTCGGGGCTTTGGTGTGAGGACTGGGCGGGCATCCGCGAGACCAGCTTCGGACGGCGGTTGTTCTGGGACTGGCGGCGCGACAACCAGCGCTTCCCCGATCTGCCCGAACGGATTGCCGCTTTGGCAAGTAGAGGCATCCGCTTCCTCGCCTACACCAATCCCTATCTGGCCAACGACGGCATCCTCTACGAGGCGGCGCGCGAGGCCGGCCACCTCGCGCTCCGGCTCGACAGTGACGAACCCTATCTGGTCGATTTCGGCGAGTTCGATTGCGGCGTGGTCGATTTCACCCGAGCCGAAACCCGTGACTGGTTTGCCGAGCACGTCCTCGGGCGCGAAATGCTCGACATCGGGATCGCCGGATGGATGGCCGATTTCGGCGAGTATTTGCCGGTCGATCTGCGGCTGGCCGATGGCTCAGACCCGATGGAAGTTCACAATCGCTGGCCGGTGTTATGGGCCGAGGTCAACGCGCAGGCGCTGGCCAGCCGGGGCAAGACCGGCGACGCGCTATTCTTCATGCGCGCGGGCTTTTCCGGGGTGCAGGCGCATTGCCCGCTGCTGTGGGCGGGCGACCAGTCGGTCGATTTTACGCGCCACGACGGGATCGGCACGATCATCACTGCGGCGCTGTCCTCGGGGCTGGTCGGCAACGCCTACAGCCATTCGGACTGCGGCGGGTACACCTCGCTGCTCGGCAACGTCCGCACCGCCGAGCTGATGCAGCGCTGGTGCGAGCTGGCCGCCTTCGCCCCGGTCATGCGCAGCCATGAGGGCAATCGCCCCGACGAGAATTTGCAATACGATTCGAGCGACGAACTGCTCAACTGCTTCGCCGCCTGGAGCCGGGTCCACGCGGCACTCGCGCCCTATGTCCGGCACTTGTGCGATGGGGCGGCGGCGCAGGGACTCCCGGCGCAGCGACCGCTGTTCCTGCACTACCCCGACGATCCGGCGCTCTGGACCGTGCAGGACCAATACCTCTACGGTAGCGATATGCTGGTGGCCCCGATAATCGAGCAAGGCGCGACAGCGCGCGAGGTGATCCTGCCCGGCGAGGCGTCATGGCGGCATCTGTGGTCGGGCGAAGTGTTTGCCCCCGGGCGGCATACCATCGCGGCACCTATCGGATCACCACCCGTTTTCGTGCAGCCGACCAGCCCGTTTGCCGCGCTGTTCGCTTCGTTACCGGGAGTGCTGATGCAGTGAGCGAACGATCCAACATCCGCGATGTCGCGGCCCGCGCCGGAGTGGCGATCAAGACTGTCAGCCGCGTGCTCAACGGCCATCCCTATGTCAGCGCCGACACCCGCGAACGGGTCGAGACCGCGATGCGCGACCTGGAATTCAAGCCGAGCATCGCTGCGCGCATCCTATCGGGCGCCAAGAGCAACCAGATCGCGCTGATCTACGACAACCACAGCCCTTACTACATGCACCAGATCCAGACCGGGTGCTGGGCGCGCTGCCATGAGGATGGCATCCGCCTGCTCGCCCAGCCGGTCGATGTGGCCGATCCGAATGTCGGCGATCAGGTGCGCGGGCTGGTCTCCGAAACCCATGTCGACGGGATCATCCTGTCCTCGCCGGTGACCGATTGCGACCCCGTCCTGCGCGCCCTGGAAGCGATGGACGTGCCGTTCGTGCGCATCTCACCGGGCACCAACCACGCGCTCACCAGCAGCGTGTTCATGGACGATGCGCAGGCGGCGGACGACATGACCACGCACCTGATCAACGCCGGGCACCGCCGGATCGGCTTCATCAAGGGCCACCCCAACCACATGGCCTCCGACGACCGTTTGTTCGGTTATCGCCGCGCGCTCGACCGCGCGGGGATTTCCTATGAGCCGCAGCTGGTCGCCGAAGGCGAGTTCGACTTCGAAAGCGGGACGCGCGCCGCCAACCATTTCCTCGATTTGCCCGAACCGCCGACCGCAATCTTTGCTGCGAACGACGATATGGCGGCGGGTGTCCTGGCAATCGCGCATGACCGGGGCATCGAGCTGCCCGCGCAGCTATCGGTTTGCGGGTTCGACGATACCACGCTCGCCCGCACGGTCTGGCCGCCGCTGACCACGATCCACCAGCCGATGTTCGATCTGGCGCATACCGCCACCGACATCCTCATCACCGGCGGCGATATTTCGCATCGCCGGTTGCCGCACACTTTGGTCGAGCGCGCCTCGGTCGCTCCGCCACGCAGGAAACCCTTATGAGCCAATTGCCCTTGCCACCTGCCTCGCGTCCGCTGGGGACGAGCGGGTTGACTATCTCGCCCATCGCCTGGGGAATGTGGCGGCTGGCCGAGGAAGGGCGCAGCGCTGCGGATGCGGCGCGGCTGGTCCACGCCGCGCTCGATGCGGGCATTACCTTGCTCGACACGGCGGACATTTACGGGTTCGACGGCAAGGACCACTTCGGCGCGGCCGAGGCGCTGCTGGGCGAAGTGCTTGCCGCCGAGCCGGGGCTGCGCCACCGGATGGTGCTCGCTACCAAGGGCGGGATCATGCCCCCGCTGCCCTATGACCAGAGCACGGCCTATCTCGGCGAAGCGATCGACAACTCGCTGCGGCGGCTCAACACCGAGCGGATCGAGCTGTGGCAGGTCCACCGGCCCGACATCCTCGCGCACCCGCAGGAGGTTGCCAAGGCGCTCGATGCGGCAGTGGCAGCGGGCAAGATTGCGGCGCTGGGTGTCTCGAACTTCACCATGCCTCAGGTCGCTGTACTGAACCATTTCCTGGGGTCCAAGCTGGTCGCCACCCAGCCCGAAATCAGTCCCGTACGGATCGCCTGTTTTGAGAACGGCGAACTCGACCAGGCGATGATGCTGGGACTGACCCCGCTGGCCTGGTCGCCGCTCGGCGGTGGGCGACTGCTCAAGCCGGTCACCGACCGCGAAGTGGTGGTGGCTTCCGCGCTCGACGAATTGGCCGAAGCGCAAGGCGTCTCGCGCAGCGTTGCAGCATACTCGTGGCTCATGGCGCACCCCGCCGGGATCGTCCCGATCGTCGGCTCGCAAAACGCGGAGCGGATCGCCGAGGCCGCGCAGGCGCTGACCGTGCGCTGGACGCGACAGGACTGGTACGCGGTGCTCGTCGCCGGTCGAGGAGAAAGGTTACCGTGATGACCCAAGCCCAAAGCCAGCAATGCGAGATTGCGTGGTTTTCTGCGCTGTGTGATGACGACTACGAATTCCTCGGAGTGCCCGACCCGCTGCTGCGGTCGAGCTGGGAGCATTGCCGCGATATCGTGCTGCAGGCCGAAACGGGCGGGTTCGACAATGTCCTGCTGCCATCGGGCTACCAGCTGGGCCTGGACACCACGGTGTTCGCCGCCGCCATCGCGCCGTTCCTACAGCGCATGAAGCTGCTGTGGGCGACGCGCATCGGCGAAGATTGGCCGCCCCAGCTCGCACGGCGGATCGCCACATTGGACCGTATCCTGGGTGCCAACGCGGCGGGGACCGGGGGCCGGCTCAACGTCAACATCATCTCGTCGGACATGCCCGGCGAAAAGCTGGCGAGCGGATCGCGCTATGCCCGCACCACTGAAGCAATCAAGATCATCAAGACCCTGCTGTCTGGCGGGCATCTCGATCACCGGGGCGAATTCTACCAGATGGAACTCGATCCGCCGCGGATAACCACGCTGTCGGGCCAGCCGCCCGCGCTCTATTTCGGCGGGCTCAGTCACGAGGCGCGCGAGTGCGCCGCCGAAGGCTGCGACGTCTATCTGATGTGGCCCGACACGATGGACAATGTCCGCGAAACCATCGCCGACATGACCGCGCGTGCCGCCAAATTCGGTCGCACACTCAAATTCGGCTATCGTGTTCACGTCGTCGTTCGCGATACCGAGGACGAGGCGCGGGCCGCTGCCGACCGGCTGGTCTCGAAGCTCGACGACGAGATCGGCCGGGCGATCCGCGAGAAGTCGCTCGATGCACAAAACTACGGGGTCCAACGCCAGCAGGAACTGCGCGGTACCGCAAGCGGCGACGGCTTCGTCGAGGAGAATTTATGGACCGGGGTAGGCCGCGCCCGCTCGGGCTGCGGCTCGGCGATCGTCGGCGATCCCGACCAGGTTCTCGCCAAGCTCCGAGCCTATCAGGCCGAAGGCATCGAGGCGTTCATTCTCTCCGGCTATCCCCATGCCGCCGAGGCCGATCTGTTCGCCCGCCACGTCCTGCCGCACATTTCCCACGGTCCGCTGCAGTTCTGACGATTTTGCGCCAGCTCCGCACCTGTCCGACGGTATCATATTCACTAACGGGAGAGATGCGATGAGCCCTGACACATCCGTCAACGCGGCGGGCGGAGAGGATGCGGGACTGAGGCGCTCGCGCAATTTCCTCATCGCGCTGCTGTTCGTCGGGACGATCATCAATTACGTCGATCGCCAGGTGCTGTCGCTGCTCAAACCGAGCATCGAGGCGGCTTACGGGTGGGGCGACGCGGAATTCGCCCATTTCGCCGCCATGTCGCAGCTGGCCGCCGCTGCCGCGCTGATCTTCGTCGGCTGGCTCGTCGACCGGTTCGGGGTGCGGATTGCCTATGGCGCGGCGGTAGCAATCTGGAGCGTGGCCGGAATGGCGCACGCCTTTGCCGCCGGCGTCGGCCAGTTCCTTGCCGCGCGGGTCGTGCTGGTCGCTGCCGAAGCGGTCAATACGCCCGTTGCGGTCAAGGCGGCGGCGCAATATCTGCCGATCAGGACGCGCTCGATGGCGCTGGGCATCGTCAACACCGCGCCCAATATCGGCAATATCCTCGCGCCGCTGACGGTAATTCCCTTCGCGGTCGCATTCGGGTGGCAAGCCGCGTTCATCGTCACCGGCGCGCTCGGTTTCGTCTGGCTGCTGGCGTGGATCGCCGGTACGCGAGCGCTCACCCCGCTGCCGCGCGCGGCGGGCGCGGTGGACCGCAAGCTGTCCTTCGCCGAAGCGGCGCAAGACCGGCGGACCTGGGCGATCGCCGGGGCCAAGGCGCTAACCGACATGTTCTGGTGGTTCTTCACCTTCTGGCTGCCCGATCTGTTCCACAAGGTCTTCGCGCTCAGCCAGGAGCAATTGGTCGGGCCGACCGCGCTGGCGTTTGCGCTGGCCGCGCTGGGCGCGCTGTCGGGCGGGTCGCTGTTCCCGTGGCTGCTGGCGCGCGGGCGCAGCGTCAATTCGGCGCGCAAGACCGCGATGCTGGTATTCGCCCTGATCATCGTCCCGATCCCGCTGGCGTTGACTGCGGCCAGCCCGTGGACTGCCGCCGCGATTATCGGCATGGGGCTGTTCGCGCACCAAGGGTTCTCGACCAACATCTTCGGCTTCGCCGCCGACGCAATCCCCGCCGCGCGCGTCGCCACAGTCATGGCGATCGGCGCGATCGCCGGGAATATCGCAGGCTTTGGCATCCAGGAAGCCACCGGCCGCTTATTGACCGGGGGATACGGCTACCAGCCGCTGTTCTTCGGCGCAGCCGTGGCCTATCTGCTCGCGCTGGGGTGGGTTCATCTGCTGGTTCCGCAAATCCGCGCCGAGGACGACGTTCCCTAAGTGAAGGCCTTAGGATCAGGATCTGCTAATCGCGCCTTCGAGGTTTGAAGCAAAAGGGCCCCGTGCAAGGCGGATAGGCGCGGGAATAGTGGTGCTATTTCAAGACTATCCCAGGCTGCAATGGGCCATTTTGGTCAAATCCCTGCGGGACGTCGCAATGGCTTCCATCTCGAACATAAATGCGCTTGCAAAGGTGGCCAACCTTCACGGCGCGCATTTCCGTCCGGTATGTTCGCCATTCCGGCACCTCGAAGGCGCGATTAGTAGGTCAGATGCGCGATAATCCTTGCGCGTTGGTGCCATGGCGAGGAGGCGAAGCCGACCGGCGCGACCCGGAGGCAGACTGTCGACAACAGCTGGCAGAAGAGGTCTCGCACCTCCACGCCCTTGCGAGCGCCAGCACCTGAAGCTGGTGCATCTACCAATTCCGCCATCTGGGCGCGGGTGGCAACTTGAGTCGCGGTGTGCGCGAGCGATCGGCGGTTGCCTTGCCGTGCGGGGCTATGCAAAGGCTGGGCGAGTACTGCCGAGATGCTGGCCCAAGGAACTGTCAATGCGAAGCGTGACCCGTGCAAATAGCCTGCAGGACCGGCTGATCGTGCTGCTGGGCGGCACCGGCTTCGTCGGCATGCATGTCGCGCAGGAACTGCTCGCCCGCGGGGCGCGGCTGCGAATCGTCAGCCGCTATCCCGAGCGGGCGTTCCGGCTCAAGCCGCTCGGCAATCTGGGCCAGGTCCAGCTGCTGCGCGGCGATATGGCGCGGCCCGAAACGATTGCCCCGGCGCTGGAGGGTGCCGATGGCGTGGTCAATCTGGTCGGGGTGTTCGCCGGCAATATTGAGGCGCTGCATGTGACCGGGCCGGGGAAGATCGCGGCGGCGGCCAAGGCGGCGGGGGTCAGCGCCTTCGTCCAGATTTCGGCGATCGGCGCGGACGCCGCATCGCCGGTGGCCTATGCCCGGACCAAGGCCGGGGGCGAGGCGGTGGTGCGCGCGGGCTTTCCTGGCGCGACCGTCCTGCGCCCCTCGATCGTGTTCGGGCCGGACGATGCCTTCATCAACCGCTTCGCCGGGCTGATCGGGATGCTTCCCGCGCTGCCGGTGTTCGGGCCGGAGGTGAAATTGCAGCCGGTGTTCGTCGACGATGTCGCGCTGGCGGTGGCGGCGGCGCTGGCCGATCCGGTAAGGCTGGGCGGCAAGACTTTCGAACTGGGCGGACCCGAGGTGATGAATATGCTCGCGCTCAACCAGCGGATCGCCAGGGCGCAGGGACGGAGCCGCTGGTTTGCCGCTTTGCCTGATGCGGTTTCCGGCCTGTTCGCTGCTGCCACCGGCTGGCTGCCGGGCGCACCGATCACGCGCGATCAATGGACGCTGCTCAAGGCGGGCAATGTCGCCGACCCGAAGCTGCCGGGGTTCAAGGCGCTGGGGATCGCGCCGCGCCCGCTGGCGCTGTTCCTCGACCGCTGGATGGTGCGCTATCGCAAGCATGGGCGCTTCGGAGCAAACGCCGCCGTCAGCTAAATCTCATGCGTTCACATCGCCGTAGTGGCTGGGGGGCTGGATCACTTCCATCCGCTCGGTCAGCAAGGGTCGGAAGCTGGGGCGGCTCTTGAACACCGAATACCAGCCGCGCGACTGTTCGTGGCCGGTCCAGTCGAGCCCGCCGAGGTAGTCCGCGACCGAGATCTGCGCGGCGGCAGCCAGATCGGCGAGGCTCATCGTCGCCCCCGCGAGCCACGGGCGGTGATCGATCAGATAGTCGATGTAGTAGAGATGCTCATGCGCCAGCTTCATCGCCTCGCGCAGCGCTTTCGAGTCCGGCGACTGGCGCATGATCAGGCGCTTCTTCATCCGCTCGTGCATCAAGGGCGCGGTGACGTCGCCGTAGAAGTTCTCGTCGAACAGCGCGACCAGCCGGCGGATTTCCGCGCGATTGGCGGCGGTGCCGTTGATCATCGGGTTCTTGTCGACCGTCTCTTCGAAATATTCGCAGATCGCCCGGCTATCGACCAGCGTCGCGCTTTTCTGCGGATCGTGGAGCACGGGGGTGCGCCCGGCGGCGTTCAGCCGCCAGAAGCCCTCGCTCGGCTCCCACGGGTTCTCGCGCCACAGCTCGTAGCCGACGCCCTTCTCACTCAGGAGCAGGCGGACCTTGCGGCTGAACGGGCACAGGGGGAATTGGTAGAGCTGCCACATGGCGGCGAGTCATGGCGAAAGGGGCTGGCTTCGTCC
>JANOOJ010000145.1:0-4261 GCA_031421295.1 Novosphingobium sp.
GACCGTCGGCCAGCTTGTAGCGCAGGTCGGTGCCCCGCAACGCACGGTCGAGCGGGTGTGCCACCGCGCCTTCGGATTTTCGCCCAAGCGGCTGCTGCGCCGCCAGCGGTTCATGCGCAGCCTGACCCAGTTCATGCTCGATCCCAGTCTTAAATGGATCGGTGCGATCGACAGCAGCTATCACGATCAGGCGCAGTTCGTCCGCGACTTCCACGAATTCATGGGCACGACCCCCAGCGAATATGCGGCGAGCCCGCACCCGATCCTGGGCGCCTTCATGCGCGAGCGGGCGCGGGTCGGCGGCGCGGCGGTGCAAACGCTCGATTCGCCGGCCGGCGGTGGCAGCCCGCGTGCGGTTGCGGCGGCCTCGCCAAGCTCCTAAGGACCGCCCGCAAGCACCGTGGGATGAGGACGGCAAGTGGATTACGCAAGCATCGGGCAGGAGGCGCTGGCAAGGATTGCCGCTGCGTCGGACCTCGACATGCTCGAACAGCTGCGGGTCGAATTTCTCGGCAAGCAGGGCAGCGTCTCGGGCCTGCTCAAGACGCTGGGTGCGATGTCGGCCGAGCAGCGCCAGCTCGAAGGCCCGCAAATCCACGCACTGCGCGAGAGCGTCGCCGCCGCGCTGAGCGCGCGCAAGAACGGGCTGGAAGGTGCAGCGCTCGATGCGCAGCTTGCCGCCGAGCGGCTCGACCTGTCGCTTCCGGCACCCGACGTCCTGCGCGGTTCGATCCATCCGGTCAGCCAGGTGATGGACGAGCTGGCCGAAATCTTCGCCGACCTCGGCTTCGCGGTCGCCACCGGACCCGAGATCGAGGACGACTGGCACAATTTCACCGCGCTCAACATTCCCGAAAGCCATCCCGCGCGGGCGATGCACGACACCTTCTATTTCCCCGATACAGCGCCGGCGCAGACCGGTGCACAAGGTGACCAGGACGATGCACCGAGGCAGCAAATGCTGCTCAGGACACACACCAGCCCGGTCCAAATCCGCTCGATGCTGGACGTTGTTGAAAACAGTCCGGGGGGGGCACCGATCCGTATCATCGCCCCGGGGCGGGTGTATCGCTCGGACAGCGACGCCACGCACACCCCGATGTTCCACCAGATCGAAGGGCTGGTGATCGACAAGGGCATCCACCTCGGCCATCTGAAATGGACCCTCGAGACTTTCCTCAAGGCGTTCTTCGAGCGCGACGACATCGTGCTGCGGCTGCGCCCGAGCTATTTCCCGTTTACCGAGCCTTCGGTCGAGGTCGATGTCGGCTGGACGCTGGTGGGGGGTCGCCGGGTGCTCGGCGGCCATGGCGATAGCACTGACGGGGGCTGGATGGAACTGCTCGGCAGCGGAATGGTCAATCGCAAGGTGATCGCCGCGGGCGGGCTCGATCCCGACGAGTGGCAGGGCTTTGCCTTCGGCGTCGGGGTCGATCGGCTCGCCATGCTCAAATACGGGATGGACGATCTGCGCGCCTTCTTCGATGGCGACGGGCGCTGGCTGGCGCATTACGGCTTCTCGCCGTTCGATGTGCCGACGCTGTCCGGCGGTGTGGGAGCGGGGGCATGAAGTTCTCGCTGTCCTGGCTCAAGGAACATCTCGCCACCGAGGCGAGTGCTACCGAGATCGCTGTCAAACTCACCGCCATCGGGCTCGAGGTCGAGGGGATCGACGATGCGGCGGAGAAACTCTCCGCCTTCCGCATTGCCCGCGTACTGAGCGCCGCGCCGCACCCGCAGGCGGACAAGCTGCAAGTGCTGTCGATCGACGCCGGCGAGGGGCCCAGGCAGGTCGTGTGCGGCGCGCCCAATGCGCGCGCCGGACTGGTCGGGGTATTCGGCCCGGCAGGCGCAACTGTTCCCGCCAACGGCATGGTGCTGAAAGTCGCGGCGATCCGCGGGGTCGAGTCCAACGGCATGATGTGTTCGGCGCGCGAGCTGGAACTCGGCGACGAGCATGACGGCATTCTCGAACTCGCGCCCGATGCGCCGGTCGGCCAGTCCTATGCGGTCTGGGCGGGGCTGGACGATCCGGTGTTCGACGTTGCGATCACGCCAAACCGGCAGGACTGCATGGGTGTGCGCGGCATCGCCCGCGATCTCGCAGCGGCCGGGCTGGGCACGCTCAATCCGCTCGCCCAGGTCTATCGGATGGCCGCGCTCGCGCCAATTGCGGGCGACGGCCCTGCGCCGGAAGTCGCAACGCTTGACCCGCAGGGCTGCCCGGCGTTTTACGCGCAAGCGGTCTCGGGCGTGACCAACGGCACCGCGCCGCCGTGGATGCGCAGCAAGCTCGCCGCGATCGGCCAGAAACCGATCTCGATGCTGGTCGACATTACCAATTTCATCGCGGTCGATCTGGGCCGACCGCTGCATGTCTATGATCGCGCCAAGCTGTCCGGGCCGCTGGTCGCGCGGCTGGCGAAGGACGGCGAGCAGGTGCTGGCGCTCAACGGCAAGAGCTACACGCTCGACAGTTCGATGACCGTGATCGCCGACGACGCGATGGTTCACGACATCGGCGGGATCATGGGCGGCGCGCATTCGGGCGTGTCCGAGACCACCACCGACGTGCTGATCGAATGCGCCTATTTCGATCCCGATCATATCGCCCGCACCGGGCAGAAGCTCGGCGTGACCAGCGATGCGCGCCAGCGATTCGAGCGCGGGGTCGATCCCGCGTTCCTCGACGACGGGCTGGCAATCGCGACCAAGCTGGTGGTCGAACATTGCGGCGGCACACCCTCGGCGGTGACCCGCGCCGGGCAGCCGCCGGTGGAGCCGCGCGTGATCGCTTACGATACCGGCCTGTGCGAGCGTCTCGGCGGGATTGCGGTGGCCGACGGCGAACAGCGCGCGATCCTCATACGGCTGGGCTTCGCCGTCCTTCGAGACGCCGCTGGCGCGGCTCCTCAGGATGAGCGGAGTGGCGAGTGGCAGGTGACTGTGCCCAGCTGGCGGCGCGACATCGATGGTCCGCCGGACCTCGTCGAGGAAGTGGTGCGGATTCACGGGCTCGACCGGGTGCAAAGCGTCGCCCTTCCGCGCGCGGAAGGGGTGGCCAAGCCTACCGCAACGCCGTCGCAGCAACTCGAACGCCGCCTGCGCCGTGCTGCGGCAGTGCGCGGACTCAATGAGGCAGTGACGTGGTCGTTCCTGCCCGAAGCCGAGGCTGCGGCATTTGCCGAAGGCAACGGCGGTCTATGGCTGCTCGCCAACCCGATCAGCGAAGACATGAAGGCGATGCGGCCCTCGCTCCTGCCGGGCCTGCTCAGCGCGGCGCGGCGCAACCTCGATCGCGGCGCCAATGGTCTGCGATTGTTCGAGATCGGACGGCGCTATCTGCGCGGGTTGGCGGGCCGGAGCGATGAGCGCCAGACACTCGGGTTGATCCTCGTCGGCGAAAAGACCCAGCGCGGCTGGGCGCAAGGCAAAGCGGCGAGCTTCGACGCTTTCGACGCCAAGGCCGAGGCACTGGCGCTGCTGGCCGAAGCCGGTGCGCCGGTCGATAATCTGCAGGTCGCCGGAGAAGCGGGGTCACAGTTCCACCCCGGCCAGTCGGCCACGCTGCGGCTCGGCCCCAAGACGGTGCTGGCGCGCTTCGGCATGCTCCACCCCGCGACGCTCAAAGCGTTCGACATCGCGGTCCCGGTAGCGGCGGTCGAGCTGTTCCTCGATGCTATTCCGGCGAAGAAGGGGGTAATCACTTTTGCTCGCCCCGCCTATGCCCCGCCGCCGCTGCAGGCCGTGACCCGCGACTTTGCGTTTCTGGTTCCGGTTGGGCTGGCGGCGGGCGATCTGGTCCGCGTGATTAAGGGAGCGGACAAGGCCAATATCGTTTCGGTGCGGGTGTTTGACGGCTTCCGGGGGGCGGGCGTGCCCGAGGGCCAGAAATCGCTGGCGGTGGAGGTCACGCTCCAGCCGGGCGAGAAGAGCTACGACGAAGCCGATCTCAAGGCGATTGCCGAACGGATTACGAGCGCGGCGACAAAGCTGGGCGCTGTGCTGAGAGGGTAGGGTGTCTACCGTTTAACCTGCACCAAAACCCGTCCATGCTGAGCTTGTCGAAGCACTGCACTTCTTCTTGCGGCAGCGCACATCGGCACGAAACAAAGGACGATCCTTCGACAAGCTCAGGACGGACGGGTCTTGTTGCTGATTTTGAGCGCGTTGCCCTAATTGAACCTGGAAACAAGATGTCCAATCGCCGCACCTTCGCGATCATTTCGCACCCCGATGCGGGCAAGACCACGCTGACCGA
>JANOOJ010000146.1:0-35330 GCA_031421295.1 Novosphingobium sp.
ACCGACCTGACGCTCGACGGCCTGGCCATCCTGGCAGAAAGAGCGTCATCCAAGTGAGATTTTACAAGTGAAGCCCGGCAAGGAGCTGCTGTTCTGCGCGCTCGGCGGATCGGGCGAAATTGGCATGAACGTCAATCTCTATGGCTGCGACGGCAAATGGCTGATGGTCGATCTGGGCATGACCTTCGGGGCCAATGAATATCCCGGCACCGAACTGGTCTTTGCCGATCTCGACTTCATCGAGGAGCGGCGCAAGGATTTGATCGGGATCGTGCTGACCCATGCGCATGAGGATCACATCGGCGCGGTACCATACTTCGCGCAGGAGCTGGGCGTGCCGCTCTATGCGACGCCGTTCACTGCGAGGCTGGTGGCCGAAAAGCTCGCAGAAGCAGGCATCGCGCGCGAGATCGAGCTCAATGTCATCTCGCATCTCGACCGGTTTGAGTTGGGGCCGTTCGGCATCCGCTATGTCCCGCTGGCGCACTCGATTGCCGAGGGCAATGCGCTGCTGATCGACACGCCCTATGGCAAGATTTTCCACACCGGTGATTGGAAGCTCGATGACGAGCCGCTGGTCGGTGTGCCTGCGACCACGCAGGAACTGACCGCGATCGGCGACGAAGGCGTGCTGGCGCTGGTGTGCGATTCGACCAATGTGTTCAATCCCGAAGGTTCGGGCTCCGAAGGCGAAGTGCTGCGCGGCTTGCAGGCCGAAATTCAGCGTCACAAGGGCAAGCGAGTGGTGGTCACCACCTTCGCGTCCAATGTCGCGCGGTTGCAGACGCTGGGCGAGGTCGCCCGCGCATCGGGACGGCGGCTGTGCGTTGCGGGGCGCTCGCTCGACCGGATCATCCGCGTCGCCAAGGCCAGCGGCTATCTCAAGGACCTGCCCGAGACGGTCGATTTCGACACCGCGATGAACCTGCCGCGCGGGCAGGTGCTGATCCTCGCCACCGGCGGGCAGGGCGAACCGCGCGCCGCGCTGGGCCGGATTACCGAGGGCAACCACCAGATTGCGCTGGAGGCGGGCGATGTCGTGCTGTTCTCCAGTCGGCAGATCCCCGGCAATGAAGTTGCGATCGGCCGGATCCAGAATCGGCTGGCCGAGCGCAACATCGCCATCGTCACTGATCGTCAGGCCTATATCCACGTCTCGGGCCATCCCGGTCGGCCCGAGCTCGAAGCGCTTTATGGCTGGATTCGGCCCAAGATCCTCGTGCCGGTCCACGGCGAGATGCGCCATATGGCCGAGCAGGCCCGGCTGGGCAAAGCCTGCGGGATTCCCAAATCGGTGCTCCAGAAAAACGGCGACCTCGTCCGTCTCGCGCCGGGCAAGCCGGGCAAGCTTAGCGAAGTCCGCAATGGCCGCCTGATCCTCGACGGCGACATCCTCAGCCCCGCCGACGGCGAGGCGATCGTGATGCGGCGGCGGCTGGCGCACAACGGGCTGGTGATGGTCGTGATCGAGCCGGCGGGCGGGGTGCAGGTGGCGGGTCTGGGTCTGCCGCTCGACGATGACTACGATGCCTTCGTCGGCGAAGCGCAACAGGACGTGGCCACCGCGCTCCAGAAGCTCAAGGGACCGGCGCGGCGCGATGTCGATGCCGTGACCGAGGCCGCGCGGCTCGCCGCGCGCCGCGCGGCGCAGCGCTGGTCGGGCAAGAAGCCGCAAGTCAAAGTCATGCTGGTCGGCGGCTAGGCCGATGCGCGTGACGTCGATCATCGCAATCTACGCGCTGTTCTGGGTGATGAGCGCGTTCTTCGTGCTGCCTTTCGGGGTGCGCACGCATGACGAGGCCGGCATCGCCAAAGTGCCGGGCCAGGCCGACAGCGCTCCCGCCGAGTTCAGTGTAAAACGCACCGCGAAACGCGCGACAATCCTCTCGGTGTTGTTGTTCGGGCTGTTCTACCTGAACTACCAGCAAGGCTGGATCACGCTCGACACGATCAATCTGTTCGGCAAAGCGCCACTCTACGGCGAGGGAACGCGCGACTAATTACGCAACCGCTCGATCGCCTGTGCCAGCGCGACGTAGAGTTTGCCCATATCCGACGAGAGCAACGTCACTCCCAGCGCATGACCATCGCGGGTCGAGAGCAGCTGGCGCAGCATTGCTTCGAAATCATGGATATAGTGGCTGACGTGCTCGCGGAAATCGCGGTCGTTCTCGTAGATTTGCGCGACCGATTTGGCCTCGGTCGGTTCGAGCAGCCGGACCGCGCGGCGCGTGAAAACGCCCCGGTCGCCGCGCAAATATGAGGCCCAGGCGGTGTCCGAGACATCGGTATCGAGCGCCTTGGCGATGTCGATCGCGTTGGAATTGAGCGCCTCGGTAATCAGTGCAACCCGCCGCGCGAAATCGTTGTCGACCTGCTCCTCGGCGCGCTCGCGCGCCTGCGCGACGCGGCGCTCGAGGTTGCCGGCGAGTTCGTTGACCTTGGTGAGCTGATCGCGGAGCTGGACCGCAGCCTCACGACTGACGCCTGAAGCATGCGCGGCGGCCTGCTCGAGCTGGCCGACCGCTTCGGCGGCGCGCGAGCGCATCGCATTGTCGATTGCCGCGCCGCTCTCTTCGCCGAGGCGGCTGGCCAGCGCGGTGATCTGGGTCGCGCTCATCTGCTCGATCCCGGCGACCGCAGCCTGCGCGGAATCGGTCAGCGCGGTGATTGCAGTGCGCAGCTCGTTCTGGGCCTGCTGGGCGATCGTTTCGCTGTCACTGCGAAGGATGCCGAGCGTGGCCTGCAGCCCGTTCAGCGATTCGCCATGCGTGGCGGCGTGCTGGCCCAGCGCGGTGTGCATCTGATCTAGTTCGGCCAGTGTTGCGGTCAAATTCTGCTGTGAGGCGATCACGTAGTCCGACAGCGATTCACCCCGCCCGCTCGCCTCGCCAACGACATCGCGCAGCGCGATGGCCCGGGTCTCGAGCTGTCCGAGCCGCTCTTCGCTCACTGCGATTGCACTGGGGAGATCGACCTGGCTATGCGTTGCGCTGGCCTGGATCAGTTCGAGCAGCCGCACGCTGCTGTCGGTCAGTTCGGCAATCGCGCGATCGGTGCCGCCCAGAGCAGTGCGGCTCGCCGCCAGATTGGTGGCGAGAGCTTGCAGGCTGGCGGCAAGCGCAGCCTCGGCCTGATCGCCGTGTTCCGCGACTTCGAGCATCCGGTGCGCAAAACCGCCCAGCTGCGCCGCAATTTCCCCACTATGCTTGGCGAGGCGCTGCGATTGCTCCTCCTGCTCATGGCACCGCCCGGCAATCTCGTTGTCGAGCAACGTCATCTGACCTTTGAGTCGCGCAAGGAAGGCGGAGTCATGCGCTTCGGCTTCGGCCTGCCTCCGCGTCGTTTCATCCGCGAAATGACGCTCGCGCTCGGCCAGCTGGCTGTCGACTTCGGCGGCTTCGCTGGCGAGTTCGGCGACCCGGGTGCGGGCCGATTGCACTGCTGCGGCGTCGATCGAATCGACCCGGGTTATCGCGGTGCGCAGCTCATCCTCAAGCCGCTCGATCGAGCTTTTCCAGGTGACGAGCGCTGAACTCTCGCCTTCGCGCAGCGCGCGGGTGAGTGAACCGCTCTCGTCGCGGACCGAGGCAAGCCGCGTACGCAGCGAGGCGAGGCTCTCGGCCTCATTGGCATCCAACGCTGCGCGCGCCGCACTCAGTTCCTCGGTCAAAGCCGTGGCGCGGCTCCTGATCGCAGCCAGAGCGTCGACTTCGTGTCCGTCCAGCTGGGTGCGGAATTCCTCGCTGCTGTCGCGCAGCGCCGCGAAGCGAGCCGTGGTCTGCTCGTCGAACTGGGTGGTCCGGTTGGCGAACTCGCCAATGGCCTCGTCGATCCGCGTCCGCAGTGACAGCACCTGGCGTTCGCTGGCCTGGCCGAAATCGTTGAGCTTGCCGAACCCGTTGACCATGTCCTGCAATTGCGCCTGCGCGGTGCGCCCGGCGTTGGCGATGTGGTTGGTCACGTCCTTGGCCGAGCTGGCGATCACCGGCAGTTGCCCGCGCAGACGTTCCATGTTTTCCAGCGCGCTCGCGCTGACCGTGCCAATCGTGTCGATCCGCGCGCCATTGTCGTGGATCAGTCCGGCGAGGCGGTCGGAATGCTGCGACAGGCGCTCGGTCGCGACCCGGCCGAGTGAATCGATGTCGCGCGATTGGGCGGCGATGAATTCGCGCGCGAGACTGAGCTCGCGGTTGACCGAAGTCAGGCGTTCCTCAAGCCGGGCAGATTCCTCGCTCAACAAACGCGCCGCATCGCCGAACCGCGCGGCCTCGCGCGTGCTGCTGCGCATGGCGATGAGCCACAACACACCGATCAGCAGGGTCGGCCCGGACCAGTCGCCGACCCAGCCCAACCATTGATCGAGTGTCGCAGGAGCGAACATCGCCGCGCGATGCGCCCAGACAAACACGCCAGTCCAGCCCGTCACCGCAACAAGCGCCAGTATCGGGGCGATAACGCCGCGCCACGCGCGCCGGGGCGCGGGTTCATCTTCTGCGTCCCACCGCTCTTCCCACGCCTCCTCAAGCGTCAGCGCGGTGTCCTCCGCGGCAGCTGCGATGACGGTCTCAGGCGCGGCGTCCTGCCCGCCCGTGCCGATGGCGACGATGCGTGATCCCCCAGTCATGATGTGAGGATACCACGTTACCGAGACGGATAAACCCCGATTTAACCTTATCGCGGTAGGCCGTTCTGCATGGTTTATGAAGCTGGAGCCCTCGACGCCACGCTCGCCGCTGCTGCGGGCGAGGATTCAGCGTTGTTTGCCGAGCTGCGCTTGGCGTTTGTCGAGAGTCTGGCGCGGCAAGTAGATCTGCTCCGCCGCGCGCGCTGCGACGGCAATTGGCAGGTTGCGGCGATGCGGCTTAAAGGCCTTGCCGCCAGTTTTCATGCCGAACAGCTAATCTTGCTGGCGGAGGAGGCACTCGAAAGTGCGCCGGGCGAACCCGGCATCGTGCGCCGTCTTCAAGCCTTCCTGGACGATTTCGCCGCCGCCTGAGTGCGCTTCGCTTGGCACTTGCGCCATGCTCCCCTAAGGTCCGCGCCTTTCCCAAGCTGCGCGGAGACGGACGCTGCGGGTCGCCTTGCTATCGATGATGGAACCGGTTGCGGAGGGCAGCGCAAACCCGCGCGCGTTCCTGCACGTCGGCGGATTGACGCTGGCGCGGCAGCAACTTGGACTGGTGCTGGCGCTGGGCTGTGAGCGGGTCGCCTGTGTTGCGCGCGACCTCACTCCCGAAATGCTGGCTTTGCAACACGTTGCGGAAAAGGCCGGGGCGCAGTTTCATGTCATCACCGGGCCGCGCGCGCTTTCGGGGCTGGTCACCGCAACCGATGAAGTCATCGCCCTGTCCGAAGGGCTGCTGGTTGAGCCCCGCGAGGCCATGCGCCTGCTCGATACCGGGCCCGCGGTTTTAGTCCAGCCAATCGAATCCGGGCTTGCCGCAGGGTTCGAGCGGATCGATCTCAACCATGCCAGCGCGGGTGCCTTGCGCGTGCCGGGCCGGTTGATCGAACGGCTGACCGAACTGCCCTCCGATTGCGATGCTGTTTCCGCGCTCCAGCGGATCGCCCTGCAGGCCGGTATCCCCCAGCGTCCGATCGGGACCGGCCTTGGCGGAGGACCGGGCCGCTGGCTGCTCGTCCGCTCGGAGGCCGAGGCGCATGGGATCGAGGCCGGATGGATTGCCGAGCGCATGGATATGCGGCGCGCAATTTCGCCGGGGCGCTGGATTGCGCGGTTTGCGGCGCGGCGGTTTGGCCCGGCATTGCTCCATTCGGGCAGCGGCGGAAGGCCACTGGCCTGGGCTGCAGCGGCGATGGCTTTGCTGGGATTGGGCAGCGCCTGGTTCGGCCTGACTTACGTGGCGCTTGCCTTCTGCGGCTTGGGCTGGCTCTTGCGGCAGTCCGCCGACCAACTGGGCCTGGTCGAACAGCTGGCGCTGCTGTTGCCGCCCTCGCGCCTGCCGGATGCTGCGATTTATGGCTGGGCGCTCGACCTGATTCTCGTCGCAGTGCTGGGTTGGGCGGCCAAAGCGCCCGAACTGGCATTTCCGGGCGAGCACTTCTTTGCCCCCGCGATGCTGGTGGCATTGCTGCGGCTGGTGCCGCGCACGACCGGTGGCCGCTGGACCGCATGGCTGGAGGATCGGGCGGTAGTCGTTGTCCTCTTGGCACTCGCGTTTGCAAGCGGGTTTGCCGCGCAGGCCATTCCGTTTGCCGCGTTAACGCTGGCACTGGCCGGAATTCTGGTCCCGCGCAGCCAACGCAGCTAACGTCAGCTTAACCAAACTGCGCTATCGCGCCTGCATGAGCGAGCGAGCATCAACCGCAATGACCGACGGGTCGGTAGAAACTGTCCTGTGCCAGGAACTGGCCCACGGCGATGCGCTGATCGGGACGATCGCGCCGATTTTGCGCCATCTCCTCGCCAACGACGATCATTCTGTGTTCAGCGACGAGATCATTGCCCGGGTCCGCGGCATGATGCGCCATCTTGCGTGCCAACTGCTCGACCATGCGGCGAACGATCCCGAGGAAGGGATGGAACGGTCCCATGATGAGGGCGGGGTAGCCGATCTTGTCGACAGTTTTGTCGCGCAACCGGCCTTCCTCGCCCACATTCACGCGCTGGCGCTGGAATGGCAACTGACCGAGCGGATGCAGGCGCGGCTCGCGTTCGATCCCGTGCTTTCGCCGCTGCTCCAGGCACTCGTCGCGTCGTCGAATTCCGATACGTCCAGCCAGGCGATGAGCTTGCTGGCCGCTCAGGCGCGGTTCGGGCAGTCGCAGCGCCGCATGCAGCTGCCGCTTGCAGAACTGCCGGGAGATTTGCTGCACGGTGCGCTGGTAGCCTTGCGGACTCTGGCCGGAACCGAGCCGGAGGGCGATGCCCGGGCCGCCGCAGCCGAAGCCGCGATCCGCGCGGGCTATGACGAGAGCCGTAGCCGTCTGGGCCTGATCTCGCGCCTGGTTACCGGGATGGGCGGCGGCGCGACCGCAGCACTCGCGCTGACTCACGCCGGGGTGGCGATGTTCCTTTCGGCGCTTGCGCTCGCCTCGGGGCAGGAGCGCGACACGGCGGTACTGGCGACCAATGAGGGACAATTGGCGCGGCTCGCGCTGGCGCTGCGGGCTGCCGGACTCAAGCCGATGGCGGTCGCAGAACAATTCGTATCGCTCCATCCCGAAGTATCCCTGCCCGACGGTTTCGACAGTCTCGGTGCCGACCGGGCGGCCGCGCTGCTTGCCCGCTCGGGCAGTTTCCCGGGAAGCTGAGCCATGCCGCACGGCGGGACAGTGCTGGCCCGGGCAATCAGCGATGGCGATGACCGGCTGACCTCCGCCGACGAGCCGCTCGCCGGCTTGCAGCTGCGCTGCGGCGGCGACTTGCCCGGAACGATTGCGATCCCCGCTTTGCTCGAGATGGTCCGAAAATCGCGCCAGTTCGGGCTGCGGCTTGCCCGTCCGCTGACCGCGAATACCGGCGATGAGACGATCTCGGCCTGGGTCGAGATCGTCCCGCAGCAAGGCGACGATGGCTGCGAGATCGTCCTGCGCAACTGGCAGTCCTCGCCGCTACCGCCCGAAGATGTCGCTGAAATGGCCAAGCGTCGCGCGGGGATCGACCGCCATCTCGCCGAATTGGTCGCGCATCTCGATGCCGAACAGCGGCTGCTGGCGGTCGAAGGCGATGCCAGCGACCTGGCCGAACTGATTGGCGCGATGCAGGCCGGACTGGGGCGCCACTGGACCGATTTCGTGACCATCGAGGGGGGTAGTCACCGCCAGCCGATGCATTGGCGGCTGCTCGACGGTGCCAATCTGACCGTAACCGGCTCGGACCGGCACTGGCGTGCGGCTTTGCTGCCGCAGGATGCCGCAGGCGGGGAGCCCTCGGGGTTCGAGCTGTACCTCACCGCCGAAGTTCCGCTGCCGCGCCCGTTAGCCGCAGCGCCCGCGCCGCAGCGTTCATCCGAACCGGGTCAGCGGATCGTCGGGCGTGACCTTGCCCCGGTGCTGCGCCAGCCGATTGCCCGGATCATCGCCAACGCCGAAACAATCCGCACCCGCCTCGCCGGGCCGCTGGCGGAGGAATACAGCCGCTACGCCGCCGATATTGCGGCGGCGGGCCAGCATCTGTTGGCGCTGGTCGATGATTTGGCCGATCTGGAAGTGGTCGAATCCGAAGATTTCTCGACCGCGCCCGACCAGATCGATCTGGCCGACGTTGCCCGCCGCGCCGCTGGCATCCTGGGCGTGCGGGCGCGCGAGCGCGGGATCATGATCGATGCGCCGCGCGCGGGCGAGGCGCTGCCCGCAACCGCCGAATTCCGCAGGGTCTTGCAGGTCCTGCTCAATCTGGTCGGCAACGCGATCCGCTATTCGCCGCACAATTCGCAAGTCTGGTTGCGGCTCGAAGCCATAGATGCACGCGCCCGAATCATCGTCGCCGATCAGGGTCCGGGGCTGTCGCCCGAACAGCAGGCGCGGGTATTCGAAAAGTTCGAGCGACTGGGCCGCAGCGATGAAGGCGGGTCGGGGCTGGGGCTGTATATCTCGCGCAAGCTCGCCCGCTCGATGGGCGGTGATCTCACGGTCGAAAGCGCCGCCGGGCAGGGTGCCCGGTTCATTCTCGAGCTGCCGGGCGGGGAAGCGTCAGCCTAGGCTGTGCGTCGCCGCGCAAACCAGATCGCGCCCAGCCCGATCGCCGCCAGTATCGCGCCGTTGACCGCCCATTGCTTGTCCGCAAGCATGAAGCTCGACGAAGGCCACATGATAATCCCGAGGCCCTGACCGATCCACAGCCCGCCCATCAGCACCGCCAGGACGCCGACGACCAGCATAATTGTCCGCAAGATTGCCATTCGTATTCTCCCCCGATCCGGCGCGCGCGTTAGCGCTCCGGTCGGCGGATCATCGGCCAGGTCTCAGCGCTTGTCGAGCGCCGCGTAAGCCCGCTCGGTCGGACCGGTGTAAAGCTGGCGCGGGCGGCCGATCTTCTGGCCGGGATCGGAGATCATTTCGTTCCATTGCGCAACCCAGCCGACCGTGCGCGCGAGCGCAAACAGCGCGGTGAACATGGTGGTCGGGAAGCCGATCGCCGAGAGGATCACGCCCGAATAAAAATCGACGTTGGGGAACAGCTTCTTCTCGATGAAATAGGGATCGTTGAGCGCCATTTCCTCAAGCTGGAGCGCGACCTCGAACACCGGATCGGTGACCTTGAGCGCCTCGAATACCTCGCGCACGGTCTTCTGCATCACCGTCGCGCGCGGGTCGTAGTTTTTATAGACCCGGTGGCCGAAGCCCATCAGCCGGAATGGGTCGTTCTTGTCCTTGGCGCGCTCGATGTAGTGCGGAATGCGGTCGGGCGTGCCGATCTCATGCAGCATGTTGAGCGCCGCTTCATTCGCGCCGCCATGCGCCGGGCCCCACAGGCAGGCGATCCCCGCCGCAATGCAGGCGAACGGATTGGCGCCAGACGAACCGGCGAGCCGCACGGTCGAGGTCGACGCGTTCTGCTCATGATCGGCGTGGAGGATGAAAATCCGGTCGAGCGCCTGTTCGACCACCGGGTTTACGACATAGGGCTCGGCGGGCACGCCAAAGGTCATGCGCAGGAAATTGCCGGTGTAGCTCAGCGAGTTGTCGGGATAGACGAACGGCTGGCCGAGCGAATATTTGTATGCCGCCGCGGCAATCGTCGGCATCTTGGCAATCAACCGGTGCGAGCTGATCTTGCGGTGGACCGGGTCCGAAATGTCGGTCGAATCGTGGTAGAAGGCGGATAGCGCGCCGACCACGCCGCACATGATCGACATCGGGTGGGCATCGCGCCTGAAGCCGCGATAGAACTGCATCAGCTGCTCGTGCAGCATGGTGTGGCGGCTGAGCGTGTAGGTGAAATCCTTGAGCTCACGCGCCGAGGGGAGCTCGCCGTTGAGCAGCAGATAGCTGGTTTCCATGAAGCTCGAATGTTCGGCCAGCTCGCCGATTGCGTAACCGCGGTGGAGCAGCACGCCCTCGTCGCCGTCGATATAGGTCAGCGCGCTTTCGCAGCTCGCGGTCGAGGTGAACCCGGGATCGTACGTGAACATGCCCGTTTCCGCGTAGAGTTTGCGGATATCGATAACATCCGGCCCGACACTTCCGCTCAGCACCGCAAATTCGTGGTTCGAGCCATCCGCGCCCAGCTTTACCGAGTTGCCCACCTATCTCTACTCCCTCGCTTCGATCCGTTGCGCGTCGCCCAGTGCGAGTGCTCCCGCACCTTGCACTTGTCCAGTCGTTTTCCGCTCGAAAGCGGAGTTTGCAGGGGATCGGCGGCGATGCAAAGACTTGCCATCGCCGGACGGTTCCTGTCCACTGCGGCGATGGCCAGCGACGCAGCGCTCACCACCCCCTTGCGCAGCGCCGCGCCTGCTGACGCTGCACTGCAACATAAGATGTGGCGCATCCGCAGCGGCTTGTCCAGCGTGCTTGCGCAGGTCGAGCGATACCTCGAATCCGCCGGGTTCGATCGCGCGCCCTGGCTCGCGGTTGGATTTGCTGGCGGGATCGCGGCATGGTTCAATCTGGTGAACTTTTGGCAGTGGTTGGCGTTGCTCGCGATCTGCATCGGTGCTGCGCTCGGCGCGCTTGCACTGCTGCGCGGGGCCGGTCGGTTTCCGTTCCTGCGCCAGTCGGTGGTTGCGCTGGCGCTGATGGTTGCGGCGGGGTGCCTGACGGTGTGGGCCAAGTCGGAGCTGGTTGGGGCCGTTCCGATAGCGCGCCCGCTGGTCGAGCAGCTGACCGGTACCGTCCTCGCGCGCGAGGAGCAGCCCGCCGAAGCACGGGTGCGCTTGACGCTTGCCACCCGTGAGCCCGGCAGTACCCGCGCGATCAAGGTGCGGGTCAACCTGCCGATAAAGCAGGCCGATCCGGCCATCGCCGAAGGTGCGGTGGTGAGGCTGCGCGCGCGGCTGATGCCGCCTGCGCCGCCAATGCTGCCGGGGGGCTACGACTTTGCCCGGGCGGCGTGGTTCTCCGGTCTGTCAGCGACCGGCAGCGTTCTGGGCGAGGTCGAAGTGGTGCGGGCCGGGCAGTCCGGCGGGTTGATCAAGCGCGCGCAACGTTCGCTGTCCGCGCATGTCCGCGCGCGGCTCGATGGCTCGCCGGGGACCATCGCCGCCGCCTTTGCCAGCGGGGACCGCGGCGCAATCGCCGAGGTCGACGACACCGCGATGCGCGATGCGGGGCTGACGCACTTGCTGTCGGTGAGCGGTTTGCATGTCAGCGCGGTGGTTGCGGCGGCTTATCTGCTGGCGATCCGGCTGCTGGCACTGTGGCCCTGGCTGGCCTTGCGCGTGCGCCTGCCACTGGTCGCGGCGGGGGCGGGGGCGCTCGCCGGGATCGGCTACACGCTGCTGACGGGAGCGGAGGTGCCAACGGTGCGCTCGTGCATCGGGGCAGTGCTGGTGCTGATCGCGCTGGCGCTGGGGCGCGAGCCGCTGAGCTTGCGGATGCTGGCGGTGGGCGCGCTGTTCGTGATGCTGGTCTGGCCCGAGGCGGTGGTCGGGCCGAGCTTCCAGATGAGCTTCGGGGCGGTGCTCGCCATCGTTGCGCTCCATGGCAGTGCGCCGGTGCGCCGGTTCCTCGCCCCGCGCGAGGAGCCGTGGTGGCAGCGCGGCGCGCGGCTGCTGGCGATGCTGGTGCTGACCGGGGTGGTGATCGAGCTGGCGTTGATGCCGATCGGCTTGTTCCACTTCCACCGCGCGGGGGTCTACGGCGCCTTGGCCAATGTCATCGCCATCCCGCTGACGACTTTCGTCTCGATGCCGCTGATCGCTCTGGCATTGCTGCTCGACACGGTCGGAGCCGGTGCCCCGGTGTGGTGGCTGGCCGGCCAGTCGCTCGAGCTGCTGCTCGCGCTGGCGCATTGGACCGCCGCGCAGCCGGGGGCGGTGACGCTGATGCCGGCAATGGGCGAGGGGGCCTTTATGCTGTTCATCGCGGGCGGGCTGTGGCTGGCGCTGTGGCGCGGCCGGATGCGGCTGCTGGGGTTGGTGCCTGCGCTGCTCGGGATGGTTCTGCTCGCCATGGTCCGCCCGCCCGATGTGCTGGTATCGAGCGACGGGCGGCATGTCGGGATCACGGGTCTGGCCGAAGGGACCTTGCTGGTGCTGCGCGAGGGACGGAGCGACTTTGCGCGCGAGAACCTGCTCGAGCATGCCGGGATGGACGGGACCACCAAGGCGTTTGAGGACTGGCCCGGCGCCAACTGCAACAACGACTTTTGCGCGCTGATCATCGCGCGCGGCGGGCGCGACTGGCACCTGCTGGCAGCGCGCGGCAAGGACCGGGTCGAGGAGCGCGCGCTGGCTGCGGCCTGCGACCGGGTCGATATCGTGATCTCCGAACGCTGGTTGCCGCGCTCGTGCAAGCCACGCTGGGTCAAGGCCGATCGCGGAACGCTGGAACGGACCGGCGGGCTGAGCTTTGACCTCGCGGCGGGTAAAGTCCGCACGGTTGCGCAGGATCAAGGCGAGCACGGCTGGTGGCGGATCCCCGAACCGCGACCATGGCGGCAGCGCCGCCCTCAACCAACCATCACCCCGGGAGCAAAGCTCCCTCAGTGATAGCGGCGGAGCAATCCGGCGAGCTTGCCCTGAACCTGCACATCGCCCGGACGGTAGAGCTGCGGGTCGTAGGCCGAATTGGCCGGATCGAGCCGGATCATGCCGTTCTCGCGGTGGAGATATTTGAGCGTCGCTTCCTCGCCGTGGAGCAGCGCAACCACAATCTCGCCGTCGCGCGCCGTGTCGGTGCGGCGGATCAGCGCGTAATCGCCGTCGAGGATGCCGGCCTCGACCATCGAATCGCCCGAAACTTCGAGCGCATAATGCTCGCCTGCGCCGAGCAGCGCGGCGGGAACGGGGAGCATCGTCTGGCCTTCGAGCGCCTCGATCGGGACACCGGCGGCAATCCGTCCATGCAGCGGAATTTCGATGACGTCGTTGGCCGGGGCCGGACGCACCGGTTCGGGCCGCTTGAGGGCAACGACATTGTCGGCACTGCGAATCGGTGCCTTGCTGGTCACATCCTCGGGCTGCTTGAGCACTTCGAGCGCACGGGCGCGGTTGGGCAGGCGGCGGATGAAGCCGCGTTCTTCCAGCGCCGAGATCAGGCGGTGCACACCTGACTTGCTCTTAAGATCCAACGCTTCCTTCATTTCCTCGAACGAGGGGGAAATGCCGGTTTCTTCAAGCCGGGCCTGTATAAAGCGGATCAGCTCGTGCTGCTTGCGGGTCAGCATGGTCCTGGCACTCCCATAACGGCGTCAAAAACGCGCCGTTCAGTGAACGAATACGGAACAAGTAAGCAACGATTCGGCCAGTGTCAAGCGATGTCGTCAAGCAATTCCGCCATTCTCGAATGGGAAGACGAGAACATTGCCGTCGTGCGCGGCTGCGGGCGCGCCCGCAGGCCGGTCGATCAGCGCATTGCTGGCGGCGAGCGAGCCGAGCGCGCCGCTGTCTTGGTTGGTCTGCGGGGTGACCGTGAAGCCGTCCCACCGGGCCCGGATGAACTCGCGCCGCGCGCCGCCGGCCGCGCAATTGCCGTCCAGTCGCGCGAGAAGCGAGCGCGGCAGGGGCGTCGCTGCGCCGGACAAGGCGCGCAGCAGCGGCAGGACGAAGAAGAACGCCGTGACGTAGCTCGACACCGGATTGCCCGGCAGCCCAACTATCAGCTGTTCTCCGCAAGTTGCCACCAGCAAGGGTTTGCCCGGCTTGATCGCCACTTTCCAGAAATCGATCTCAGCGCCCCATGCCGCCAACGCCGGCTGGAGCAAATCGTGATCGCCCACCGATGCGCCGCCGCTGGTGACGATCACATCGGCACCCTCGGCCAGCCCCAGTGCGGCGAGCAAGGCGTCGCGCCGGTCGGGCACCGGGCCGATCCGCTGGATTTCACACGGCACCGCCCGCAGCATCGCCGCGAGCATCGCGCCATTGCTGGCAGGCACCTGGTGTCGTGCGCAATCCTCCGGATCGGCGGCGAGTTCGTCGCCGGTGTCGATCACCGCGATACGCGGCAGGCGGTGCACCGCGACGTGGCTGTGACCGGCCACCAAGGCGAGCGCGATCTGCGCCGGGCCGAAGCGGGTGCCAGCGGCGAGCAACACGTCGCCGTCCGAGAAGTCGAGACCTGTGCGCCGGATATGATGGCCTGCTGCGACCGGATCGCCGGTGAGCATGAGCCGATCGCCGTCGCGCGCGCAGTCTTCCTGAATGACCACCGCGCCTGCGCCATCGGGCAGCAGCGCGCCCGTCGCGATTCGCACTGCCTCGCCAAGCTGGAGCGCGCCCGCGTAAGGGTGGCCCGCCGCGCTTTCCCCGATCACCCGCCACGGTCCGGCCAGATCGTCGGCGCGCAGCGCATAGCCGTCCATCGCCGAAAGGTCCGCCGCCGGTTGGGTCCGGCGCGCGCGCAGCGGCTCGGCCAGCCAGCGGCCCAGCGCGCTGTCCAGATCGACGCGCTCGACCGGCAGCGGCGTCGCCAGCGCGAGCAATCGCGCTTGCGCTTCCTCCAGCGGCAGCGGCGCGGCCATTAGGCGGGGGCCTGCCAAACGCCCGACTTGCCGCCGCGCTTCTCGATCAGGCGCAGATCCTCGATCACCATCGCCTTGTCGAGCGCCTTGGCCATGTCGTAGATTGTCAGGAGTGCCACCGAAGTCGCGGTCAATGCTTCCATTTCCACGCCGGTCCGCCCGGTGAGTGCGACTGTCGCAGTCGCGCGCAGCGCATCGTCCTCGAAGGTGAAATCGAGCGTCACGCTGGTCAGCGCGAGTGAATGGCACAGTGGGATCAGCTCGGCAGTCTTCTTCGCCGCCATGATCCCGGCAATTCGCGCGGCGGCGAGGACATCGCCCTTGGGGGCATTGCCGTCGCGGATCGCGGCGAGCGCCTGCGCCGACATACGGATGCGGCCCGAGGCGACCGCGACACGCGCGGTTTCGGCCTTGCCGCCGACATCGACCATGCGGGCGTTCCCGGCTTCGTCCAGATGGGTGAGGTTGTTCATCCTGCTTGCCGATATCCTGAATAAAGTCACACTATAGTCACACCTATGCGCGTCGTCTCGATCCTGGATTCCCCGCCCGGCAAATCAGCGCCTTTGGGGTGGTGTGGGCAATCCGGCCACTGTGGCAAACCTGCGGAGGGTAGGAAATCGGTTTCTTCGGGGCGCGCGGAACTTCTCAGGTGCCGAGCAATGCGGACGTTGCCGCCGACAAATCGGCCTGGCGCATAAGGCTCTCGCCGACGAGGAAGGTCCGGACCTGCGATCGTTGGAGCCTGAGCAGGTCGGCGCGCGTATTTATCCCGCTCTCGGCCACCAGCAGCACGCCTGCCGGGGCGAGCGGGGCAAGCCGCTCGGTTATCGCGAGGTCGGTAACGAAGCTCTTCAGGTCGCGGTTGTTGACCCCGATCAGACGCGACTTGAGCCGGGCGGCGCGCTCCATCTCGGCTTCGTTGTGGACTTCGACCAGCACATCAATCCCGCGCTCGATTGCGGCGGCTTCGATCTCGGCCATTTCGGCATCGGCCAGCGCGGCGACGATGATCAGGATCGCGTCGGCCCCGATCGCGCGCGCTTCGGCGACCTGCCAGGGATCGACCATGAAGTCCTTGCGCAGCACCGGCAGCGCGCAGGCCGCGCGGGCGGCGATGAGGAAGTCCTCGTGGCCTTGAAAATAGGGGGCGTCGGTGAGCACCGAGAGGCACGCCGCGCCGCCCGCCGCATAGGCGCGGGCGTGTTCGGCGGGGCGGAAATCGCGGCGGATCAGCCCTTTGGAGGGCGAGGCCTTCTTGATCTCGGCGATCAGCGCAAAGCCGCTCGCCGCCTTGGCCTCCAGCGCAGCGCGAAACCCGCGCGGTGCGGTCTGCGCTGCGGCGCGGGCATCGAGCTCGGCAAGGCTGGCAAGCAGCTTGCGCGCGGCCACTTCCTCGCGCTTGGTGGCGCAGATTTCGGCAAGCTTGTCGGTCATGGGATGCGCCTTTGCCGCTTGCGTTGCGCTAAGTCGAGAGTTTGAATTGGTTCACACGAAGACACGAAGATGTCCCGCTTGCGGCGAAGCCGCCTCACCGATCATCGACCGCCCAATCCAGCAAGCTATGAGACGAGACAATGGCCTTCGGCCGGCACAACGTCTTCGTGTCTTCGTGTGAACCAATCTACCCGACCGTCTCGATCCAGCAATCGAGCAGCGCATTCGCCAGCCCCTTGTCGATGGCTTCGGCGGCTTCCTCGACCCCGGCGAACCAGTCATCGACTTCGCCCGCGACGATCAGCGCGGCGGCGGAATTGAGCAGTACGGCATCGCGGTAAGCCCCGGGTTCGCCCAGCAGCAAGCGGCGCAGCGCGGCGGCGTTGTATTGGGCATCGCCGCCGCGCAGCGCCTCGATCGGGTGTGGCGCCAGGCCCGCGCTGTCGGGCGACACTTCGGTTTCGATCCCGGGCAGGCCAAGCGCTGCCAGATAGCTGATCCCGGCAATCGATAGCTCGTCGAGCCCCTCGGCGCCCGAAACCACCAGCGCCGTCTCGGTGCCGAGCAGCTGCATCGCGTCGCGGTAGAGCGCGATCAGCGCGGGGTGCGCCACCCCGACCAGCTGGCGCGTCACCCCGGCGGGATTGGCGAGCGGGCCGCACAGGTTGAAAATCGTGCGCCGCCCAAGCGCCTTGCGGATCGGCGCGACGCGGCCGAGCGCCGGGTGATGAGCCTGCGCGAAGAGAAACGCGATGCCGAGGTCGGGCAAGGTGGCTTCGGCCAGTTCGCTCGCGCGGGCAAGGTTCAGCCCCAGTGCTTCGAGCGTATCGGCACCGCCGGCCTTGCTCGAAGCCGCGCGATTGCCGTGCTTGGCGACGGGCACCCCGCAGGCCGCGACCACCAAAGCTACGGCGGTCGAGACGTTGAGGCTGTGCTGGCCGTCGCCCCCGGTGCCGCAGACGTCGATCGCGCCCTCGGGCGCAGTGATCCGCTTCATCCGCGCGCGCATCGCGCTGACCGCTCCGGCAATCTCGGCTGCGGTTTCGCCCCGATCCGTCAGTAGGGTCAGCGTCGCGGCGATCTCCGTATCGTCCATCGCGCCGTCGAGCATCCGCCCGAACAGCGCTTCGGCTTCGGGCAACGAATAGCTCATGCCAGCTCGCGCGCCGGAATCCCGCAGATCTCGAGGAAATTGGCGAGCAGCGCGTGGCCGTGTTCGGTGGCGATGCTTTCGGGATGGAACTGGACGCCGTGGATCGGCAGGCTGGCGTGGCGGAAGCCCATCGCGTGGGCATCGTCCGAAGTGGCGTTGATCACCAGCTCGGGCGGCACATCCTCGACCACCAGGCTGTGATAGCGGGTCGCGGTGAAGGGCGAGGGCAGGCCCTTGAACAGGCCGCTGCCGTCATGGCTGACCGGCGAGGTCTTGCCGTGCATCAGCCCGCCGCGCACCACGCTTCCGCCGAAATATTGCCCGATCGACTGATGCCCCAGGCACACCCCGAGCAGCGGCTTTCCGGCCTCGGCGCAGGCCCCGACCAGCTCGAGACTGATCCCCGCTTCATTGGGGGTGCAGGGGCCGGGCGAAATCAGGAAGCCCTGCGCGCCGCTGGAAATCGCCTGTCCGGCCGAGATCGCATCGTTGCGCACGACTTCAACCTCGGCCCCCAGCTCCATCAGATAATGGACCAGGTTCCAGGTGAAGCTGTCGTAATTGTCGATAACGAGGATCATCGCGCGGCGCTTTGGACCGGAAATTCCTGTCGATCAAGCCGTGCTCTTGCCGGCAAAGCGATCGCTCGCCCGCACCAATCCGTCGGTGATCCCCGGTTCGGTGAACAAATGACCACCGTCGGGCACGATCTGCAGGTCGACTTCGGGCCAGGCCTGTTTGAGCGCCCAGGCTGCGGCAGGCGGTGTGCAGCAATCGTGCCGCCCCTGAACGATCACCCCGGGGATGGCGCGCAGCCGGTGCGCGCCCTGCAGCAACTGGCCTTCGTCGAGCCAGCACGCGTGACGGAAATAGTGGTTCTCGATCCGCGCAACCGCGACCGCGTGATCGTCGGCGGTGAAGTCCGCCATCATCGCCGGGTCGGGCAGCAGGGTGACGGTCAGCCCCTCCCACGTGCTCCACGCCTTGGCGGCGGTGAGGCGCACGGCGGGATCGTCGCTGGTCAGGCGGCGATGATAGGCTTCAACCAGATCGCCACGTTCGCTCTCGGGGATGTGGCCGCTGAAATCGGCCCAGCCTTCGGGATAAAGCTCGCTTGCGCCGTATTTGTAGAGCCAGTCGGCTTCGTTTTGCCCGGCCAGGAAGATACCGCGCAACACGAGTTCGGTGACGCGGTCGGGATGGGTCTGGGCATAGGCGAGCGACAGCGTCGACCCCCACGATCCGCCGAACACCAGCCACTTCTCATGTCCGGCCAGCTCACGCAGCCGTTCGATGTCGGCGACGAGATGCCAGGTGGTATTGGCCTCGAGGCTGGCAAACGGCGTCGAGCGCCCGCTGCCGCGCTGGTCGAACAGCAGCACATCGTAGAGCGCCGGATCGAACTGGCGGCGCTGGGCGGGGTTGCAGCCGCTGCCGGGGCCGCCGTGGAGGAACACCGCGGGTTTGCCGCCGGGAGTGCCGCAGCGTTCCCAGTAGAGCGTGTGTCCATCGCCCACATCGAGCATCCCGCTCGCGAAGGGCTCGAGCGGCGGGTAGAGGGTGCGGCGCTCCATATTTGAATTGGCGGTCACTTGCTTGCCATCAGTCTGGCCAGATCGCGCTTCCAGAATTTTGCCCAGCTATGGGTGCCGTGGCCCTTGGTCTGGGTGCTGGCAGGGATCAGGATGAATTTCGCGCGCGGCATCTGGCGCACCTGCCGCTGCGGCTGGGCAAGTTCGGGCGGGTTGATGAAATCGTCGGCCGAGTTGATCCACAGCACCGGCACGGCGATCCTCGCCAGCAACGGCGAGGGATCGTAATTGCGCGAGGAATCGATCTGGTAGATTTGGTCGTTGGCGTCGATCGGGGTGGTCAGCGCAGTGGCATTGGCCTGATCGAGGAACTGTTCGGCAGCCGCGCGGGTCGGGTATTGCTCGTGCAGCGCCAGCGGATTGGACCCCGCGATCAAGCCAAGATTGCGCAGCGTGCGCAAGCCGCCCTCGGGCTGCCGGGTATAATTGCCGTCCTTCCACAGCGGATCGGCCCGAATCGCGTCGATCGCCATCTTGCGCCAGATCCGGTTGCGCCCGGCAATCGGCATCGCGTTGCAGGCAAACGGCGCGAGGCGCTCGGCGAAACCGGGCCGCGTGGTCCCCCACACGAAAGCGTGCATGCAGCCCATCGAAGTGCCAAGAATCAGCTTGAGCCGGGTGACGCCCAGCCCCTCGGTCAGCAGCCGGTGCTGCGCCGCGACCATGTCGTCGTAGTCATAGCGCGGAAACGCCATCCGCAGCCCGTCGCTCGGCTTGGACGATCCGCCGTGGCCGAGATTGTCGGGCAGGATTACATAGTATTTGGCGAGGTCGAGCGGCTGGCCGGGTCCGTAGAGTTCGTCGGCGAATTGCGGGCGGAAGAACTGCTGGCCGGTGCCGCCGGTGCCGTGGAGCACCATCACCGCATTGTCGATCTCGCCCCGCGCATTGCGGTGCGGCTGGCCGAGCGTGGTGACGCGCATCTTGAGCTCGGGAAACACTTCGCCAGTGCCGAAGCGGAAGTCTGTGAGGACCACGTCGCGCTGGGTGGATTGCGCTGCCCAGTCCTCGGCATGCAACGGCGCGGCGATCAGGGCGAGGAGGCAGAGGAGGAGTTTTCGCATGAGCAGAGCTTAGCGCGCGGCACGGGCAAGCGACAACTTGCAAATGTAGTGAAATTCACTAAAGTAGTGAAATTATGGATATGCCCATCACCGTGACGGCCACCGAAGCCAACCGCTCACTTTCCAAGCTATTGCGTGAAGTCGCGCGGGGCAAGCGGGTGGTGATCACCTCGCACGGGCGCAAGGTCGCGGTGATGGCGCCGCCCGAGCCGCCCGGCCCAACGCGCGAGCAGCGGCTGGCAGCGCTTGAAGAACTCAAGAAAACGTGGGCGACACAAGAGCATATCACGATCGGTCCGTGGACGCGTGACGAGCTGTACGAGCGCGACTGAATTTGGCGGCGGCTTTCGACACCAATGTCCTCGCCTATGCTGCGGGGTTGCGCCAGGTCGAAGCGGATGAAGCCAAAATCATCAGCGCCGGCTTGTTGATCGAACCGTTGCTGGTCGAAGGGGGGCTGGTCCTCGCGGCGCAGGTTCAAGCGGAACTGCACAATCTGCTGCGCAAGAAAAAAGGGTTGTCTGCTCTGGACGCAGCCACAATGGTTTCAAGATATTCCGCCGGAGCGATCACCATCCCGACCGATCCTTCCGTGCTTGCCGAAGCATTTGTACTTGCCGAAAACCACAACCTGCAAACCTACGATGCCATCATCCTGGCCGCAGCCGCACAGGCCGGTTGCGAAGTGCTTTATTCCGAGGATATGCAGCATGGATTCGAGTGGAACGGGGTTCTGGTGGTCAATCCGTTCACCTGAAGCTCACTGTCCGAACCCCGCCTCACCAGCCACCCGTACCGCTTCCCTTGCCGCCGCGATCAACGCGCCCGCCTTCGCCTCGCACTCGCGTTGCTCGTAGGCCGGGTCGCTATCCGCGACGATTCCCGCCCCCGCCTGGACATGCAGCACCCCGTCCTTGACGATCCCGGTGCGCAGCACGATGCAGCTGTCGACCGAGCCGTCGGGGGCGAAATAGCCGACGCCGCCCGCGTAGGCTCCGCGCGTTTCGGGTTCGAGTTCGGAGATGATCTCACAGGCGCGGACTTTCGGCGCACCGCTAACCGTCCCGGCGGGGAAGCCCGCGAGCAGCGCATCGATCGCGTCGTGCCTGGCCGTATCGAGCGTGCCAACCACGTTTGAGACGATGTGCATCACATGGCTGTAGCGCTCGACCGTGTAGCTCTCGGTCACGCGCACGCTGCCTGCGGTGGCGACGCGACCGACATCGTTGCGGCCCAGATCGAGCAGCATCAGATGCTCGGCGCGTTCCTTGGGATCGGCGAGCAGGCTGGCTTCGTTGGCGCGGTCTTCATCGGGGGTAAGCCCACGCGGTCTTGTCCCCGCGATCGGCCGGATCGTCACCTCGCCGTCGCGGACGCGCACCAGTATTTCGGGGCTTGAGCCGATCAGCGCGAACCCCGGCAGATCGAGGAAATAGAGAAACGGCGAGGGGTTCACCCGCCGCAATGCGCGATAGAGTGCGAGCGGCGGGAGCGTGAACGGGCAGGTGAAGCGCTGCGCCAGCACCACCTGAAAGACGTCGCCCGCCTCGATGTAGTCTTTCGCGCGGCCGACCATCGCGGCATATTGGCCCGGCGTCATCGTCGGGGTCAGCTGCGGTTCGGGCAGAGTCGCATCGCAGGGTGGCGCCGGGGCGGGCTGGGCGAGGCGGCGCAGCGCTTCGTCGATCTTCTCCTGCGCGATGGTCAGGATACGCTCGGGCGCGGCGCTTTCGGGCCACACCGGGGCGACGCAGAACAGCGCGTCGCTCAGCCGGTCGAACACCAGAATCAGCGCGGGGCGGACGAACAGCATGTCGGGCAGTTCGAGCTCGCTCTGCGCCGGGCGCGGCAGCATTTCGACCAGGCCGATCGTCTCATAGCCGAAATAGCCGACCAGGCAGGCCAGCGCCGGGGGCAGCGCGGCAGGCACGTCGATATGGCAGGCGGCGACCAGCGCGCGCAGTTCGCTCAGGCTGTCGCCGGGCAGCGCCGCGAATGCCTCGGGCGCAGTGCGCCAGGTCCGGTTGATCTCGCAGGCCGCGCCGGTCGCACGGAACACCAGATCCGGGTCGAGCCCGAGCAGGCTGTAACGCCCGCGCACCTCGCCGCCCGCGACCGATTCGAGCAGGAAGTCGCCGCGCCCCGGCTCGATCAGCTTGATCGCCGCGCCGACCGGGGTCTCGGTGTCGGCAATCAGCTTGCGCCAGATCAGCGCGGGGCGACCGGCGGTCAGCGCATCATGCGCTGCCGTCAAATTTTCTGCCTGCGCTCCCTGTGCCAGCGGCCCGGCCTCAATTGCCGCCGGTCAGCTGGCGCGAGACGGCACCGATCGCGGTCTCGTTGCGGCTGACGCCCACCTCGGCGCGGATCGCGCGGCGCAGGGCTTCGGCATATTCGCGGCCGGCGAGCTGCCCCAATTCGCGCTGCGCGGCGGCGATCACCGGATCGTTTGCCGCGACGTTGCCGGGCACGATGTCCTTGAGCGCGACGACATAGTAGCCGCGGTTGCGTGGCCCGGGGAGCAGCTTGACCGTGCCCTCGGCCATGCTGAACAGTAAAGCGAGCGGGGCGGGGACCTGCTGGCCGTTGGCTGCCAGCTGCTCGCGGTTCATGTCGACCCGGTCGACCGGCGGCATGGCTACCCCGATGGCGGCCATCGCTGCGCCAAGATCGGTGCCCTTACGCGCTGCGGCGAGAACCTTGTCCGCTGCGACCCGCGCTGCAACCGATCCCTTTTGCAAGGCCAGATCGCCCGCAACCCCGGCCTTGATTTCGGCCAGCGGCGCCGCAGCCGAAGCCGCGAGCGAGCCGACATCGAACACCAGGAAGGTCTTGCCCGCTTCGATCTCGGCGAGCTGCGGCTGGCCTTCACCCTCCATCGCGAAAGCGGTCTGGATGATCCGGGCCAGCACGGGGGGAGCCTGCTCGCCCGGCTTGCCATAGACCGCGCCATCGGCGGTGAGCGGCTGGGTCTGCGAAATCGTCAGGCCCAGCTCCTTGGCGACGTCGGCCAGATTCCCGCCGTTGTCGAATTGCTCTTCGATTCGCGCCGAAAAGTCGGTCAGCGCGGCGCGGCGCTTCGCTGCGGCCAGCGTAGTCGTCAGTTCACCGCGAACCTGATCGAGCGTCCGGGCGGGCTTGGTATCGATCCCGTCAATCCGCATCAGATGCCAGCCCAGGCTGCTCTTGAGCGGTCCGGCGATCTTGCCGCGCGATGCCGCAAAGGTCGCCTCGGCAATCGCCTGCGACGATTGCGCTCCCAGCGCAGGCTTGACGAGCTTGTCGAGCCGGGCGGTGCTCAGGCCCTTGGCGGTCGCTGCCGTTTCGAGCGACTTGCCGCCTGCGACTTCGGCGAGCACCGCCCGCGCGCCCGCTTCGGTCGGCAGGATTAGCTGGGTGACCTGCCGGGTTTCGGAAGCGGCATATTGCGCCCGGTTGGCGTTGTAGCGCGCGGCAATCTCGGCATCGGTCGGCGCGGCGACGTTCTTCAGCGCGCTTTCATCGAAGCTGGCGAAGCGGATCGTCCGGCGTTCGGGGCGCAGATAGGCGTTGCGGTGGCTGTCGTAATAGTTTTTGATCTCGGCATCGCTGGGCGGAGATTGCGGGGCAAAGGCGGCCGAGGGGAGCAGCGCGATCGCGCCGACGCGGCGTTCCTTGAGCAGCGCCGCATAACGCAGCGCCATGTCGCGCGGGAACGTCGCGCCAAAGGCGGCGGGGACCAGGATCTGGCGCGCAACCAGCCCGGCGGCAATGTCGTCGCGCACCTGCGCGTCGTTGAGCCCGCGCTGCTGCAGGACCTGGCGGTAGGCATCGTCGCTGAAATTGCCATCGAGCCCGCGAAACGCACCGATCTTGGCGATCTCGCTATCGACCAGCCGCGAACCGGCGATAATCCCGTGCTGCTCGCCGAATACCGCGATCGCCGCGCGGTCGATCAACTGCTCGAGCACATCGTTCAATCCGCCGCGCGCGATCAGCGCCTGCATCGTGACCTTGGGGTCCTTCTCCCTGGCACCGTCCAGTGCAGAGGTCGCTGCCTGGCTGAGCGCGGCGGTGCCGATCCGCTTGTCGCCGACCAGCGCGACGCGGTCGCCTCCGGCCACCCCGCCGAAGCTCCCGCTGCCCGAGACATCGGCCAGCGCGAACGACAAGCCGATGATGCCGACCAGCGCCAGCGTCACGGCGATCCCGATCTTGGAACTGAAGAAACTACGAATAAACTGGAGCATCTGGACAGCCGTTGGTTAGAAAGCACCCGCATGGGCGCGTCGGGCCGGGCTTTACGGAGCAAACGCAGTTCCTGCAATGCTTCGGCAGCATCCGGGACCGCGCGGGCTCGGCTACCCACCTGCCCACTACCTCGCCCTGCCGCGCCGCTTTTGACAATCGGTCCCCCATCCGCGTAGCTGCACCGCAAAAGGAGGCCGATCTTCACGAAGATTCGGCCCGCAAACAGGGACTTTTGAATGCCGCACCGCCCATACATCGTTGGCAATTGGAAAATGAACGGGACGCGCGCGATGCTGTCCGAGGCCCGTTCGATCGATCGCGCTGCGGCCCGCTATGCCGGAGTCCAGGTGGGAATCGCCCCGCCGTTCAGTCTGATCAACGCAATGGCAGAGGCGGTCCAGTCGATTGCGGTCGGCGGGCAGGATTGCCACGCGCAAGCGTCGGGTGCCTTCACCGGCGATATTTCCGGGCCGCTGCTGATCGATGCCGGGGCAAGCTTTGCGATCGTCGGCCATAGCGAGCGCCGTGCAGGGCATGGCGAGACCGACGCCGTGGTCAAAGCCAAGGCCGAGGCTGCGCAAGGCGCTGGGCTCAGCGTCATCCTTTGCGTTGGCGAGACGCTCGACCAGCGCGATTCGAGCCAGGCAGAGGCAGTCGTCGCCAGCCAGCTCGACGGATCGCTGCCGCAAGGTGAGGATGCCGCCGCACGGTTGGCCGTCGCCTATGAGCCGGTCTGGGCGATCGGCACGGGCCGGGTCGCTTCGGTGGGGGATGTGGCAGCCATGCACCGCGCGATCCGTGCCAGGCTGCTGGCGGCCTATGGCGAAGAGGGGGCCGAGGTCCGCATCCTCTATGGCGGTTCGGTCAATGCCGGCAATGCCGCCGAATTGCTCGCCGCCGACGAAGTTAGCGGCGCGCTGGTCGGCGGAGCGAGCCTGACGGCGGAGAGCTTCCTCGCGATTGTCGCCGCTGCAGGCGATCCGCTCGACGGCTGACAGGTTGCAGAATGGTGCCTGCGCGCCTAGATGCGCGGCGAACCGAGAGAGATTTTCCACCCCATGTCGTTTTTCCTATTCCTTACCGTGGTGCAGGCGCTGGTTGGCGCCGTGCTGGTTGGCGTGATCCTGATGCAGCGTTCCGAAGGTGGCGGGCTGGGGGTTGGCGGCAATCCGTCGGGTCTGATGTCGGCGCGCGGCGCGGCCGATTTCCTGACCCGCGCGACCGCGGTGCTGGCAACGCTGTTCGTCGGACTGAGCATCGTGCTGGCCGCGCTGGCGGTGGGCGCGACCTCGGGCCGCAAGATCGACACCTCGCTCGATCGCACGGTCCCGGCCGGTGCACCGCTGACCGCCGATCCGCTTGCTCCGGCAGCGGGCGGGGCGCTGGTGCCGAATGCTGCGGCCCCCGCGACGTCCACCTTGCCCGCCGATCCGCTGGCACCCGCCGCCAAGCAGTAATCCGCAATTTCGCAAGCCATGACGCCGCGATCCTTGTGGATTGCGGCGCAAGACGCTTGCGCTAAGCCCCACCTGATCGTTAAGGCCCGACTCCCATGGCGCGGTATATTTTCATCACCGGCGGCGTGGTCTCCTCGCTTGGCAAAGGTCTTATGGCGGCAAGCCTCGCGGCATTGCTCCAGGCGCGCGGCTATCGGGTCCGGATTCGCAAGTTCGACCCCTATCTGAACGTCGATCCGGGGACGATGAGCCCCTATCAGCACGGCGAAGTCTATGTGACCGACGACGGGGCGGAAACCGATCTCGATCTGGGGCACTACGAGCGGTTCACCGGGGTTTCCGCGCGGCAATCGGACAATGTCACCTCGGGGCGGATATATCAGCAGATCATCGCCAAGGAGCGTCGCGGCGATTACCTCGGCGCGACGGTGCAGGTCATTCCGCACGTCACCGATGCGATCAAGGAATTCGCGCAGGCCGAGGTCGAGGATCTGGATTTCGTGCTGTGCGAGATCGGCGGGACGGTCGGCGATATCGAGAGCCTGCCGTTCATCGAAGCGCTGCGCCAGCTGCGTAACGAACTGGGGCGCGAGCAGACCTGCTCGATTCACGTCACGCTGGTGCCCTACATCGCCGCTGCGGGCGAGCTCAAGACCAAGCCGACCCAGCATTCGGTCCGCGAACTGACTGCGCTCGGGGTCCAGCCCGACCTGCTGCTATGCCGCTGCGAGCATCCGCTGCCCGAGACCGAGCGCGCCAAGATCGCGCAGTTCTGCAACGTCCGCAAGGAAGCGGTGATCCCCGCGCTCGATGCCGCGAGCATCTATTCGGTCCCGTTGCAGTACCATGCCGAGGGACTCGACGCCGAGGTGCTGCGCCACTTCGGGCTGACCAGCCCCGCGCCCGACCTCTCGCGCTGGGACGACATCGTCGATCGCTACCACCACCCCGAAGGCGAGGTGACGATCGGCGTGGTCGGCAAATACGTCGGCCTGCAGGACGCGTATAAATCACTCAACGAGGCGCTGGTCCACGGCGGCATGGCCAACCGGGTGCGCGTCAACATCCGCTGGATCGATGCCGAGCTGTTCGAGGCGGGCGACGAGGAAATCGCTGCCAGGCTCGAACCGATGCACGGCATTCTGGTGCCCGGCGGGTTCGGCGAGCGCGGTTCGGAAGGCAAGATCGCCAGCGTGCGCTTTGCACGCGAACGCAATGTCCCGTTCTTCGGGATTTGCCTGGGGATGCAGATGGCCTGCATCGAAGGCGCGAGGAACACGGCGGGCGTGGCCGATGCCTCGTCGACCGAGTTCGGCGCAACCGCTGAGCCGGTGGTGGGCATCATCACCGAATGGATGAGCGCCGAGGGCCTCCAGACCCGTGCTGACGGCGGCGATCTGGGCGGCACGATGCGGCTGGGTGCCTATGAGGCCAGGCTGGCGGGCAACAGCCATGTTGCGGCACTCTATGGCGCGACCACCATCTCCGAGCGGCACCGCCACCGCTACGAAGTCAACGTCGCCTACCGCGAACAACTTGAGCAGGGCGGTTTGGTGTTTGCCGGCATGTCGCCCGATGGCCTGCTGCCCGAAATCGTCGAACGACCCGATCATCCGTGGTTTGTCGGCGTGCAATTCCACCCAGAGCTCAAGAGTCGCCCGTTCGAACCGCATCCGCTGTTCGCCGGGTTCATCGAAGCCGCCTTACGGCAAGCACGGCTGGTCTGACACTAGGCTAAATCGCTGTAATCGTGTGGTAATTCATCGCACCGCGTAAAAGCCTTGCACAATTCGCAATCTCGCAACATTTTATCCATTGGATTCAGCGTTTGCGGAGTAATCTGCAAGGGCTTCCGAGCTTGTGGTGGGAATGTCTGTCTTCTGCGACCCGGACAGACATTTGCAGACAGGGCAGCGCCTCGTGCGCTGCGGGGGTGAGGCTTTCGGGCCTCACCCCCAATTCATTTCAGCGGGCCAGGCGCCATTATTCAGGCGGCTTTTTCGGCCCGGTCGGTATCGACCAGCGAGAGCGCCTTTTGCGTGCCGACAGTGATCTTTTTGGGCTTCATCGCCTCGGGCACTTCGCGCACCAGATCGATCGTCAGCAGCCCGTCCTCGAGATTGGCCGCATCGACGCGGACGAAGTCGGCCAGCTCGAAGCGCCGCTCGAATCCGCGCTGGGCAATGCCGACGTGGAGGAATTGGGCCGATGGTGATTCGTCGGCCTTCTTGCCGATCACGGTCAGCAGGTTCTGCTGGGCGGTGATGTCGATGTCGCCTGGCTTGAATCCGGCCACCGCCAGCGTGATGCGGTAGGCGTCATCGCCGCAGCGTTCGATGTTGAAGGGTGGGTAGTTGTCGCCGCCACTGGCGCGCGCCTGGCTTTCGAGCAGATCGAACAGCCGGTCGAAGCCGACGGTGCTGCGACGATAGGGCGTGAAATCGAAACGGTTCATGGCAAAAATCCTCGAGTGAGCAATCTTCGGAATGGAAGCCCGCAGAACGGCACTTCCAGGCTGAGCGTCACGCCCCGCAGGCGCATGACACGATTGGGGAGATATGTTAGCGGTCGGACGTTTCAAGGGGTGCAAAACCCAAAAAAGGATCGCGCGATGACCACCCCCAAAGTCGAAATCTACACCCAGTGGGGCTGTGGCTATTGCCACCGCGCCAAGGCGCTGCTCGACAGCAAGGGGGTTGCGTATGAAGAGATCGACGTGACGATGGGCGGCCCCAAGCGCGCTGAAATGGCCGAACGCGCCCCGGGTGCGCGCACCGTGCCGCAGATCTTCATCGGCGATCAGGTGATCGGCGGATCGGACGATCTCGCCGCGCTGGAGCGGGCGGGCAAGCTCGACGGCTTGCTGGGGCTCTAACCGATGACCCGCATCGCCCTCTTGCAAATGACCACCGGGATCGACCCGGCTGAGAACGCCCTGACGCTGAACGCCGCCATCGGTGCGGCGGGGCAGGGCGGTGCGGCGATGATGTTTACGCCCGAAATGTCGGGCCTGCTCGACCGCGACCGGGAACGCGCGCGGGCGCATATCGTGGCGGAGGATGCAAACCCGGTGCTGGCCGAGGTGCGCGACGCTGCGGCGCGGGCCGGGGTGTGGGTCGCGCTAGGCTCGCTCGCGGTGCTGCGCGAGGATGGGCGGTTCGCCAATCGCTCGCTCCTGATCGATCCCAATGGAGTGATCGCCGCGCGCTATGATAAAATCCACATGTTCGACGTCGATCTCGCCGATGGCGAAAGCTGGCGCGAATCCTCAGCCTTTGCCCCGGGCGATACCTTGGCGGTAGCCGAAACGCCGCTCGGCCAGCTTGGCCTGACGGTGTGCTATGACCTGCGCTTTCCCGCGCTGTTCGAGGCGCTGGGGCAGGCGCAGTGCGATGCGATTGCGATCCCCTCCGCCTTCACCGTGCCGACCGGCGCGGCGCATTGGCACATCCTGCAACGCGCCCGCGCGATCGAGGCCAGCGCTTTCGTGATCGCGGCGGCGCAGGTCGGGAGGCATGAGGATGGCCGACAGACCTACGGGCATAGCCTGGTGATCGATCCGTGGGGCGAAGTGCTGCTCGATATGGGCGGGGAAGAGCCGGGGCTGGCCTTCGTCGAACTCGATCTGACCCGCATCGCCGAAGTCCGCGCGCAACTGCCCAGCCTTGCCAACCGCCGCGCTATTCCCACATGGTCCGCGCCATGATCGTGTTCGAACTTTGCTGCACTGCCGACCACCGGTTCGAGGGGTGGTTCGGCTCGTCGGATGATTTTGCCGCGCAGCAAGCGCGCGGGCTGATCGAATGTCCGCAGTGTGGATCGACCGACATCGTCAAGGCGCTCATGGCTCCTCGATTGGCGCGCAAGGGCAACCAGCAAGTCGTTGCACCACAAGCCAAACCGCAGACCATGTCTTCCGCGCCGCTGCCCCCCGAAGCCGCGAAGCTCGTGCGGGCTCTGGCAACGATGCAGGCCGAAGCACTCAAGCAATCGCGCTGGGTCGGAGACAAATTCGCCGATGAATCACGCGCGATCCACTACGGTGAACGCGACGCCGAAGTGATCCACGGACAGGCGACCCGCGACGAGGCCGAGGCGCTTGCGGACGAAGGCATCGCCGTCGCCCCGCTGCTGTTTCCGGTAGCGCCGCCCGAATCGCTCAACTAAGGCAGCGCGCATGGCGCCCGTAGCTCAGCAGGATAGAGCACCAGATTCCTAATCTGGGGGCCACAGGTTCGAATCCTGTCGGGCGCACCACTTCCTACTCCGCCGTATTCGCCCCATGCAGCCAGTCCGCGTGCCTCGGCGCTTTCTTGGTCACGCTCCATTCCTCGAGCATCGGCTGCGCGACCCGCTTGAGTTCGGCATACTGCTCCGCCGTGCCGATGTCGCAGGCGAGTTCGACGCGGTGGCCGTTGGGGTCGAAGAAATAGATCGACTGGAAGATGCCGTGATGTGTTGGGCCGAGCACGTCGATGCCTTGCCCGACGATATGCGCTTTCGCCGCCTTCAACGCATCGAGCGTCGGCACGCGGAGGGCGAGGTGCTGGACCCATTCCGGGGTCTGCTCGTCGCGGCCCATCGCGGGCTGGTTGGGCAATTCGAAGAACGCCAGGACATTGCCGTTCCCGGCATCGAGGAAGACATGCATGTAGGGATCGTATTCGCCGGTCGAGGGGACGTGATCCTCGGCGAAGGCGGTGGTGTAATCCATGCCGAGCACACGCGCGTACCAGTCGACGGTTTCCTTCGCGTCCTTGCAGCGATAGGCGGCGTGGTGGATGCCGCCGAGCTTGACGGGGTGGTCGCTCATTGCTTCTCCCCCACTTGGAGCGCGCCGCGACGAATCTGGTCGGCTTCCATCGATTTGAACAGCGCGGTGAAGTTGCCTTCGCCGAAGCCCTCGTCCTTCTTGCGCTGGATGAATTCGAAGAACACCGGGCCGATCACCGTCTGCGAGAAGATCTGCAGCAACAGCCGCGGGTCGTCGTTCTCGGTCGAACCATCGAGCAGGATGCCGCGGACCTGCAATTCATCCGCCGGTTCGCCGTGGCCGGGCAGGCGCTCGTCGAGCATCTCGTAATAGGTCGCGGGCGGGGCCGGGGCAAAGGGCGTTCCCAGCGCCTTGAGCTTGTCCCACGCGACCAGCAGATCGTCGCAGGAGAAGGCGATGTGCTGGATGCCCTCGCCATTATAGGCGCGCAGATATTCCTCGATCTGGCCGCCGCCCTTCTGGCCCTCTTCGTTGAGCGGGATGCGGATCTTGCCGTCGGGGGCGGTCATCGCCTTGCTGGTCAGCCCGGTATATTCGCCCTTGATGTCGAAATAGCGGATCTCGCGGAAGTTGAAGATCCGCTCGTAGAACGCGGCCCAATGGGCCATGCGCCCGCCATAAAGGTTGTGGGTCAAATGATCGATGATCTGCATTCCCGCGCCGACCGGGTGGCGGTCGACGCCGTCCTCATAGACAAAGTCGATGTCGTAAATGCTCAGGCCGTCACCGTAACGGTCGATCAGATAGATGATCGAACCGCCGATGCCGCGGATCGCGGGGAGCATCAGCTCCATCGGCCCGGCATGGACTTCGACCGGCTCGGCCCCGCGCTCGATTGCGCGATCGTAGGCGAGCTTGGCATCGCGGACCCGAAAGCCCATGCCGCAAGCCGAGGGGCCGTGCTCGGCGGCAAAGTAGGCGGCGGGGCTGCGCGGTTCGTAATTGGCAATCA
Source organism: Novosphingobium sp. (assembly GCA_031421295.1). Lineage (GTDB taxonomy): Bacteria > Pseudomonadota > Alphaproteobacteria > Sphingomonadales > Sphingomonadaceae > Novosphingobium. Next base: position 31,253 of record JANOOJ010000146.1, read on the forward strand.
GATTGATCTCGCCCTGGCGCCACAACTGGACGTCTTTCGAGCGGTGATGCGCGATCCGGGTGAAGCCCATCGCCGCAAACACCGGTTCGAGCATGCCTTTTTCCGGCGCGCAGAATTCCACGAATTCGAACCCATCGAGGCCCAGCGGATTGTCGAACAGATCGGCCATTATCATCTCCGGTAAACTGGTTACAGTTGTAACGATATTTGCAACGCCCTGCAAGGGTCGCGCCGCCCGACCGTGGCGAAATTGACTCATCCTGCCGCAATACAAGCGCTTGCGTGCAGTTTCTGCTTGATCCTCTCAATTAACTATGATTCTTGGCGCTATGCAGCGCACCCATCAATACCCCCGTCTGGCGAGCGAACGGCTCACCCAGAGCGTGGCCTTGCTGTGCCTGTTGGTGCTGGGCGGAATTTCGCTTGCCGGGCCAAGCGGTTTGCTGGCGTGGAGCGAAAACAACCAGTTGCTCGGCGAACGGCAGAAGGAGCTGCAGGTGCTCGTGGGCCAGCGGGATGAACTGCGCAACCGCGTGAACCTGCTCGATCCGCGCCACACCGATCCCGATCTGGCGGGCGAGTTGCTGCGCAGCAATCTCAACGTCGTGCATCCCGATGAGATGGTAATGCTGCTCGATTAGGCAGCGTTTCGTTCTGCGCCCAAGTCATGACAAAATACGTATGGGGCGGTTCCCCTTTGATGCGCCAGCCCCTATAGGCCGTAGCGACAATCCGTTCAGGGGATCGCATTTTGGCCAAGCCTGCCGCCACTCGCAAAACTGCTGCAAAGTCCAAACCGGCAGATGACGATTTCGCGCTGCACAGCCTTCAGGAAGCGCATGACGCCGACCATCGCTATGCCGCGAGCGATGACCAGCTGCTCCAGTTCTACGAACAGATGCTGCTTATCCGCCGGTTCGAGGAACGCGCCGGGCAGCTCTATGGCCTCGGGCTGATCGGCGGATTCTGCCACCTCTACATCGGCCAGGAAGCCGTTGCGGTCGGGCTGCAATCGGCACTCGATAGCGACAAGGATAGTGTGATCACCGGCTACCGCGATCATGGGCACATGCTCGCCTACGGGATCGATCCCAAGGTCATCATGGCCGAGCTGACCGGGCGCCAGGCCGGGATCAGCAAGGGCAAGGGCGGCTCGATGCACATGTTCAGCGTCGAGCACAAATTCTACGGCGGGCATGGCATCGTCGGTGCGCAGGTTTCGCTCGGCGCGGGTCTCGCCTTCGCGCATAAGTACCGCGAAGACGGCGGGGTCTGCATGGCCTATTTCGGCGATGGCGCGGCCAATCAGGGTCAGGTCTATGAGAGCTTCAACATGGCGGCGCTGTGGAAGCTGCCGATCATCTTCGTGATCGAGAACAACGGCTACGCGATGGGCACGGCAGTCAAGCGCAGCTCGGCCGAGACCCATTTCCACCGCCGCGGCACCTCGTTCCGCATTCCCGGCATGGCGGTTAACGGCATGGACGTGCTCGAAGTGCGCAAGGCGGCGGAAATAGCGCTGGGCTATGTCCGCGCCGGCAAGGGCCCGGTGCTGATGGAACTCCAGACCTATCGCTATCGCGGTCACTCGATGTCCGATCCGGCCAAGTATCGCAGCCGTGCGGAAGTGCAGGAAATGCGCGAGAAGCACGACCCGATCGAGGGTGCGAAGGAAGAATTGATAAAGCGCGGCATCGCCGAGGACAAGCTCAAGGCCATCGACAAGCGCATCCGCGCGCAGGTTTCCGAAGCCGCCGATTTCGCGGAGAACTCGCCGCTGCCCGATCCGCCCGAGCTCTACACCGACGTGCTGGTGGGGAGCTACTGATGGCGATCGAACTCAAGATGCCCGCGCTCTCACCGACCATGGAAGAGGGCACGCTCGCCAAGTGGTTGGTCAAGGCAGGCGACACGGTCAAATCGGGCGACATCCTTGCCGAGATCGAGACCGACAAGGCGACGATGGAATTCGAGGCGGTCGACGAAGGGACGATTGGGGCGATCCTGATCCCCGAAGGCACCGAGGGCGTGAAAGTCGGGACGGTGATTGCGACGCTGGGCGGGGAGGGTGAGAGCGTCGTCCCCGCGAACGCGGGGACCGCTGGCCGCGTCGATGCGGCCGCAAAAGGAAGCGCCAAGCCGCCAGCGGTCCCGGATCAAGTCCGGGACGACGCAAAAAAGCTGGCCGAGCGCAAGGCCGATCCCGAGGTGCCCCAAGGCGCCAACATGCAGAAGCTGACCCTGCGCGAGGCCTTGCGCGATGCAATGGCCGAGGAAATGCGCCGCGACGACCGGGTGTTCGTGATGGGCGAGGAAGTCGCCGAGTATCAGGGCGCTTACAAGGTTACGCAGGGTCTGCTCGAAGAATTCGGCCCCAAGCGCGTGATCGACACCCCGATCACCGAATACGGCTTTGCCGGGATCGGCACCGGCGCGGCGATGGGCGGGCTGCGTCCGATTGTCGAATTCATGACATTCAACTTTGCGATGCAGGCGATCGATCACATCATCAATTCGGCCGCCAAGACCAACTATATGTCGGGCGGCCAGATGCGCTGCCCGGTGGTGTTCCGCGGACCCAATGGCGCGGCCAGCCGCGTCGGCGCGCAGCATAGCCAGAATTACGGCCCGTGGTATGCCAGCGTGCCCGGCTTGGTAGTCATCGCGCCTTACGATGCCGCCGATGCCAAGGGCTTGCTCAAGGCCGCGATCCGCAGCGAGGACCCGGTGGTGTTTCTCGAGAACGAGCTGCTCTATGGGCGCAGTTTCGAGCTACCCGAGGCGGGTGACCATGTCCTGCCGATCGGCAAGGCGCGGATCATGCGTGAGGGCAAAGACGTGACCTTCGTCAGCTATTCGATCGGGGTCGGGCTGTCGCTCGAGGCGGCCGAGGCGCTGGCGGGCGAGGGCATCGAGGCCGAAGTGCTCGATTTGCGCACGCTGCGCCCCCTCGACCGTGAAGCGGTGCTGACCAGCCTCGCCAAGACCAACCGCCTGGTGATTGCCGAGGAAGGCTGGCCGACTTGCGGGATCGCGTCCGAGATCATGGCGCTGTGTATGGAGGAGGGCTTCGATCATCTCGATGCGCCGGTCTTGCGCGTCTGCAATGAGGATGTCCCGCTGCCCTATGCCGCCAATCTCGAGAAGCTGGCGTTGATCGATACCGCGCGGATCGTCGCGGCGGTCAAGCAGGTCTGCTATCGCTAGGTGGATTAGCTGAAGTCGTCGTGTGCCGAACAGCGTGAAACCGGGTCGGGGTTTCCGGGATCGCGCTGATATATCTGTGACAGATCGCGGTTGTCGCGCACCATGAAGGCCGAAGTGGCCTTGATCGTCGTATCGCCGACAAATCGGGGCGAGACCAGTGGCTGATACTCATAGGCGACTTCGACGAAAATCACTGCGTCGTCAGGTTCAGCCGTCACCTCTTCGCCCGCCGGGCCCATCCCGCTCGCCAAGCGATCATCTTCGACCCCGTAGGATGACGGAAACACTTTGACGCCCTTGCAACGCTGCCAGTGGATATATTGCGAACCGTCCTCCGGATCGACTTGCAGGCTGCTGACAATCGCGCGACCGTGCTTGAAGAACTCCAGTGCGTCGCCCGCCTGGATCTTCGCGCCCAGCAGCAGGTCGGTAATATCGCTTTCGTAGATCTTGCGATCCTCCAGGGTCGAGGTGTCGCCGATCCGCGAGCCATTGTCGGCAAGGTGGATGGCAAGCTGGCTGACGCGCATATGGACCATGGCGAGATGCGCGGTCTCGACTCCCCACAGCCCCGCGGTCAGCAAAAACGGCAATGACAGCGCGAACTCCGTCATTGCCACGCCCGAGCGGCTGCGGCGCAGGCGGCCCAGAATGGAACCAGCCGCCATCATGTGCAATTGCCCGTCGTCGGTGCGGGGGTCTGCTGCAAGCTGTAGGGCTGGTTGCGCAGTACCGTCTTGGCGACCGTGGTGAACTGTTCCGACATGCCGACCAGCTTGGCAATGGGGAAGGCGCGGGGATAGCTGATCTTGACCTCATAGAGCACCGCGTCGCGCGCGCCGCCCTGACCCGCAGTGCCGCGGTCCGCATC
>JANOOJ010000147.1:0-4268 GCA_031421295.1 Novosphingobium sp.
GATGTGTTCGCCCGTGGCGCGCCCGAAGGCTTGCGCGTCGATCGCAAGAACCGCTGGCAGTGCGATTGGTTCGCGCTGGTCCACGCCTACGGCCAGGTCAAGGCGCGCACCGTTCCGGTGGTGCATATCGTCCGCGACCGGCTGGTGATGACGCTCGACAGCGCACTGGCGCGAGTCGCCGCGATGCTGGGCGTGTCGGTCAACTGGATGGAATTGCAGGACTTCCTGCCGCCACACGCCGATCCGCGACTGCGCCGTTCGGCGCTGGCTTCCAGCTTCGTCGCCGCGCTGGAGCTCGCCCGGCTGGGCAAGGCCGAGATTGCGCAGGAGCATGCCTACGGTCCGCTGATGCTGCGAGGGGTGCGGGCATGACCCAGATGGACGAGTTGACCCGCGCGGTCGAGGCGACATTGTTCGCCTCGGAAGAACCGATGAGCGCCGAGGCGATCTCAACCCATCTCGGCGGGGCCGATATCAAGCCCGCACTGCAAAGTTTGACGCAGCACTACGCGGGCCGGGGGATCGAGCTGGTCGAGCGCGGCAAACGCTGGCATTTCCAAACCGCCGCCGACCTCGCCCATCTGTTGCGCCGTGAGCGTGAAGCATCGCGCCGTCTGTCACGCGCCGCGACCGAGGTGCTGGCGATTGTCGCCTACCACGAGCCGGTCAGCCGCGCCGAGATCGAATCGATTCGCGGAGTGCAGACCGCCAAGGGCACGCTCGACGTGCTGCTCGAGGCGGGCTGGGTGCGGATCGTCGGGCGGCGCGAAGTGCCGGGGCGTCCGGTGATCTATGCGACCACGCCCGATTTCCTCACCCATTTCGGGCTCGAATCGCGCCGCGACTTGCCGGGGATCGACGAATTGCGCGCCGCCGGGCTGCTCGATCCGGTTGAGGACGCGCTGGCGGCGGCGATGGATCTGCGTGAACCGGTCGAAACTGAGAATGGGCGGACGGAAGAATCGGCGGACTGAACTGGCAAGTTGCCGCAACATGTCCTAAATGCGTGAGCGACATAGCGGCGCGGCGGAAATTGCTGCCACGCGCCCGCTGATTCTAGGAGTCTATCGATGGGTCTCTCTCTTCCGCATCTGATCATCCTCGCGCTGGTGATCCTGGTGCTGTTCGGTCGCGGCCGCATTTCCGAAATGATGGGCGACTTCGGCAAAGGCATCAAAAGCTTCAAGCACGGGCTGAATGAGGATGCCGACGCTCCGGCAGCTCCGCCTGCGCAGATTGCCCCACCCGCAGCCCCTGCTCCGGCGGCTCAGCCCACGCTCAATGGCGAAACGGTGATCGATCCGGCCAACCCCGGCCCGAAGTGATTTAGGCCGGCGATCAAGCCACAGGGCCAACCCCTATGTTCGACATCGGTGCCAGCGAGCTGCTGCTGACGGTTATCGTCGCGATCATTGTGATCGGGCCGAAAGACCTGCCGCTCGCGCTGCGCACGGCGGGTCGCTGGATCGGCAAGGTCCGCCGTATTTCGGGCCATTTTCGCAGCGGGGTCGAAGCCATGATTCGCGAGGCCGAGCTGGCGGAAATGGAACAGAAGTGGCGCGATCAGAACGCCGCGATCATGGCCGCGCATCCCGAGGCTTCGGCTGAGGCCGGGGCACTGGTTGGTCAGGACCCGGGAACAACGCCAGCCACTACCGAACCGCAACTGCCATTGACGCCGTCCTGACATGCCCCTCAAAATCCCTGACATCGACGAGACCCAGGCCCCGCTGCTCGACCATCTGATCGAGCTGCGGAGCAGGTTGCTGCGTTCGATCATGGCGCTGGGCGTTGCTTTTGCGGTCTGCCTCTATTTTGCCGATGATATCTTCGGCTTCCTGGTCCGCCCGCTGACTGCGGCGTTTCCTGCCGGGCAGGGCAGGCTGATCTACACCAAGCTGTATGAGGCGTTCTTCGTCGAGCTGAAGGTCGCGCTGTTTGCCGCCTTCTTCGTCAGCTTCCCGGTGATCGCCAACCAGCTCTGGGCCTTCGTCGCGCCGGGGCTCTACGCCAAGGAAAAGAAGGCGTTCCTGCCGTTCCTGATCGCCACACCGGTCCTGTTCACCAGCGGCGCGGCGCTGGCCTATTACGTAGTCATGCCCACGGCGTTCCGCTGGTTTCTCAATTTCGAGGGCGAGAAGGGCGGACTCAAGCTCGAAGCGCTGCCCGGAACCGGCGACTATCTGTCGCTGGTGATGCAGTTCATCCTGGCCTTCGGGATCAGCTTCCTGCTGCCGGTGCTGCTGCTGCTGCTCAACCGCGCCGGCATCGTGACCCGCAAGCAGCTGATCGGCGCGCGGCGTTATGTAATCGTGGGAATCGTCGCGCTGGCGGCGGTGATTACCCCGCCCGACGTCGTGTCGCAGCTCATGCTCGCCGTGCCGATGCTGTTCCTGTTCGAGGGATCGCTACTGTTCATGTGGTTCGGCGAACGGCGCGAGGCCAAGGCGGCGGCGCAGGAGACCGCAGCGGAACCCGTTGCCGCCGAATCGGCACCGCGCGAAAAACTCTGACATTCACCTGCAACGGCGGTCGACTTTGGCCCACTTACCCCAAAACCCGTCCACCCTGAGCTTGTCGAAGCCTGTCCTGAGCTCCGCCGAAGGGGGCTGTACTTTCCTTCGGGCCTCGCGCGCGGCCTCAAGAAGAAGAACAGTGCTTCGACAAGCTCAGCATGAAAGGGGTTGGTTTTGGATTTTGCCCGCTGCGATCCATTAGGCCCAGTGAATCGCGGCTCGTCGGCCAAGTATCAAACTGCGACTCAAAAAAAAGGCGGAGCCGAAGCCCCGCCTTTCGAATTCGTTGTCGACCGCGCTTACGGGCTGGTCGGGGTATCGCTGTTGTTGTTGGCGAGCACGAAAATGCCAGCACCAATCAGAACGATCGCGAGGATCAGAAGGAAGGTCGAATCACCGCCAAACTGGCTTTCTTCCGAAACCGGCGCAGTCGCGCGGCTCACGTCGGCGGCCAGAACCGGGGTGGTCGTCAGGGTGAGCGCTGCGGCAGCAGCGACCAGGTTACGGAACTTCATCGAGTTTTCTCCTTTGGACTCAATCACCGTCGCAATTAACGCAAACTCAGAATGTGCACAAGCCACTATCTGCGTTGTAGAAACCCCTACAAAACAACCGTGTCTGTTATGTGACACGGGCCGCTTCCGCAGCCAGTTGCTGACCATAGACTACCGAGCATACCGAATCGTTCCACCAGAATCAAAAAAAAGTCCGGTGAACCGTTCGTAACCCGCGCCTAATGGTTGATCCTTTCTGTGGGGTTAACGGGCCAGGACGCGCCGTTACCGTCCTTCGCTCGAAACTTGCGTGGAACTTGCCGAATAAACCAGCTGTCCGCCGAGCCAGGTTTGCATCACCCGAGTCGCGCGCAGTTCGGATGGGCTCACCATCAGTGGGTCGCGATCGATCAGCACGAAGTCGGCGCGTTCGCCTTTGGCGATTCGCCCAAACCGCCCTTCGGCGAAGCCTGCCCAGGCCGCGCCGGTGGTATAGGCCGCCAGCGCAGCCTCGCGGCTCACGACCTCCTGGGATTGCCAACCGCCGAAGGGCTGACCGTCCGCGCCTTGCCGGGTTGCCGCGGTGGCAAGACCGGCGAAGGGATCGGGCAGCTCTACCGGCGCGTCGGACCCGAACGCCAGTCTGGCTCCGGTCGCGGCGATGGACTTCCACGCATAGGCTCCCACCAGCCGCGTCGGCCCGAGTCGCGCTTCGGCCATGGTCCGGTCCGAAGTCTGGTGGACCGGCTGCATCGAAGCAACGATGCCATGCCTGCCGAACCGCGGGATGTCGGCCGGATCGACGATCTGGGCATGCTCGATCCGCCACCGCCGGTCGCCGCTATAGGTGTCACCCAGTTCGTCGATAGCATTGAGGACGGCGGCGTTGGCGCCGTCACCGATCGCGTGAATCGCAACCTGAAAGCGATCGATTGCCGCGCGACTCATCAAATTCTTCAGCTGCGTATCGCTCAGGATGCGCAGTCCGGTGTTGCCGGGGCTGTCCGCGTAAGGCGCCTTGAGCGCCGCCCCGCGCGACCCCAGCGCGCCGTCCAGGTAAAGCTTCACCCCGTTCAGTCGCAACCGGTCGTCGTAAAGCCACGGCGTCGGCCCCGGACCGCCGATCAGCGACATGGCGTCCACGCCCGAAGCATAGGCCATGATCCGCAAACGCAACCCGCCAGAATCGCCCGCGCGGCGGAAGGCCTGCCAGTCCTCGATCGAGGTGCCCATATCCGCCACCGCCGTCACCCCGCGC
>JANOOJ010000148.1:0-14459 GCA_031421295.1 Novosphingobium sp.
ACACCCGGCTCGCGCAGTCCGAAGTCACCAAGCTCGCGCTCTATCTCGATGCCGATCCGCAGGGGCCCAAGACCGCCGATGCCGCTGCGCATGAAGCGATCGGCGCGCGGACCGAGGACGATGGCTTCATGCCGCTGGTCAATGTCGTGCTCGGCGGCGAAACCGGCAAGCTCGCTGCGGAACTGCGCCGGTTGCGCGAGCTCGGGCTCAATCCCGTCGGCGTACTGCTGGCGTTCGAGCGGCGCGCCGCGCAGCTCGCGCAACTCGCGGCCAAGCTCGGGCCTGCCCAAGGACGAGGGGGCGGTGACATCGCCGGTCTGCTCAAGGGAGAAGTCGCGGCGCGGCGGGTGTTCTGGAAGGACCAGCGCGACATCGACGGGCAGCTGCGCAAATGGCGCGGCAAGCGGCTCGAACGGCTGGTCGCGCGACTGGTGGAATTGCACCGGGCGCTGCTCGCCAACAGCCAGAACGCCGAACTGCTGCTCGCGCAGGGTCTTGCAGAGATCGCCCGGGCCGCCGGTCAGCGCGGGTGAACGGGCCCCCCGATCAGGCCGCGTTCGGAGCAGCGGGACGGGGTGACCGCCCGGAACCATCGGACTGGCACCCTGTGCCCTCGCTCGAGCGGCGGCGGCTGCAATGCTATCTGGCGCTGCTGGTCAGCGACGCCCTGATGCTGATCGCTGGCTTCGCGCTCGCCGGTTACCTTTATTTCGGCAGCGTGATCGGCTCCGCCGCGCTGCTGCTGGCGCAGCTGATCCTGCCGGTGTTCCTGACCATCGCGCTCTACAATGGGGCCTATTCGATGCAGGCGCTGATCGATCCGCTGCATGGCATCTTCCGGGCCGGGGCCGCGCTGGTCATATCCTTCGCGATCGTGGTTTTCGTCGCCTTCTATACGAAGTCGAGCGACAGCTTTTCACGCGTGGCGTTCAGTCTCGGAGTGGGGATGGCCGGGCTGGCCCTGCTCTGGGCCCGGCTGCAACTGCGCGATTTCGTGCGCTGGCGCTGCGGGGCCAGTATCGTCAACCAGCTGCTGCTGGACGATGGCGGGCCCGTGCTCGACCTGCCCGATGTCCGGCGGATTGCGGTTGGCCCAGCCGGATTGCGCGCCGATCTGTCGGATCCCCGCGCACTCGACCGGATCGGGCTGGTGCTGCGCAATGTTGATCGGGTGATCGTTTCCTGCCCGGCCGAGCGCCGCCAAGTCTGGGCGATGATCCTCAAGAGCGCGAACATCATCGGCGAAGTGGTCGATGAGGATGTCGAAGCTCTTGGCGCGCAGGGCGCGCGCCACGCCGGGGGCAGCGGCCTGCTGCTGGTGTCGGTGGGGCCGCTCGGCTTGCGGTCGCGGATCCTCAAGCGAATGTTCGACCTCGCACTGGCGCTGCTTGCGCTTGTGCTGCTGCTGCCGGTGCTGCTTGGCGTCACGCTGGCGATCTGGCTCGATGACGGGCGGCCGATCCTGTTCGCCCAGCCGCGAGTGGGCCGGGGAAACCGCTTCTTCACGATGCTCAAGTTCCGCTCGATGAGCGCCGCCTCCGCTGATCGTCACGGCCAGGCCTCAACCGGTCGCGACGATGCCCGGATCACCCGGGTGGGACGGTACATCCGGCGCACCAGTCTCGACGAAATTCCCCAGCTGCTCAACGTCTTGCGCGGCGATATGAGCTACGGGGCAGGCCGGTACTTGCTGTCGCCGGTGGTGTTGTAGAGCACCCGGACGATGTCGAGACAGGTGTCGAGGCCGACGAAATCGGCCAGCTCGAGCGGTCCCATCGGGTGGTTGAGGCCCAATCGGCAGCCCTTGTCGATGTCGGCGATACTGGCGGTACCCTGACCCAGCACGAACACTGCCTCGTTGATCATCGGCAGCAGGATGCGGTTGACCACGAAGCCCGGCTCATCCTCGGCCAGCACGACCTGCTTGGCCAGACTCTCGGCGAAGGCCCGGGTGCGGGCGACGGTGTCGGCGCTGGTGGCGAGGCCGGGGATCACTTCGATCAGCCCCATCACCGGGACCGGGTTGAAGAAGTGCAGCCCGATGAAGCGCGCCGGATCGGGCGAGCTGGTCGCCATCCGGGTGATCGGGATCGAGCTGGTGTTCGAGGCCAGAATCGCATCGCTTGCCAGCACCTTCCCCGCCGCCTCGAAAATCTTTCGCTTGATCTCCTCGCGCTCGGTCGCGGCTTCGATGATCAGCCAGGCCTCGGCCATCGGGGCATAGTCGGCCACCGGGGTGATCCGGGCGAGCGTGGCTTCGGCGTCGTCGGGGGTAATCTTGCCGCGCCCGACCAGCTTGCCCAGCGCCTGCTCGATCCTGGCCTTACCGGCCTGGGCCTGCGCGAGGTCGAGGTCGGAGATCAGGACCTTGAGCCCGTTCTGCGCGATCGTTTGCGCAATGCCGGTGCCCATCTGGCCCGCCCCGATGACGGCGACTGTCTGCATGACCCGATCCCTTCGCAAGTGCAGCAAAGCGCGCGGCCTAGCGAGGTTGGCCCGCAGAATCTATCTGTTTAAACCGGGGACCCACAAAACGTCCCCGCTCGCCCCGGCGTTGATCGCGCGGGCCAAGACGAACAGATAGTCGGACAGGCGATTGGCATAGGCCAGCGCGGCGGGATTGACCGGCTCGGCGGCTGCCAGCGCGGTCATCGTCCGTTCGGCCCGGCGCACCGCCGCGCGCGCGACATGGGCCCGCGCCGCCGCCTCGCTGCCGCCGGGCAGGATGAAGCTGGTGAGCGGCGGCATGGCTGCATTGAGCGCATCGATCGCCAGTTCGAGCAGCACCGCCTGCGCAGGGACGATGCGCAGCACCATTTCGGACGGGGTGAAGTCCTCGCCGGGAGTCGCCAGGTCGGCCCCAAGATCGAACAGATCGTTCTGGATCCGGGTCAGCGCGGTGGCATGATCGCTTGGCCCAAGCGCAACCACCGCCAGCCCGATCGCGCTGTTGGCCTCATCGACCGCGCCGATCGCTTCCATCCGCGCGGCGTGCTTGGGGCAGCGCGATCCATCGACCAGCCCGGTGGTGCCGTTATCGCCGGTGCGCGTGTAAATCTTGTTGAGCTTGACCAAAGCCTTAGCGCGAAACCGCCAGCAGGATCGCGACGACCAGCACCGCCGCCGCCTGATACTTGATGCGATTGAACATCATCTTGTTCTGCAACAGCTGCATGTCGCTGGCCCCGGTGCTTTCATCGCGTTCGAGGTCCATCTTGGTGCTTTTCATGAACGCGATAATGCCGCGCACCAAGCTGACGACGACCATGATGACCAGCAAGGCGATGACGATCGAGAAGAAGGCGGTTTTCATGGCTCCCCATTTAGGGTGGCTGCCAGCGAAATACCAGCGGGGAAGCGTCCCGCGCGCAGAGAATCGGCAAGCGCGGGGCCATCCTCTCCAGCGCGCCTGCGGTCCGCCAGCGAAGGCGCGATGCGGCGCTTGGCGAGCTTGCCTTGCGCGTCGCACAACAGCGCATGATGGTGCCACAACGGCACCGGGAGCCCCAACAAGGCCTGCAACAGGCGGTGAACATGCGTTGCGGCGAACAAATCCGCGCCGCGGCTGACCAGCGTGATGCCATCGGCGGCATCGTCGAGCGTCGCGGCGAGGTGATAGCTCGCCGGGGCTTCTTTGCGAAGCAGCACGACATCGCCAAACATCTCGGGCGTTGCACGCTGCGGACCCGCCAATTCGTCCACCCATTCGAGCGGCCCGGTCCGCGCCGTGGCCTTGGCCATGTCTAGCCGCCATGCCGCACCGGCGGGGTCGGCCGGGCGGGAACGACAGGTGCCTGGATAGACCGGTCCGTCGGGTCCCATCTCGCGGGCAGCGGCAGCGATCTCGGCGCGGGTACAGTGGCACGGATAGAGCAGGCCCATGGCCCTAAGCCGCTCTCCCGCCGCCGCATAGCTGGCGAGCCGGCCCGACTGGAACACCACCACGCCGTCCCAGTGCAGGCCCAGCCACGCCAGGTCGGCGAGGAATTCGGGCACCAGCGCGGCGCGGCTGCGGGTGCCGTCGATATCCTCGATCCGCAGCTGGAAGAGGCCGTCCGCCGCCCGCGCCAGATCATGCGCCACCACCGCCGCATAGGCGTGGCCGAGATGGAGCGGGCCGTTGGGGCTGGGGGCGAAGCGGGTGCGGATCATGCCCGCGCCGTTCTATCGCGCGGGCAAATCTCGGCAAGGCTGTGGATTCGCAGGCGAGCCAAGACTTGACGCGGCCCCGCCCGTCATGCTCCCTTGGCACCCATGAACGGTAACCATCCTGTCACCTTGATCGCCCAAGCGGAGCCATGTTCAAGGCTGAGCTGATCGAGCGCGCGGCCCGGTTCCGCAGCGCCGGGGAGGATCCCTCCCGCAATCTGTCCTCGTGTCCGGCGCTGGTGCTCAACGCCGATTACACCCCGCTGTCGTATTATCCGCTGAGCCTGTGGCCGTGGCAAACCGCGATCAAGGCGGTGTTCCTCGAGCGGGTCGATATTGTCGCGAGCTATGACCGGCAGGTCCATTCGCCCTCGCTCGACATGAAGATCCCCTCGGTGATCGCGCTCAGGCAATATGTCCGGCCGAGCGAATTTCCGGCCTTCACGCGGTTCAACCTGTTCCTGCGCGACCGGTTTGCTTGCCAATATTGCGGCAGCCCCAGCCATTTGACCTTCGACCACGTCATCCCCCGGCGGCTGGGCGGCAAGACCAGTTGGGAAAACGTCGCCACCGCCTGCGCCCCGTGCAATCTCAAGAAGGGCGGGCGCACCCCCAAGCAGGCGCGGATGCCGCTGCTGGTCGAGCCGATCCGCCCGACCAACTGGCACCTCCAGGAACGCGGCAAGGGCTTCCCGCCCAACTACCTCCATGAAACCTGGCGCGACTGGCTCTATTGGGACATCGAACTGGAGGCTTGAGTGCCGTATGCCTGTCCGATGCGCTCAGCCGGTCGATCCGTTGCCCGGGTTCAAATCCGCGCGATCCGCATCGCCCCGCGCCAGCAGGCGCTCGAGCGGGCGGGCGAAGACGATCAGCATCAGCGCGCCCGTAACCGGCAGTGCGGCGGTCAGCAGGAAGTATTTGGTTGGACCCAAAGGCTCATAAAACCGGCCCAGCCAGCCAAGCAGAAAAAAGCCAAGCGCGCCGGACAGCGAGTATAGCGCAAACATCATGCCGTTGACCGATCGCGGCGCATAGCGGGCGATCAGTGCACGCGCTGGCGGATCGTTCCAGCCATAGGAGAGATCGAGCACGAGGTAGAACAGCAGCCAGCCATAAAGCGGCACCTGCGGCATCAGCGAGAAGCCGGCGATCAGCAGGAACGATGTAGCGGCGATCACGTTGCCGATGCCGATCTTGCGGATGTCGTGCGGCTCTCGCCCCTTCGCTGCCATTTTGGCCCAGATGCGGTTAGCGACAAAAACGCCGACGATCGTCAGGATGCCGTCGGCGGTCAGCGCCCAGGTTACCGGAATCTCGAATCCGCCGACCTTGCGGTCGACCGCGCTGTCCGCCCAGACCACCATGATCCCATAGGCCTGCTGCACTGCGGCAAAGAAGAACAATTTTGGGACATACAACAGAATCAGCCCGCCGACCGATTGCCATTGCCGCCCGGTGAGCGGTTCGGGCTTGGCACCCTGGGCAATAACATCGGGAGGAAGGTGCCGCCGTCCCGCTAGGTATGTGCCCAGCCCGATCAGCATCCCGATTCCCGCAGCGCCGAAGCCCCAGTGCCAGCCGACCCGCTCGCCAAGCGTCCCCGAAATCAGGGGCGCGATCAGCGCACCGGCGTTCACGGCCATGAGGTAAATACCGAAAGCGCGGGTGCGCCGGGTGTCGTCGGGCGAATAGAGCCCACCGATCTGCGCGGCGAGGTTGCTGATGAACAGTCCGCCGCCGACGATCAGCAGCAACAGCGCCAGCAGGAAAGCAGACTCGACCGCCATCGTCAGATGACCGGCGCTCATCAACAGCGCACCCATGGTCACGGTCTTGGTTCGCCCCAATACCCGGTCGCCCAGCCACGCGCCGATCAGCGGGGTGACGAGGATGAACCCGGAATAGAGCCCGAAGGTCTGCGCTGCGAGCGCGAGGTCGGTCATCGGACCGAAGATGTTCTCAAGCACCCTGCGGTAGACACCGAGTCCTGCCACCTTGCCTGAATTTTCCGGCAGTAACAGATACTTGGTCATGTACAGCATCAGCAGAGATTGCATCGAGTAGAAGCTGAAACGCTCCCATAGCTCGGTTCCGGCGAGGAAGCCAAGTCCACGGGGATGGCCGAAGAATCCCCGCTCCAACGTTGCGTTCGCGCCGCTTGCAAGGGGAACCGTATCGCCGTGCACACCCGCAGCGGCATCGTTCGTCGTCATCGGGCATTCCCCCAAGCCAGCCGCATAATGCGCAACGGATACGGCACGCTAACAGCAACTACGTGTCCGGCAATAGCAAGCATCACATCGCCGCCAGCACTGGTTGGCCTCGGCCGACCTATTTCGGCGCGGTTATCTTGGGCGTCTCCGCAAACGGCGTGATGCCGAGCTTCGGATAGATCTCCGCCGGGAAATAGGCGGTGCCGTCTTTTACCACCATGCGGATCGCCTTGATCGCTTTCAAATCCTTGGTGGGATCGCGGGGGATCAGGAAGAAATCGGCGAGCTTGCCGCGTTCGATGCTGCCCAATTGCTGGTCCTGTCCGAGAAAACGCGCCATCTCCAGTGTGGCGCGGCTCAGGACCTGGGCGGGGGTCATGCCAAGCTGGCCGAACAGTTCCAGCTCGCGGTGATAGGTGAACGCCCCGCCGGTATCGGTGCCGGGGATCAGCAGGATGCCGCGCCGGTTCATTTCGGTCAGCGTTTCCATGATCTTGCCATAAGCGGCGACATATTCGGCCCGTTGCTGCGGCGTGTCAGCGCCGAACAGCGCCTGTTTCAGCTGCCGCTGCTCGGCCGGGGGCATATGGTCGATGTAATCGAGCGCGCCGGGATTTGGCCGCCCGTCGAGCGCGGTCAGGCCGAGCTCGTGGATGCCGATGGTCGGTTCATGCGCGGTGCGGCGCGCGACCATCGCGTCGAGCGTCCGGGAGACCTTGGCCGAATGGAGGTCGAGCTGGGGGAAGCGCCGCATCGCTGTGAAGCGGAACAGCGTGCGGGTGTCCTCGCCGGGATTGAGCACCCAGCCGAGCATCAGCTGGTTGACATGGGTGATCTCGTCGAACCCGGCCGCAATCATCGCATCGGCGCTCGAAAAGGCCGGAATGTGGCCCGCCACGCGCAGCCCCAACCGGTGCGCTTCGGCTACGGTGGCCTGTGCCCAGGCCGGGTTCATCGAGTTGTAGAGCTTGGCCTGCCAATAGCCGCGCGCGGCATACCAGCGCACCGCGTCGATCGCCTCGGCCTGGCTGGCCACGACGATCCCGTTGCGCGCGCTGAACTCGCTCTTGCCTTCGATAAAACCGCTGCGAGTAACGCGAGGGCCGGCGACTTCGCCCTTGTCGATCCGCGCGATGAGCTGGTCGAGCACGTCGTTCTGGTTGCCCATGTCGCGCACCGAGGTGATCCCCGCCAGCACATTGAGCAGCGCATCCTCCTGCCCCAGATGGGCGTGCATCTCGTACATGCCGGGGACCAGCGTGCCGCCATCGCCCTCGATCTGCGTCTCGCCCGGGGTGGCCGGGCTCCCGGGCGAAGTGACTTCGGCAATGCGATTGCCCGACACGACCACGTCGCGCGGGGCAGTCAGCGCCTTGGCGGCGGGATCGAAAATGCGGACATTGCGAATTCGCACCGGCCCGGCAAAACGATGCGCGCCCTGCTTTTGCAACGCAGCAAACCGTTCCGAAGCCAGCCGTTCGGCGAGATCGCGCATGGGCTGGTCGGCGACCTTCTCATAGCCCGCGCGGGCGATGATGAAGGCGGCGCTCTGGGTCGAGAAGAAATCGCCATTGGCGTCGAGCGTCAGATAGGCCGGATTGAGCGACAGGCCCGCCAGCTCATAGGTAATCGCCTCGATTTTACCCTCGGGTCCATCGAAGCTTCGCCGATCGCGCTCGGTCAGGGTGGCGGTGCCGCCCGGAGCGACCTTGAGCGTGTGGCCGGGCGCGGCCAGCAAGGCTTTGGCGAGCAGCGTGACGTCGAGCGGCGAGCCGTTTTGCGCCGCATAATAGCGCGGTGCATCCTTCCCGCGGATGCGCCCCGGCCCGGCCAGGTCGCGCCACTCGGCTCCGCCCGCCGTGCGCCGGAAGCTCTCGCTCACTGCATTGCCGAAGGTCGTGCGGCCGGTGATTGTCCAGTCGAGCGGCGCGCCGTTCGCATCGACGCGCAAGGCCTCCTTGATCGTCGGTCCGCGCCCGTTCTGCTTGTAATCGTAATCGACCGTGATCCGGTCGCCTTCGCGATCTACCTTATAGTGGCCGATGTCGGTCCCCAGCGTCAGTACACGGTAATCGACCGGCTTGGCGTGCGCGGGAGCGGTGAGCGCGACCAGAGCGCAGGCGGCCAGCAGATGGATTTTCATGGAAGCAATTCCCCTCGGATGATGGGGATAGCTTAGCGCCTCGGCGCAGGCCTGCCAGCGTGTTTTATCGCGGACTTCTTATTCCGCTCAGCGCGCGTTGATATTTGTCCCGCTGGTTGCGAACTGTTCCCTGTCGCGTCCATAAACATCGCTGCGGAAGGCGATCCGTCCGTTTTCGGGCATCGCGGTCAGGTAGGTCAGGTAGACCGGGACCACCTCGGGCAGCTCGATCCGCTGTTCGGGCGACTTCAGATTGCGCGGCAGCGGGGTGCCGAGCCAGCGCGCCAGACGCGCGGCATCCTCGAGCCGGACGCAGCCGTTGGAAATCTGCCGCGCGTCCTTGGCGAAGTCGGCGCGTTCAGGCGTGTCGTGGAGGTAGATGCCCTGCGGATTGGGGAACATGAATTTCACTTTGCCCATGAAATTGCCGGGACCGGGCAATTGGCGGGCGCGGATGGTCTGGGCACCGGCGGCAACCGCCTGCCAGTTCACCTTGCGCGGATCAAGCACCGGGGCGGCGTCATCCCAGCTCGGCAGAATCTGGAAGCGGTTGGCAGCGACGTAGCGCGGTCCTTCGCGCAGCACATGGTCGGTGACCCGGCTCGGCATCAGGTCATCGGGAAGGTTCCAGTATGGATTGACGATCGCGTGACGCAGGAACCCCGCCATCATCGGGGTCGGGGTTTCGCGCTTGCCGACCACGACCTTCATCGAATCGACTACCCGCCCGCCATCATACATCCACAGCCGGGCGCTCGCCGCATCGATCAGCACGTGCCTCCCGCTGGCAAAAGCGGGCAAGGCGCGAATCCGTTCGAGGTTGAGCCACAACTGGTCATGCTGTGCCTCGGTGAGGTTGCCTCCCGCAATGGCGCTGCGGATTGGCGCATAGAGCGGATGCATCCAGCCCATGGTGGCGATGTAACTGTCGAGCGAGCGCGCCGATGCCGCCGCCGCCAACGCCGCCTCGGCGGTGGGAACGACCGGAGCCAGCGCCTCGCTTTCGTAACTCATCGCCGCATGCGAAACGCCGCGCATCGCCTTGATATAGGTGGCCAGCGCCTGCGATAGCGCCACATCGGCCTGCGCCAACGCGTCGGGCGTGCCGCGCCTGGCCCGGTCGATCGCGCGTGCGACATTGCCGGGTTTGAGTTTGCCCGGGTTCAGCCCGTCGAACTGTGCGCTGTCGAGCTGGTCGAGCAGCGCGAAGGCGGCCGGCGTCAGCTCTCCATCCTCGCTCCACAGCGGGCGGTTGCCGCGGCTGGCGTAAAACCGCTGCAAGTCGCCGGCTGCGCGTCTTGCGATCGCGGTGCGTATGTCATTCGCGCCGTACAGCTCGGCCGTGTCGCGCGCCTCAGCCGGTACAGAAATAACCGGCGCAAGAACCAGCGCGCCGAGCACGAGCAGCATCGTTCCGCCGAAGCGGCGCGGACGCCCCATCTGGCGCGGAACGATGCTGCCCGGCGTCATCAGCCGCGTTCGCCGGTGCGATAGGCGATTGGCTGGACCACAGGACCGCCCGAATAGTAGCGGCCTTCGCGCATGTAACCGTCGGCGCAACCGTCGTTGTTGCTATCGGCCCACACCGCTCCGGCAAGACCACCGACTGCAGCGCCGACCAGCGCGCCTTCGAGCAGGCTCACGCCGCTGGCCAAGGCACCGACTCCGGCACCGGCTACTGCACCGACCCCTGCGCCCGTCAGCGCCGTCCCGCCGACCGAGCGGCACTGCGGCGCTGCTGCGGCGGACTGATACTGGCCGGGTTCGCCGGCATAGTATTGCCCATCGCGGTAATAGCCGTCGGCGCGGCCATCGTTGTTGCGGTCGGCCCAGACGGCTCCTGCCAGGCCGCCTACGGCGCCGCCGATCAGCGCGCCGGTCAGCAGATCGCCGCCGGCAATGGCGGCAATGCCCGCACCGCCTGCCGCGCCGATCGCAGCGCCCGTCCCGGCCGAAGCCAGCGTGCGGTCATTGTTCATATTGGTGCAAGCCCCAAGCGGCAGCGCGGCTGCGGCCATGAGTATCAAAATGGATGCTTTCATTATGCGTCTCCTTCGAGAGGCATGGCGGCTGCAACCCTGCAAATCCCGCCAAACCCGATTCCCCTCGCGCCTTGGGAGAACGGCACCGCGCCCGATGCGTTCCGGGGGACGTTCCCCCGGCAGTCGCGCGGATGGCTCGATTCAACGCAGGATTTAACGAACTGCCGCCAGCGCCTTGGCCCGTCGCCGCTGGACCGAGCTGCCGAGCCCGATTGCTTCGCGGTATTTGGCGACCGTCCGCCGGGCGAGATCGAAGCTCTTGGCATTGAGTAAATCGACCAGCGCATCGTCGGACAGAATGGCCTTGGGATCCTCGGCGTCGATCAGCTGCTTGATCGCCGCCTTCACGGCTTCGGCCGAGGCTCCGCCTTCACCGCCGGTTGAGGCGACGCCCGAGGTGAAGAAATATTTGAGCTCGAAGGTGCCGCGCTCGCAGTGGAGGTATTTGTTCGAAGTGACGCGGCTGACGGTTGATTCGTGCATCGCAATCGCCTCGGCCACGGTGCGCAGGGTGAGCGGTTTGAGTTCCGAAACACCGCGCCGGAAGAAGCCCTCCTGCTGCTTCACCAGCTCGGCGGCGACCTTGAGGATGGTACGCTGGCGCTGGTCGAGCGCTTTGATCAGCCAGTTCGCCTCGGCGAGTTTGTCCGAGAGCCAGCCCCGCGCACCCTTGTCTTCGCTGGCACCGCGCATTTCGAGGTAATAGCTGCGGTTGACCAGCACTCGCGGAAGCGTCGCCTGGTTGAGCGCGATGTCCCAGCCGGACTCTCCGTTCTTCTGGTGCGCCGCGCGGATCAGGATGTCGGGCACCACCGGTTCGCCGCCGCTCACGCCGAACTGCAGGCCCGGCTTGGGATCGTAGCTGCGCAGCTCGCCCAGCATATCGGCAAAGTCCTCGTCATCGACCCCGCACATCCGCTTGAGCCGGGCAAATTCGCCGCGTGCCACCAGCTCGAGGTTGTCGATCAGCCGCGCCATGCAGGGATCGTAGCGGTCGGCCTCTTTGGCTTGCAACGCGAGGCATTCGCTGAGGGAGCGCGCGGCGACTCCGGTGGGGTCGAGCGTCTGCACCAGTTCGAGCGCCGCCTCGACTTCGGCGAGCGGCACCCCAAGATCGGTGGCCACTTCGCGCAGCGGCGCGGCCAGATAGCCGGTCTCGTCGAGCTGATCGATCAGATAGCGCGCGAGAAACGTCAGGCGCGGATCGGGCGAGGCGGGGCCGATTTGCGCGTGCAAATGCTCGGCCAGCGTCTCGGCATCGTTGCCGCGCTCGTCGATTCCCGGACCTTCGCCGCCGCTTGCAAAGCTCTCGCCTCCGAAGTCGCCCCCGACATCGCCGGTATCGCGGTCACGGTCGAGCGCGCCGATGTCGATGTCGAGCGGGCGGTCGTCGGCGGCGCGGCCCTCGCCGATCAGCTGGTCGACCGGCGAGCTTTCCAGCGTGGTGCGCCGTGTGTCGTCACCTGGCGCGAGCGGCTCCGGCGGCGCGGCTTCGCCGATCTCGAGCAGCGGGTTGGCGTCGAGCGCCTCGCCGATGAAGGTTTCGATCTCGAGGTTCGACAGCGCCAGCAGCTTGATCGCCTGCTGCAACTGCGGCGTCATCACCAGCGATTGGGATTGACGAAGATCGAGGCGGGGGCCGAGGGCCATGGGTGGTGGGCCTAAGTCAGCGCGTGGTCTTCGACAGGCTCAGGCTGAGCGGGACGTCCTTTTCCCAACCGCTCATGCTGAGCTTGTCGAAGCACGCACGCGACCCCGGCCCCACTCACAATGTGAAGCCCTCGCCCAGATAGAGCCGCCGGACATTCTCGTCGGCGACCAGCGCTTCGGGGCTGCCCGCGAACAGCACTTGCCCGCCGTAGATGATGCAGGCGCGATCGACGATGTCGAGCGTTTCGCGGACGTTGTGATCGGTGATCAGCACCCCGATGCCGCGCTGCTTGAGGTCGATCACCAGATCGCGGATGTCGCTGATCGAGAGCGGGTCGATCCCGGCGAAGGGCTCGTCGAGCAGCATGATCGAGGGTTTGGCGGCTAGCGCCCGGGCAATTTCGCAGCGCCGCCGCTCGCCCCCCGACAGCGCCATGGCCGCGCTGGCGCGCAGCCGTTGCAGGCCGAATTCGTCGAGCAGGCGTTCTAGTTCGGCGGCGCGGGTCTCGGGCTCGGGCTCGACCAGTTCGAGCACGCAGGCGATGTTCTGCTCGACTGTCATCCCCCGGAAGATCGAGGTCTCCTGCGGCAGATAGCCCAGCCCAAGGATCGCGCGGCGGTACATCGGCAGGCGGGTAACATCGACTCCGTCCATCAGGATCCGGCCGCTATCGGGCCGCACCAGCCCCATGATCGAATAGAAGCAGGTGGTCTTGCCCGCGCCATTGGGACCCAGCAGGCCGAGCACTTCGCCCTTGCCAACCGAGAGCGAAATGTCGCTCAGCACCGCGCGCTTGTCGTAGCTTTTGGCGATCGAGATGACTTCGAGTCCGCCCTGCGGGATCGGCGGGGACGCGTCCGGGTCAGGCGAAGCGAGCTGGGCTACATCGTGCATCATGCGGGCTTTAGCATTTCATCGCGGGCAGGAAAGCCCATTTGGCAGGTTTCGTGCATGGCTTGTGCAAGGACTTGTGACAGCGGCTGGTTAACGAGGGTTGATCGAAAGCCCCTTCGGTGTTCTACTCATTGGCGGGAATGGGATGGAGAAGGCCAATGGCCAAGACATGGCAGCGAAACGCAGCCAGCGGGAGTGACGCCCCGCGTGCGCTGGATTGGCGCAAGCGCATGAGCGACAACATCGCCTATGCGCTGCTGGTCTACACCGGCTTGCAAATCTTCGTCACCATGGGAGCCTTGCACGGTCGCGGCGGCTCAATCCTGCCGTATTTCACTTTGGTCATGCTGGTTGCCGCGATCATTCCCGCCTGCCGCCTGTTCGAACGGCGCTGGAACCGGCTGGGCGATGCCGAGGCCGCCGATCCGGCGCGGCGCAGCGCCTATCGGCGCGACCGGCTGATGCTGTGGCTCTTGGCAATCGGGCTGCCGTTCGCGGTCACCGGGCTGTTCAAGCTGCTGGCGATGACCTTCGCCTGACCGCTCCCACAGGGTGACATTGCACTGGGCCGGTTAGGTCCCTAGATCGGCGGCTCCTGTCTTCCCGGAGTTTCCGACGATCATGCTTGACCCAGAAAGCGCCCGGGCGCGGACCCTTGCGCTGCTGACCTTGGCGCAGCGGGCCGGGGCGGATGCTGCCGATACCGTCTATGTCGGCGATGCGTCGGAAAGCGTATCGGTGCGGCTCGGGCTGCTCGAGGATGTCGAACGCTCCGAAAGCGAGCATATCGGCCTGCGGGTATTGGTCGGGCAGCGTTCGGCCAGCATCGCCTCGAGCGATCTTGGCGAGGCAGCGCTCGAGGAACTGGCAGCGCGCGCGGTGGCGATGGCGCGGGCCGCGCCCGAGGATCCCTATTCGGGTCTCGCGCCCGTAGAGCTGCTGATGCAGGGCGAGTGGCCCGCGCTCGACCTTGCCGACCCGGCCGAACCCGCGCCCGCACGTCTGCGCGAACTGGCGCAGGAGGCCGAGGACGCGGCCCGCGCGGTACTTGGGGTGACCAACAGCGAAGGCGGCGGGGCGAGTGCGGGGCGCAGCACTTTCGCGCTGGCTACCAGCCACGGGTTTTGCGGCGCCTATTCGACCACCAGCCACGGACTTTCGGCCAGCGTCGTTGCGGGCGAAGGCGCGGGGATGCAGCGCGACAACGGCTGGCGCTCGGCGCGCTATGCGACTGATTTGTCCAGCCCGCAGGAAATTGGCGAACTGGCCGGCACGCGCGCGGTCGCCCGGCTCAACCCCGGCAGCCTCAAGAGCGGACCAATGCCGGTGGTATTCGACCCGCGCGTCGGCGGCACCCTGATCGG
>JANOOJ010000149.1:0-1707 GCA_031421295.1 Novosphingobium sp.
GCCGATCATGATGCTGGGGGCATTGGTGTTGCCCGAGACGAGGCGAGGCATGATGCTCGCGTCGGCGACCCACAGGCCCTCGATCCCGCGTGCCTTGAGCACGGGATTGACCACGCTGTCCGCGTCGCTGCCCATCCGGCAGGTGCCGACCGGGTGGTAGACGGTATCGGCGCTGCTGCGGATCAGCGTGTCGAGCGCGGCATCGTCGGCGAGATTGATCGGGCGCCGATCTTGCGGCGCGTAGTCGGCCAGCGGTGCCGAAGCGGCGATCCGGTGGGCCAACCGCACCCCGGCGCGGAGCACCGCAATGTCACGCGGATCATCGAGAAAGTTGGGGTCGATTGCCGGGGCCGCCGCCGGATCGGGTGAGGCAAGCCGCACCGTGCCCCGGCTTTCGGGGCGCAACACGCAGGCGTGGATCGAAAAGCCATGGCCTTTTACCTTGGTTCGCCCGTGGTCTTCGAGCATCGCCGGAACGAAGTGGTACTGGATGTCGGGCGCGGGCTGATCCGGGGTCGAGCGCCAGAAACCGCCCGCTTCGGCGAACGGCGTGGTCATGATCCCGCTGCGCTTGCGGCGATGTTCGACGATCGCCTTGAGCATCGTCCAGCTTCCCGCCAGACTGTCGCCGATGAAGTCCTTCGACGCGGTCTCCCAGCTCGAGACATGGTCGATATGATCTTGCAGATCGCTGCCGACCGCCGCGCGATCGAGCGTGACCGGGATACCCTGCGACTGGAGATGCGCGCCCGGCCCGATCCCCGACAGCATCAGGATTTGCGGGCTGCCGAAGGCCCCGGCGGAGAGCACCACCCCGCCGCGTGCGCGCAGCACCTGGCGCTTGCGCCCGATCCGGATCGCGACCCCGGTCGCCCGGCCATCCTCGATCACAATCCGCTCGACCAGCGCCCCGGTGCGGATCGTCAGATTGGGTCGTTCGGTCAGGTAAGCGCGCGCCGCCGACCAGCGCTCGCCGGCTTTCTGAGTAACCTGATACAGCCCGAAGCCATCCTGGGTGGCGCCATTGAAGTCGGGGTTTTCGGGAAGCTGGAGGTTCGCGGCGCTGGCCACGAAAGCGCGGCTCCCGGGATTGGGCCAGCGCTGGTCCATGACATTGAGCGGGCCGTCGCCGCCGTGCCATTCGTCCCCGCCGCGCTCGTTGCCCTCAGAGCGTTTGAAGTACGGCAGAACGTCGGCATGGCTCCAGCCGGGGCAGCCTAGCTCCGTCCATCGATCGTAATCGAAGTGGTTGCCGCGGATATAGACCATCGCGTTGATCGCGCTCGATCCGCCCAGCCCGCGCCCGCGCGGCTGATAGCCGATCCGTCCGCCCAGCCCCTTTTGCGGCACGGTGTCGAACTTCCAGTTCGACGAGTTGCGGATGAAGGGCATGAAGCCCGGGGTCTTGATCAGCATATTGTCGTTGCGACCACCCGCTTCGATCACGCAGACTTTCAGTTTGCCGTCGTCCGCCAGCCGCCCGGCCGCCGCGCTCCCCGCGCTGCCCCCGCCGATCACGATTACGTCGAATTCGTCCACCAAGTGCTCCTTGCGTTTGCGGGCGAGGTTTAACCGAACGGTTAAATCGGGGCAACGCTATTCGCGGGCGTCCGCCTGCCGTGCCAACCACCGCGCGCGGATCATGTCCGAGGTGTCGCGGCTGTTATCGTGGGTCCAGCCGGGCTCGCGCCAGACATAGGAAAGCTT
>JANOOJ010000150.1:0-2487 GCA_031421295.1 Novosphingobium sp.
GAGAGATTGAGAGCGTGATCCCAAAGCCAAAAATGGTTCCGTGGGGCGAGAGTGTAAAATTTAGATTTAAAGAAAATAATGAATACTTTGCACTTCTTCTAAAGTTAGGGCGGCTCAGCAGTCTTTTAAACGCATTTCTGATTTTTGTTGCACAGGGGCGTGTCCAAGAGCAATGTATATTGCAAAGAGTAATAGAGGAAACAGAAGAAGATATTAGTTTTCTTGTTCTTGCTATCTGCGGAAGCGGTTTAACCGACAGGCATAATGCTGTCCTCGCAGAGTTTTGGAAAGAGGACTATGCAGACCCGACGGACCCCGTAGGCACAAGAATACCGAGAGCCTATTCAAGGCGGGGAATCAGACCATACATCAATCGCGCGCAAGGGCAGGAAAGCCCCCACGCGGCTGACGATGCAGGTCGGACCATATATGAGATGTACTCTGGATTTTTGCATGGGTCGGCACCCCACATCATGGAATTGTTCGATCCCGATAATGGGACGTTCCAAGTAGATGGGATGGGCATGACCGGAATCCACATCGACTACGTTCACGACGCTCAGAACTCTTACTATCGCGGGATGATGGCTGCGGCCATGACGGTGAAGGCGTTCGGCTTGGCGGATAGTGTGCCGAACGTTCTAAAGGATATCGAAGAGTTCGAAGCGGCTATTGGAATCGAAAACCTTCAAAAGGCTCCAGATTAATCCGTAAGGGGAAAACACTTAATGACCCAGATCGCTGCCAACGGCATTACGCTCGAATACGAAGCCTATGGCGATGCCGCCAACCCGCCGCTGCTGCTCATCATGGGGCTGGGGGCGCAGCTGACCTTGTGGCCGATCGAGCTGGTCGAGGCGCTGGTGGCGAAGGGCTATCACGTCATCCGCTACGACAACCGCGATATTGGGTTATCGACCAGGTTCGATGCGGCGGGGATGCCCGATATGGCCGCGATCGGCCTGGCGCTGATGAACGGGCGCGCGCCGTCCGTGGCTTACACCTTGGCGGACATGGCCGCCGATGCGATCGGGCTGCTCGATGCCCTGGGGATTGCGCGCGCGCACATTGTCGGGGCCTCGATGGGCGGGATGATCGCGCAACTGGTCGCAGCGACTTTTCCGGAGCGGGTGCTGTCGCTGACTTCGATCATGTCGACCACCGGCAACCGCGAAGTCCCTCCCGCCAAGCCCGAAGCGATGGCAGTGCTGAACAATCGCCCGATTGTGGCCGATCTGCCGACGATGCTCGATTTCGGGCTGGCAGCGTCACGCACGATTGGCAGCCCGGGCTACCCTGCGGCCGAGGCCCGGCTGCGCGCCAACATCGAGCGCGATTTCAAGCGCAGCTTCAATCCCGTGGGCGCGATGCGCCAGATGGCCGCGATCATGGCCGACGGCGACCGGCGTGAGCGCCTGAAGTCAGTCACCGCGCCCACGCTGGTGATCCATGGCGAGGCCGATCCGCTGGTCCCGGTCGAGGGCGGCAAGGACACCGCCGCGAGCATCGCCAGGGCCAGGCTGCACCTCATCCCCGGCATGGGTCACGACCTGCCGCTGGAACTGGTCGACGAGATCGCCGACGCGATTGCGAGGGTGGCTAGGTAGGCGAGGGCAGAGGCCCACCCGGCTGCGACTAACATCGCTTCGCTCCGTAAGTCTCGCTCCCCTCCCGCAAGCGGGAGTGGTTTCTCACGCGCAACCAAGTCCCCCTCCCGCTTGCGGGAGGGGCTAGGGGTGGGCGAGTCAACGCAGCGCAAGCTTGATCGCGGTCAGAACCCCTTCCACGTTGTCCCGCACGTCGTCATTCCTGAAACGGAGGATGCGGTATCCGGCCTGCCGCAACCAAGCATCGCGCCGCGCGTCGCGCTCCGGTTGGATGTCGTGTGAAAAGCCATCGAGCTCGACTATCAGATTGCGATCCCGGCAGAGAAAGTCCGCGAAGTAGGGACCGGCCGGCATCTGGCGGCTGAATTTGACACCTAGCTGCGAGCGCGAGAGGTAACGCCACAATGCACGTTCGGCGGGAGTGGCTGCATTACGGAGTTCGCGGGCGCGATTCGTATCACGTTCCTTGAATTTTCCTTCGTTTCGCACAGGCCCACCCCTAGCCCCTCCCGCAAGCGGGAGGGGGACTTTTCAGCCCCAGCCGAGCATCCGCCCGGCAAAGATCAGCGCCATGCCGCCCACGATCGACGCCAGGCAGCCCGCACGGCTGAAGCCATCGCTGCCGCGGCTGGTGAGCAGACCCGCGATCAGCGAGCCGCCGACGCCGAGCAGGATCGTCATGCCCCAGCCCATCTGCACGTCGCCGGGATAGAACCACCGCGCCAAGGCCCCGACGACCAGACCGCTGATCACTGCACCGATGATGTTGAACATAAGCTGGTCCGTTCCTGCAAGTGGAACCGCAGATGTAGTGAATCGCGGCGCACCCGCAACCGGGGTGTGTCAATCCGGCCGGGCGCACTGTCCGGACAAAAAATAT
>JANOOJ010000151.1:0-3278 GCA_031421295.1 Novosphingobium sp.
GGCAATTCCGGTCCGGGTTGCAGGGACTATGCTGCCAACATAGAGGCAGGGGATGACAGATTCCACCGAAGCTTTGGCCACACCTCCGGTCGCCCTAAAAAAACCATCCAGCACTAGCCATCACGGCATCACCCTCGCCGATGACTACGCCTGGCTGCGCGATCCCGGCTATCCCGAAGTCACCGACCCGGCGGTGCTGGCCCATCTTGAAGCGGAAAACGCTTGGTTCGAGCAGCGGATGGGCCCGCACAAACCGCTGGTCGAACGCCTGTTCACCGAGATGCGCGGGCGGATCAAGGAAGCCGACAGATCGGTTCCGCAGAAGGATGGCGATTATCTCTACTGGATCGAGTTCGAGGAAGGTGCCGAATACAAGAAGTGGTGGCGCAAGCTAGTGGGAGGTGGCGCGGACGAGCTGATCCTCGATGAGGTCGCACTGGCCGAGGGGCACGAGTACTTCCGTCTCGGAGCCATTTCGGTCTCCAATGATGCCACGCTGCTCGCCTATGCGGTGGACGACAACGGCTCGGAACGCTTCACCGCGCGGATCAAGGTGATCGCCAGCGGCGAACTGCTGCCCGATGAAATCCCCGGCACGCTCTCCTCGCTGGTGTGGGTCGCGGACGACAAGGGGCTGGTCTACAGCCTCGCCAACGAACAGTGGCGCACCGACAACGCGCGGCTGCACTGGCTGGGCAAACCAGCGGAAAGCGACATCGAACTCTATCACGAGGACGACGAAGGTTTCCGCGTCGGTTCCGCGCTCTCGGCCAATGAAGAATGGCTGGTGATCGGCACGTCGGACCATGAGACCAGCGAAGTCCGTCTGATCCCTGCTGCCGATCCGCTTGCGACGCCGATTCTCGTCCGCGCGCGAGAAAAGGGCGTCGAATACGATGTCGATGAGCGCGATGGACTGCTGTTCATCCACGCAAACGACAGTCACGAGAACTTTCGCCTCGCCACCGCCCCGCTCGCTGCGCCGGGGGAGTGGACCACGCTGATCGAAGGCTCGGACGCGTTCTACCTCACTGGCTTCGAGCTGTTCCGCGATTTCTACGTGGTCGAGGGACGGCGCGGCGGTTTGGACCAGATCGAGCTGCGCTATTACGACGATCCGGCAAGGATCGAACCGATTGCCTTCCCCGAGGCGAGCTATGACGCGGGGCTGGGCGACAATCCCGAATGGGCGGTAACCAAGCTGCGGCTTGGCTATGAAAGCATGGTCAGCCCGGCAACGGTCTATGATTACGATGTGGCGGGCCGCAGCCTCGAAGTGCTCAAGGTGCAGGAATTGCCCTCGGGCTACGACGCCTCGCTCTATGTCACCGAACGGCTCGAAATCGCAGGCCGCGATGGCACGCTGGTCCCGGTCAGCGTGGTGATGCGCAAGGATCGCGCTGCAACTGGCCCGCTCCACCTCTACGGCTATGGTGCCTATGGCATCTCGATCCCGCCGGGCTTCTCCACCACGCGGCTGAGTTTGGTGGACCGCGGCTTTGCCTATGCCATCGCGCATATTCGCGGCGGCGACGATCTCGGCCGCGCCTGGTACAAGGCGGGCAAGCTCGAGCGGCGGACCAATGCCTTCACCGATTTCGTCGATGTCGCCAAGGGGCTGATCGCGCGCGGATTCACGGGGGCTGGGCGGATCAGCATCTCGGGGGGATCGGCAGGCGGCGAACTGATGGGCGCGGTGATCAATTCGGACCCTGCGCTGTTCGGCGCGGTGGTGGCGCATGTGCCGTTCGTCGACGTGTTGGCGACCATGCTCGACGCAGACCTGCCGCTGACCCCCGGCGAGTGGCCCGAATGGGGCAATCCGATCGAGGACCGGGACGCCTTCGAGCTGATCCGCAGCTACTCGCCCTACGATCAGGTGCAGCGCCAAGCCTATCCGCCGCTGCTGGTCACCGCCGGACTCAACGACCCGCGCGTGACCTATTGGGAGCCCGCCAAATGGGTCGCCAAACTGCGCGAGTTCAAGACCGACGACCACGAGCTGCTGCTCAAGACCAACATGGGCGCGGGGCATGGCGGCAAGTCGGGACGGTTCGAAAGCCTGCGCGAAACGGCCGAGGAGTTCGCCTTCATCCTGTGGCAGCTGGGAGTGGAGGGGTGAACCGCCACACCTTTACTTTCACCGCGCTGCCCGAACACATCGATGAACTCGGCCACGTCAACAACACGGTGTGGGTGCAGTGGGTGCAGGACATTGCGACCGCGCACTGGTCCGCCGTCGCCGCGCCCGAACATCAAGCCGCCTTCATCTGGGTCGTGACGCACCACGAAATCGACTATCGCGGCAATATCGGCGCGGGTGAGAGCGTGACGGCAGAAACTTTCATACCCCAGCCGCCGACCGGCGCGCGGTTCGACCGGCGGGTGGATTTCAGGAACGCGGCAGGCAAGCTGATCGTCAGCGCGCGCACCACCTGGGCGATCATCGAGCGCGCCTCCGGACGGATCCTGCGGGTGCCGAAGGAGGTGGCGGAACCGTTCCGTCCGTTCGGGAGCGAGGCCTAGCCCAGCACTTCGCCCACGGGGACGTATTCGTAGCCCAGCTCGCCCGCCACCGCCTCATAGGTCACCTTCCCACCGCTGACATTGAGCCCGGCGGCGAGGTGCGGATTGGCCCGCAGCGCCGCCTTCCACCCCATATCCGCGATCCGCAGCGCGTGGGGCAGCGTCACGTTGTTGAGCGCGTAGGTCGAAGTCCGCGCGACCGCGCCGGGCATGTTGGCAACGCAGTAATGGACCACGCCATCGACCACATAGGTCGGCTCGGCATGGGTGGTGGCATGGCTGGTCTCGAAGCAGCCGCCCTGATCGATCGCGACATCGACCAGCACCGCGCCGGGCTTCATGCAGCCGAGCATCTCGCGCGTCACCAGCTTGGGCGCGGCCGCGCCGGGGACCAGCACCGCGCCGATCACCAGGTCGGCCTCGCACAGCATCTGCTGGATGTTGGCCCGGTTGGAAAAGCGCGTCTTGGCGCGGCTTTCAAAGTGAATGCCCAGCTTTTCGAGCACTTCGGGATCGCGGTCGAGGATCGTGGTATCCGCGCCAAGGCCGACCGCCATCTGCGCCGCGTTAAACCCCACCACCCCGCCGCCGATCACCATCACCCGGCCCGGCATCACCCCCGGCACCCCGCCGAGCAGCACCCCGCGCCCGCCATGCGCCTTTTCCAGCGCGGTCGCCCCCGCCTGGATCGACATTCGCCCGGCGACCTGGCTCATCGGCTTGAGCAGCGGCAGCGTGTTGCCCGGCCCGGT
>JANOOJ010000152.1:0-19172 GCA_031421295.1 Novosphingobium sp.
CTATGGCCGCAAGGCCTCGATCCTGCTCTCAGCCGTGATGTTTGTCGGCACTTCGATCTGCGGGGCGATGCCATCGCTCGGCTGGAATATCGCGATGTGCTTCATGATGGGCGCGGCGGCGGGCGGCATGCTGCCGGTCACGTACGCCGTGCTCGCCGAAATGATGCCCAGCCGCCATCGCGGCTGGAGCCTGGTGCTGGTCGGCGGGCTGGGTGCGGTCGGCGGCTATTTCGCGGCGAGTGGTCTCTCGGCGCTGCTCCAGCCGCTCTATGGCTGGCGCGTGCTGTGGCTGCTCAATTTGCCGACCGGGCTGCTGCTGGTGCTGCTTGGCGGGTTCATCCCTGAAAGCGCCAAATTCCTGATCGCGCGCGGGCGCCGGGCCGAAGCCGAAGCCGTGATGCGACGCTTCGGCGCGCGGGTGAAAGCTGCCGCTCCTGCCGCCCCCACAGCCATAGGACCTGCGCGGCTCACCGGCACCAGGCTGATCGGCAAGGTCGCCGCGTTGAGCATCGCCGCGATAGCCTGGGGACTGGTCAACTTCGGGCTGATGCTGTGGCTGCCCGCCGATCTGGTGGCGAAGGGCTATTCGGTCGGCACTTCTAGCAAATTGCTCGCGCAATCAGCGCTGGTCGCTTTTCCGACCGTGTTCCTCGCGGCGTATCTTTACAGCCAGTGGAGCACCAAATGGTCGCTGGTGACGATGATCGGGGTGACGATCGCCGGACTGATCGGCGTGATCCAGCTCGAACTCAGCGGCACCGGCAGCCCGATTCTCCCCGTGGCGCTGCTGATTGTCGGCTCCAACGGGATCATTGCGATCGTCCTGCCTTACGCTGCGGAGAGCTTCCCGCTGCGGGTGCGCGGACGGGCAACCGGCTGGGTCGCCGCCTGCACCAAGGCCGGCGGCTTGATCGCGCAGGCGCTGAGCATTGCGGCACTCGCCCCGGCGATGGGGACGGCAGCAGCGATGATCCTGGTGCCGTCGGTGGTCGCACTCGGCCTGATCGCCTGGTTCGGCCGCGAGACGCGCGGGACCGATTTGCGGCATCTGGATGACGAGGTGCTGACTGCCTAGTCGTCAGACCACCAGCGCAGCGACATGCAGGTCAGTCCCGCATCGATCTTGACGATCTCGCTGACCGCCAGCGGGCGCACTTCGAGGCCGTGGGCGGCGAGCATATCGAGCGTGCGCGGGTAGCGGTTTCCGGCCAGCACCACATCGTTGACCCGCAGGACATTGGCACCGTGCGCCTCGTCCTGGGGCACCACGAGAACCCGCAACTGCGCGAAGATTTCCGCCGATGCGACTGCTGCGGTTGCCAGCACGGTCTCCTCGTCGATCAAAGTTACCGCGCTTTTGAGGTGCAGTGTGCCTTTGGGAGTTTCGACCAAAGTCGCGGTCCGGCCAAGCTGCGCCAGCAACCCCGCCAACGCCCTTGCCCCGGCGCGATCGGTCCGCGCCGACTGGCCGATAAACACCGTCTGCGGCGTCACCAGCACGTCGCCGCCATCGACATGGCCCTCGCTGAGTTCGAGCACCTGCGGGAACCGCGCGGTCAGCTCCGGCGCGAGCGCCGCACCCTCCCCCAACCGGCTCACTGCCCCGGGCCGCAAGCGGATCGCGCCTTCGCCGAACACCAGCGCCGGATCCTCGACAAAGATCGCGTCGGGATGTTCGAGCAGCGGCGGCAGGGTCGTCACCGTAACCCCGGCCCCGGCCAAAGCCGCCGCATAGGCCGCATGCTCCGCCTGGATGCCCGCAAAGCTCGGCGAGGAGCCATCGCCGTCGCGCAATCCATCGACCACGCTAGCGGCAGGCTGGCGCACTAGCGCCCGGTTGAAATCGAAGATCCGCATCCGGGCTATCTGCGCGAGCCGGGGCGGTTTGGCCAGTCCCCACGCAAAAGGCCCGGCGAGATTGCGCTCGCCGGGCCTCTGCCTGGAGGGATCAGGCAACTTGTAAGTTGGACTTAGCGCAGCAGCGAGAGGACGTTCTGCTGGCTCTGGTTGGCCTGCGCGATCATTGCGGTCGAGGCCTGGCTGAGGATCTGGGCCTTGGCCAGCGCGGTCGTTTCGGCCGAATAATCGGCATCCTCGATCCGGCTGCGCGCATCGCTCAGATTGGTGGCGTTGCTGGTCAGATTGGCGACCACCGATTCAAGCCGATTCTGCCCCGCGCCCAGCGACGAGCGCGCCGCCGAAATTGCATCGGCTTCGGTATCGAGCGTTGCCAGCAACCCGTTCGCCGCTACCGCTGTCGAAACGTCGTAGGACCCGGCCGCCCCGCCGCTCGCCGAAAGCGCGGTCAGATCGGCCATGACCAGATCGACCGTATCGGCGGCATTGGCCCCGGCCTGCACCGTCACGGCAGCGGTGCTGGCATCGAACAGCACCACGCCGTTGAACTTGGTGTTGGTGATAACCTGATCGATCTGCGCTGTCAGCTCGTCGACTTCGGTCTGCATATAGACCCGGTCGGTGGCATCCTGATAGGTGCCCGAAGCCGACTGGACCGCCAGTTCGCGGATGCGCTGGAGCATGTTGGTAACCTCGCCCAGCGCGCCTTCGGCGGTCTGGCCCAGCGCGATGCCGTCGTTGGCGTTGCGGATGCCCTGGTTCATGCCGCGCACCTGGCTGGTCATGCTGGTGGCGATGGCGAGGCCTGCGGCGTCGTCCTTGGCGCTGTTAAGGCGCTTGCCGGTCGACAGGCGCTCCATTGCCGTGCCGAGCATGCGGGCGGCGCTGTTCGACGCATTGGCGGCACGCAGCGCGCTGATGTTGGTGTTGATGACAGTCATGCAAATACTCCCGTTAATTGGTCCCGATAAGCCAGCCTGACCGGTCCATCCGGAGCGGGCTGCCAAACCCAAGAGCGGCGGGCGGCGCGCAAAGTTAAGGGCGGACAAGCTCCCGGCACCCGCGCCGGACATCCCCTAGGTATTGGCCCGAGGGCTTGAGTTACCGCGCTGTTGCCCGTTTCCCTCGCACAAGACCGGTCCTGACGATGGTTAACCGGGGGGTTTCGATAATGGCGGGTCTTGAGTTCAGCGAAGCGACGGCGCGGCGGCATGCCCCGCTGGTGCAACGCGCCGGAGCGATCGTCGCCTCGCTCGGACTGGCGCTGCCGGTCCTGCTGCGCGAAGCCAGCGACCTTGCGGTGCCGGGACGCCGGACCACCATCACGCTCGAACGTAGTGCCCAGCCGATGCTGCGGCGCGGCGCGGCGGC
The DNA here is from genome assembly GCA_031421295.1 of Novosphingobium sp. Taxonomy (GTDB): domain Bacteria; phylum Pseudomonadota; class Alphaproteobacteria; order Sphingomonadales; family Sphingomonadaceae; genus Novosphingobium. The sequence goes on from JANOOJ010000152.1 coordinate 3,229, forward strand.
AGGGCATTTCACTCTGACCTATCGCGATGCCGCGAGCGACGCATCGCTTGCCGCGCTGCTCGGCTGCACCGCAAGCGGGCGCAACCCGGTTGCCGCCGATCCCGAAAGCCTCTCGATCCTCGCACTGGCCGAGCGACTGGCGGCGAGCGAAATCCCCGTGCTGATCAATGGTCCTACCGGCACCGGCAAGGAAGTGCTGAGCCGCTTCATCCACGATCACAGCCCGCGCCGCGAGGGTCCGTTCATTGCGGTCAATTGCGCGGCCATGCCCGAGACCATGCTGGAGGCGCTGCTGTTCGGCCACCAGAAGGGCGCCTTCACCGGCGCGAGCGGCTCGGCGGAGGGTTTCTTCCGCGCTGCGCATGGCGGCACGCTGCTGCTCGATGAAATCGCCGAGATGCCGCTGCCGTTGCAGGCCAAGCTGCTCCGCGCGTTGCAGGAGGGCGAGGTCGTCCCGATCGGCGCGACCAGTCCGATCAAGGTCGATGTCCGGGTAATCGCCTGCGCCAACCGCGATCTGCCCACCGAAGTCGCCGAGGGCCGGTTCCGCGCCGATCTCTATTACCGGCTCAATGTCTTCCCGCTGGCGCTCAAGCCGCTGCGCGAGCGCGCCGACGACATCGCCCCGCTCGCCTTCGCGCTGTTGCTGCGCCACGCGTCGCAGGGCCGCGCGCTGCCGTGGATCGGTGACGGCGCGCTGGCGATGCTGCGCCACCACGGCTGGCCCGGCAACGTCCGCGAGCTCGAGAACGTGATCCGCCGCGCGCTGCTGCTGGCCGAGGGCTGCCCGCAGATCGGCACCGACCAAATCGTGTTCGACCAGCCCGCGCGGCTGGTGGGGGCACCCATCGAAGCCGAGAAACCGCAGCGCCTGTCCAACATCGTCCAGATTTCCGAAGCCCGCGCGATCATGGAGACGCTCGACGCCTGCGGTGGCAGCCGGATCGCGGCGGCGCGCCAACTCGGGATTTCGGAGCGCACTCTGCGCTACCGCCTCGCCTCGTTCCGTGAGGCCGGGTTGGCGGTTGCGGGAGGCCGGCGATGACGCCTGTGGGAGGGGCTGGCGGCATCCAGCAGATCATCGCGCTGCGCCAGCAGATCATCGATCGCTCGCAGTTGCTCCAGCAGTTGCACACCCCGGCTGCGACGTCAGCACAAGCACCTGCAGACAATTTCGCCGGGGCGCTCAAATCCGCGCTCGACGGGGTCAACGCCAGCCAATCCAAGGCCGAAGGGCTGTCCGTGGCCTTTGAACGCGGCGAGGTGACCGATGTCGCCAAGGTCATGCTGGCGCGGCAGGAAGCGGGGGTCGCGTTCGAGGCCACGCTCCAGGTCCGCAACAAGCTGCTGTCCGCCTATCAGGACATCATGCGGATGGGGGTCTGATAGATGAGCGAACTCGTCCCCGCGCGCACAGGCTCGCTGATCGGCCCGCTGACCGACCCGGCGGGCGGCAGCGCGCTGACCCGCATCGGCACTTTCACCGCGCAGCCCGCAATCCGCCGGACCCTGCCGTGGCTCGGCGGGCTGGGCGCAGTTGTCGCCGTCGCGCTGACCTGGTCGCTGATTGCGTCCGCCCCGCAACGCATCCTCTACAGCGAGCTCGACGATGGCGAGCGGGCGCAGGTCGTCGCCGCGCTCGACAAGGCGGCGATCGCCTACCGGATCGACAATCAGACCGGCACGCTGACCGTGGACGAGAACGAACTCTACCGCGCGCGGATGCTGGTCGCTTCGGATGGCGCGCTGGCCTCGCCGGCAAGCGGCAGCGACATGCTCGACAGCCTGCCACTCGGTGCCAGCCGGACGATGGAAGGCACGCGCCTGCGCGCCGCGCGCGAGCACGATCTGATGCTGACGGTGATGGAAATCGACGGGGTCGAGAGCGCGCGTGTGCATCTCGCCGAAGCCGACAAATCGCCGTTCGTGCGCGACAATGTGCCGCCGACCGCCTCGGTCATGGTGCGCCTCGCGCGCGGACGCCAGCTCTCCGACAGCCAGGTTACGGCGGTGATCAATCTGGTCGCGGGATCGGTCCCGGGCCTTTCGGTCGATGCGGTCAAGATCGTCGACCAGCACGGACGCCTTCTCTCGGACACGCGCGGCAAAGGCGATAACGACCGGCTCGCGCTGCAAGCCCGGATGGAAGAGAAGCTGCGCATGCAGCTCGACCAGCTGCTCGCCCCGATCCTGGGTGCGGGAAATTTCTCGAGCGAGATCCAGGTCGAACTCGATATGGACCAGATCACTTCGGCGCGCGAAAGCTATGACAAGAACGGCGTGGTCCGCTCCGAAACGCAGGAACAATCGCAAAGCGCAGCGACGGGCAGCGCCGGCGGGATTCCGGGTGTTCTGTCAAACACCCCCCCGCCCGCCGCCACTGCCTCGCCCGGCCCGCCGCTGGGCACACCCACCGCAGCAGCAGCCCCCGGCGCCGGCGAATCCAGCACCAGCCGGACTTACGAGTTGGGCCGCGAAGTCGCTGTCGCCAACACCAGCCCCGGCAAGGTCAAGCGCATCTCGGTCGCGGTGGCGCTCAGCCGCGCGGCGATGAAACAGGGCAAGGCTGCCGATGTCGAACAGCTCAAGCAGCTGGTCAGCGCGGCAGTCGGCGCAGACCCGGCGCGCGGTGATCAGGTCGCGGTGATCATCCGGACCTTTGAGCCTGGCGAAGTGGCGACGCTGGCATTCTACGAAGCTCCGTGGTTCGCGACGCTCGTGCGCAGCCTGGTCGCGCTGCTGGCCGTATTACTGGTCCTGCTGCTGGGGGTTCGCCCGCTGATCCGGGCGTTCAAGCGCGAATCGCGTGGAGAAAGCGCGAGTGTGTCCACCGCTCCCCAACCAGCGACCATCGACCCCGCCCTGCTCAACCGGCAGGTCGGGCTGGCCCAGCAAATGGTCGCACAGCAGCCCGACAGTGCGGTGATTGCGCTCCGCCAGATGCTCGCCCAACCGGGATCCGGGGCATGATTGCGCTACCCGATGCCGATCGCGCGGCGGTGATGGTCATGCTGCTCGAGCAGGACCAGGCCGCCCTCATTCTCGCGCAGCTCGCCCCCGCCGAATTGCGCCTGCTCGGCGAGAAAATGTGCGCGCTGGGTGAGATCGGTCCTGAAATAATCACCCATGCCATCGCCGGATTCGTCGCCAGGACCGACGCGCAAGGGCTGACCGCGCATGGTCGCGTCGGGCAGGTTCGCGCGCTGATGACCAGCGCGGTCGGCGGGGTAAAAGCCGAAAGCCTGATGCAGCGGATCGTCCCCGATAGTCCGCCCGACACTTCCGCGCTCGAACTCGCGCGCTGGCTCACCCCGCAAGTGCTGCTGCCGCTGATCCGCACCGAACATCCGCAAGCACTGGCGGTGCTGCTGGTCCAGCTCGACCCCGAAATCGCCGCCGAGGTGCTCGCCGGGCTTCCGCCCGAGGTCCAGCCGCAGGTGGTTCACCGGATCGCCACGCTCGGCCCGGTCGCCGCCGATGCACTGGTCATGCTCGAAGCTTTGCTGGCGAGCAAGATCGGCGAAATTCACGGCGCGGCGGCACTGGCGCTGGGCGGCCCGCGCGAGGCGGCGAATATTCTCAACAACTCAGGCAAGGCCGCCGAAAAGCGCCTGATGCCCGAGATCGCCCGGCTCGACCGCCAGATGGCCAAACAGATCGAGAGCGAGATGTTCAAGTTCGAGCACTTATTTGCGCTCGATCCGCAAGCAATGGGATCGCTGCTGCGCGAGGTCGAAAGCGAAGTGCTGATCGACGCTTTGAAAGGCATCGAGGAGGCGCGCCGCGAGATATTCTTCCGCGCCATGTCGAGCCGCGCCGCCGATGGCGTGCGCGACGAGATCGCGGCGCGCGGCCGCGTCAAACTCGGCGAAGTGCAGGAGGCCCAGAAGACCATCGTCACCGCCGCACGGCGGCTCGCGGCCGAGGGCGTGATCGCCTTCGGCGCATCGGGTGATGACGAATATGTCTGATTGTACCTCCCGGAACACAACAGCCGTTCATCCTGAGCCTGTCGAAGCCTGTCCTGAGCTGCGCCGAAGGGGACCCGCGCAACCCTCGGGCTGGGGAGATGCTGCACGCCTGCTTCGACAGGCTCAGCATGAACGGGTCTTGCTCAATGGGATCGGGAGGAGCACCGGGTTTTGGGCAGACGCCAGGTTCGGCGCTGCCGCCCCGCCGCCGCCCGCACCGCCGCCGGAGGATCCCTCCGCAATCGCCTTTGCCGAGGGCTTCGCCGCTGGCACCGCAACAGCGGAAGCCGAAGCGGAGCGCATTCGCATCGAGGCCGATGCGGCGCGCGAAAAGTTGGAACTCGCGTTCGCACGGTTCGACGCCGAACAGGCCGAGAACCTGCGCCAGCGGCTTTACGACACCGTCGCCGCGCTGTGCGAAACCGCGCTTGCCCCGCTCGCACTGGACACCGAGGCCCTGGTCCGGCGAATCGAACGCGCGGTAGCGATGCTCGCCCGCGCCGATGATGACCGCGTGATCCGGCTTCACCCCGATGACCTCGCGCTGATCGGCGCACGCCTGCCGGATGGCTGGACGATCTCGCCCGATCCGGCCTTGGCGCGTGGCGCGCTGCGGATCGAGACCAGCAACGGCGGGGTCGAGGACGGCCCGGAGAGCTGGCGGCAAGCGATTGCCGAGGCTTTGGCGCAATGTTGAGTGAGATGGCCCCTGAGCCCCTCCCCTTCTGGGGTGGGGTTGGGGTGGGGGATGTCCTTCCACGCAACATTCCATCACGCGGACAGCCCCCACCCCTAGCCCCTCCCCTGAAGGGGAGGGGGATTTTTGAATTGCTCGATGAGCTGACCCCAACGCAGATCGATCTCGCCCCGCTGCGCTACGGGTTACTCGCGGCCTGCGATGGCGGGCTGCTGGAAGTCAGCGGATTGTCCGCGCCGGTGGGCGCGATTTGCCGGGTTGGCCATGGCCGCGCCACGCCGCTCAACGCCGAAGTAATCGGCTTTCGCAACGGCCGGACACTGCTCATGCTGCTCGGCGATACGGTGATGCTGCGCCCCGGCGCACGCGTATGGATCGCGGGCCGACCCGGCCTGCTCCCGGTCGGCGAGGCCTTCCTTGGCCGCGCGGTCGATGGCGAGGGTCATCCGATCGACGAAGTGGGCGCGATCCATGCGCGCGGCGAGTGGCCTGCGGGCGGCGTGCGTGCGAGCGCGCTCGATCGTAGCCCGGTGCGCGACGCCTTCGATACCGGGGTGCGCGCGCTCAATGCGCTGACCACTTTCGGGGTCGGCCAGCGGATCGGCATCATGGCGGGATCGGGCGTGGGTAAATCGGTGCTGCTCGACATGATTGCGCGTGGGGCGGAGGCCGAAATCGTGATCGTCGGGCTGATCGGCGAGCGCGCCCGCGAGGTCTCCGATTTTGTCGAGCGTCACATGGCGGGTGCCAAACGCGAACGGACGGTGGTGGTCGCGGTGCCTGCCGATCATGCCCCCAACCTGCGCCTGCGCGGGGCGCTGCTCGCGACCAGCCTCGCCGAATATTTCCGCGCGCGCGGCAGCCAAGTGTTGCTGATCATGGACAGTCTGACCCGCGTCGCGCACGCCGCGCGCGAGATTGCACTGCTACTGGGCGAGCCCGGCGCGGCGCGCGGTTATCCGCCCTCCGCGCTCGCCACGATTACCAAGCTGGTCGAGCGCGCGGGCAATTCGGCGGCCAGCGGCGGCTCGATCACCGGGCTCTACACGGTGCTGGCGGACGGCGACGATCAGGCCGATCCGGTGGTCGATACCGCGCGTTCGATCCTTGATGGCCACGTCGTGCTGTCGCGCGATCTGGCGCAGCGCGGGCAGTATCCGGCGATCGACATCGCCGCCTCGCTCAGCCGGGTGATGACCGACATTACCGCGCCCGCGCATCAACGGGTCGCGCGCCAATTCCGTGCGCTGGTCGCCAGCTACGAGGCCAACCGCGACCTCGTTCTGATGGGGGCCTATCGCGCCGGGGCCGACGCGCAGCTCGACCGGGCGATCGCGATGCACGAAGCGCTGGGCAGATTCCTGGGCCAGCCGCAGGATCGGATCGTTCCGCTAGACGCCAGCATCGCCGCCCTGACCGAATTGCTCGGCGATGCAGCCTGAGCGCGCGCGCCTGAAGCGGCTGCAACGGCTCGAACGCGTCCGCGCGATTGCCAAACAGACCGCCGCCGTCGCCGCCGCCGAGGCCGAAGGCACGCTGGCGCAGCTCCAGGCGCTGGCGCAGCGAACCGGACGGCTTGCCGCCGACTATACGGGTCGATCCGATGCCGGGGACGGAATGGCGCTCCAGCAGCTCACTCGCTTCGTAGGTGGATTGCAGGGCATTTCGGCGGCCACGCTGGGTGACGCAGCGCGAGCGCGCGACCTTGCAGATCGCATGCTGGCCGAACTGGCTGCAGCCGAACGGCGGCGCGCGGCGGTCGAAGATCGCGCCACGCGCCAGGAACGTGCGCTGACCGCGCGGTCCAAACCCGTATCGCTTACCGCGCGGCGCGGCTTTGGCACGGGACTTGAATAGTTCTTGCCATGACCCTTGCGAATTTCCCGATGATGAGTCCCGCCATCCCAAGCCCTTCGGGCTTGCTGCCCGAAACCGGCGCAAATCCGCTGGTCGTAGCACTGCCCGAGCACGAATTCGCCGCGCTGCTGGCGGCGCTGCCCGGACCGGCGGCAACCCCCAAGCTCGTGGCCTTGCCGGAGCACGGCAGGGTCTTGCCGGACAGCCTGCCGGACATGGTCGAAATAGCGGATGCCACCGAGGATGACGCCCCAGTGATTTCGTTGGAAGCACCCGCGATCCCGGTCGCTCCGGCGGAATTTCTCGCGCCACCGGAATTCCCCGCCACAATCGTGCTGCCCGTTGCATCAGCGCAGCCAATGACGCCACGCGAAGCCGCAACTCCAACCGGCGCACCTCGTGTCGCCCTGCCCAGCGTTCCCGCAACGGCGATGCCACCTCCCGAAACCGCAACTCCAACCGGCGCACCTCGCGCCGCATTGCCCAGCGTTCCCGCAACGGCGATGTCACCTCCCGAAACCGCAACGCCCACCGGCGCACCTCGCGCCGCATTGCCCAGCGTTCCCGCAACGGCGATGTCACCTCCCGAAGACGCGCCACTCAAAGCACCGGCACCCCAACCGAACACCGTGCCAATCGCAATGCCCGTCGCAATCCTTATCGGGGCAGGAACAGTCCTTGCCAAGGCTCCGCCAGCCCCCCCGACGCAGGTTGACGCGGCGACCGTCCCAGAGGTCGAACCACCCGCCAAAGCCGGGTGGACTCTGCCCGCCGTAATTCCCGCTGCCTCCCCCGCCCGCCTCCGCTCGCAGGCCCCGATAGCTCATGCCGCCGCCGATGCGCCGCAACAGGGCGGCCGGGATATGCCGCCCTCTTTCTTACCGCCGCCACCCCAGCCAGCGCTGTCCGAGATTGCCGTGACCATCCCGCTAAGCGAGGCGCACGAAACCTCGCCACCCGCCTCATCGCAGCGGCCCTCGGAAGCCCAGCGCCCGCAAGATTTCGCGGCGCTGGTCGATCGGCTCGTCGCCGCGCGCGTCATAGCATCGCCAGCACCGGTCAGCATGTCTGTGGCGCATGCCGAGTTCGGCCATGTAGCGGTTCGCTTCGAACGCGATGACCAAGGCATAACGGTCGCCTTGACCAGCCCCGACCCCGATTTCGCCCGCGCGATCACAGCGGCTTTGCCGGCCGAACGGCAGGCACCGACTGGCGAGCGTGGCGCTGGCCAAACGCTGTCGCAGCACGAGACGGCATCGCAGCGCGACGCGCGGTCTGGCGAGGGCACTGCCGCCCGCCAGCCCGCTATGCGCAATGCGATCCATCCCCACCGCCCGGAAGACCGCCCAACGCTGCCACCGCAGCGCCGCAGTGGCATCTTCGCCTGAACCTGACCGCCATTCCGCAAGGGAACTGCAATGAGTGACACGATCGAGCCCGCTCCCGAACCGAAGAAGCGCAAGGGGTTGCTGGTCAAGCTGGGATTGATGCTGGGCCTGATTGGCGCAGGCGGCGGGGGTGCCTTCGCGCTGGTCCAGACCGGCGTCATCGGCGGCGATACCCCGCACAAAAAGGAAAACAACAACCCCAAGCTGGTCCGCAAGGGTGAGGAAGACCCCTATGCCCCGCCTGCTGCCGAAGGCGCGAAAGAAAGCAAGGGGCTGGTCGAGATCGAGGGCGAGGGCGGTAGCCAGTACCGCACCGCCTATTACAGCTTTGCCGAGGAATTCACCTCCAATTTGCGCGATTCCGACGCGCTGGTTCAGGTCAGCCTGGCTGCCTCGACGCGTCACGATGGACGGGTACTGATGTGGCTTGGAAAGCACGAGCTGGCGATCCGCTCGGCGCTGCTCGCAGTGCTGGCCGACACGCCCGAAGAGGACGTCGCCACGATCGAGGGCAAGGCGCGGCTCGAACAACGCCTGACCGCCGCGATCAACCGCGAACTGACCCGGACCGAAGGCTTCGGCGGGGTCGACGCAGTCTATTTCAAGAGCTTCCTGGTTCAGTGAGGCCTCGCCAATGAGACAGGAGCGCAACTTCATCGCTGAGCGCGCCGCCGCACAGCATTGCTCCGAGCTGCTGCGCCGCGCGGCTGGCCCGGTCGATGTGTTGCCGCTGTTCGAACGACTGGGCGAGCGGCTGGTGTCTGTACTGGGCGCAGCATTGGCGGGTTGGCATGGCGGGGTCGCGCCGCTGGTCAGCCTCTCGTCGGTCCGCGAACTTGAGTCTGCATCGCTGACGAGCGAGATTGCCCCCCTCGCCGCGAATTGCCTGCTGGCGGTGGCTGCTGCGGACAGCCAAATCCTTGTCTCGCTCGACGCAGCGGACGTGTTCCGGCTGGTCGACCGCACCTATGGCGGACGCGGCGAAGCGCTGGCACCGCTGCCCGAGAGTTTCCCGCTCTCCGCCGAACTGCTGATCGCGCGGCTCGAAGCGCAGCTGGCTACCGCGCTCGCGGCAGCAATAGGCGTCGACCCGGTCTTTCCGTTGCACCGCGATAGCAGCATCGTTCGGCTAGCCCCTTTTCCGCCCGCCGCAGGTGTCGCCGCGCTGACGCTGACGATTACCCCGGCCGAGGGCGGCGCAAGCTGCGACATCCTGCTCGCCATGCTGCCCGCAACCATCGCCGCGCTGCTCGGCCACGGCGACCGTCCCGCTCCCGTCCGTCCGACTGGCGCAGCGGACCCCGCCGCCGAGCCGTTCGGCGAAATCCCCCTGCCGCTCACTGCCGTGCTGGTCGATATGCTGGTTTCGCTCACCGCGATTTCGGCGCTTGAAGTCGGCATGATCGTGCCTGTCGCGCTCGCGCGCAGCGTGCCTTTGCGCAGCGGCAACCGCACCATCGCTCACGGCACCGTCGGCGCGCTCGACGATTGCACCGCGCTCCAGCTCACCCAGATTTCCTGACCTAGCGAGGACATTCGATGACCATTCACACCCGCGGCTTCGACTTGCTCAAGGATGTCGACGTCCGGCTTTCGGTCGAACTCGGCCGCACCGACATGAAACTGCGCGACGTGCTCGCGCTGGGCGAAGACAGCGTGGTGATGCTCGGGCGGCTGACCGACGAACTGCTCGACGTCCACGTCAATGGCAAGCTGATCGCCAAGGGCGAGATCGTCGCCGAGGGCGGGCGCTTCGGCCTCAGGATCGTCGAGATCGCGGGCGCGCCCAAAGCCGAAGGAGCAACCGGCTGATGGTCTGGTATATCCTCAAACTGCTGGTCCTGCTGCCGCTGATCGCCGGACTCGCCTGGGCCAGCCTCAAATTTGCGCAGAAGCTGCAAGGCCGGTTCGGCGTTGCACCGGGCGGGACCAAGGCGGTGCGGGTGATCGAAACGACCATGCTCTCGCCAACGCTCAAGCTGGCGGTGATCGAGTTTCATGGCCGCGAGATATTGGTCTCGGTATCGCGGGCCGGGCTGGCGCGGCTAGCCGAAGCGCCCGCACGGATAGCTGCTGCGGAGGCATCGGTATGAGACGGCTGGCTTTCATACCGGCACTACTGCTGCCCGCTATCGCCCATGCGCAAGCTGCGGTGCCCGGTGCGCTCGATCGGGCATTCGGGGCCGTGGGTGCCGGACAAGGCTCGGGGCTGAGCCTTTCGCTCCAGTTGCTGCTGCTGATGGGGCTGTTGACGATCCTGCCCGCGCTGCTGCTGATGATGACCAGCTTCACGCGGATCCTCGTCGTGCTGTCGATCTTGCGGCAGGCGATCGGCTTGCAGCAATCGCCGCCCAACCAGGTGCTGATCGGGCTTGCCTTGTTCCTCTCGCTGTTCGTGATGGCGCCGACGCTGGAGCGGGTGAACGCTGCGGCCATCGCACCCTATTCTGCGGGTGCGATCAATGCCGAACAGGCAATTGCGGCGGGCGGCAAGGAATTCCACACTTTCATGATCCGCCAGACCCGCGAGCACGATCTCGCCATGTTTGCCGAGATGGCCAAGGCGCCGCGCTTCGCCCGGCCCGCCGACGTGCCGTTTTCGATCCTGCTGCCCGCCTTTGTCACCAGCGAGCTCAAGACCGCGTTCCAGATCGGCTTCATGCTGTTCCTGCCGTTTCTGGTGATCGATCTGGTGGTCGCCTCGGTGCTGATGAGCCTGGGCATGATGATGATGTCGCCCACAATCGTCTCGCTGCCGTTCAAACTGCTGTTGTTCGTGCTGGTCGATGGCTGGGCACTGCTGATGGGCAGTCTTGCGGCAAGTTTCGGGTGATGCGCCGGGCGACGGCTGTGCGTGTCCTTCGACAGGCTCAGGACAAGCGGGGTGTGGGTTCTCAGACTTTCTCAAGTTCCGTTCGTGCTGAGCCTGTCGAAGCACGCGCGCAACAGGGGGAACCAGATCATGGATGATACCGCCCCGTTGCTCGCGCTGGCCGACCGCATGCTGTGGGTGACCGCGCTGGTCGCAGCCCCGATCCTGCTCGCCAGTCTGGCGGTCGGGCTGGTGGTCGGGGTGATCCAGGCGGCAACCTCGGTCAACGAGCAGACGCTGACGTTCGTCCCCAAGCTGGCGGTGATCGCGCTGGTGCTGGTCCTGTTCGGCGGCTCGATGATGGCGCTGGTCGGCGATTTCACCCAGGAGATTTTCGCCGCGATTGCTGGGGTCGCGCGGTGAACGCGCTGGATTTCGGCTTCGGCGCAATCGAGGCCGAGTTGTGGCGGCTGGTGTTTGTGATGACCCGGATCGGGGCGGCGCTGATGGCCGCGCCGCTGTTCGGCGGGGTCGCCGTGCCGCTGCAGGCGCGCGTGATCGTCACCGGCGCGCTCGCCGTGCTGGTCTGCGTCTGGACCCCGGTGGCCGCGCCGCCTGCGCTGTTCTCGCTGGCGGGGTTACTGGTAATCGCGGGCGAGGTGCTGGTGGGGCTGGCGCTCGGCTTCGTGCTTCAGCTGTCCTTCGCCGCGCCGACCATCGCCGCCGAGCTGATCGGCGGGAGCATGGGAATGAGCATTGCCACCACCGCCGATCCCAATAGCGGCGCCCATTCGCCCGCCTTGGGCCAGTATTTCGCGGTGGTCCTGACGCTGGTGTTCCTCGGACTCGGCGCGCATCTCAAATGGATCGCGCTGGTGGTGGAAAGCTATTCGGTCCTCCCGCCCGGTGCGAATTGGCTGGGGGCGGAGCGCCTGTCGCTCATCGCCGGGTTTGCCGGGGACATGTTCATCGCCGCTATCGCGATTGCCCTCCCGGTCACGCTGGTTCTGCTGCTGGTGCAAGTGGCCACCGGGGTGCTGAGCCGCTCGGCCCCGGCGCTTAATCTTTTCGCGCTGGGCTTGCCGGCGGGGGTGTTGGCGGGGATTGCCGCGTTGATTGCCGCTGCGCCGCTCGCCGTCGACCAACTCTCGGACCTCAGCGGTGATGCGCTGACCAACGTGGCGGGCGTACTCCAGTGAGCGACGACGGCGAGAAAACCTTCGCTCCGACCGACAAACGCCGCCGCGATGCCGCGGGCAAGGGTGACGTCCTGCGCTCGCGCGAACTCGCCACGGCAGCGACCATGCTGGCGGGAGCGGCGTGGCTGACATTTGCTGGGCCGTGGCTGCTGGACGCGATGGCGAGCGGCCTCCGCTCCGGCCTCAGCTGGGATCGCCGTGCCGTGGTCGAGTTCGATCCGGCGGGTCCGCTTTTCGCTGTTGGACTCGCCCTGCTGCCCCCGCTGTTGCTGCTGGGCGGCATCATCATGGCGACCGCACTGGTCTCGCAGCTCGGCTTCAGCGACGGGCGGTGGCTGGCGGGCAATCTGATCCCCAAAGCCTCGCGGCTCAATCCGCTGGCCGGGCTCAAGCGAATGTTCGGAGCCGCCGGATGGATCGAACTGGCGAAAGGCCTGGCCAAGATCACGCTGCTCGGCGCGATTGCCTGGATCTGGGCACGCGGGCATCTGCCGGAGCTGCTCGGCATGGGCCGGAGCGACCTGCTCCCGCAGCTCGTCACCGGCTGGGACGCACTGATTTCACTGTTGTTCGCACTGTCCGCCGGGCTGGTTGTGATCGCGCTGATCGACTTTCCGGTGCAATGGCTGCGCCGCTTCCTGCGCTTGCGGATGAGCAACCAGGAAATGCGCGACGAGCACAAGGAGGCTGAAGGTGCCCCCGAAAAGAAGGCCGCGATCCGCCAGCGCCAGCGCCAGATCGCGATGGGCGGCGTCCAGCATGCGATGCGCAGCGCGCAATTCGTGCTGACCAACCCGGCTCATTTCGCGGTAGCGATGGCCTATGACCCGGCCAAAGCGGGCGCGCCGATCGTGCTCGCCAAAGGGCGCGGCGAAAAGGCACTGGCGATGCGCGAACTGGCGGCGGAATTCGCGGTGCCGACGCTCGAATATCCGGCACTCGCCCGCTCGGTCTATTTCACCACCCGCGAGAGCCAGGTGATCCGCGAGGAACTCTATGCCGCCGTCGCCGGGGTGCTGGCCTTCGTGCTGTCGCTCAAGCGCGGCGAGCGGCCGACCGCGCCACGGATCGAGGTGCCGATCGCGTTGCGCTTCGATACCGAGGGGCGGCTCGATCCCCGCGCGGCTTAACCCGCGCCCGCGCGCGTCGTCTTAAGCAGCATGGTCACCACCTCTGCCACCTCTTCGATTGTCTCGGCGCTGGGCGGCGGCAGCGGGATCGACATGGTCGCGCTGGCGAGCAACCTTGCCACCGCGCAGTTCGAGGGCCGGACCATCCGGTTGACCACCCGCGCCGAAACGCTCGACCGCCAGATTTCCGCCGCCGCTTCGCTCAAGAGCAAGCTGCTCGAACTCGCCAGTGCCTTGGGCGACAGGGTGCGCAATGGCGATCTTTCGCCGCAGCCATCGGTTGCCAACAGCGCCGTGGCGAGCGCGAGCATCGTCCCGGGCGCTGCCCCATCGGGAAGTTTCTCGCTCGAGGTGCTGAACCTCGCCGCCGCGCAGACGTTGGCGAGCGGTGGCTTCGCGGCCTCGACCACGCCGGTCGGCGCTGGCACGCTGACGCTGCGGTTCGGGACCATCGCCGGAGCGAGCTTCACCGAAGATGCTTCCCACCCCGCCGTGCCGATCACCATTCCCAGCGGTGCCACGCTCACCGATGTCGCCGCCGCGATCAACGCTTCCGGTGTCGGCGTCTCCGCTTATGTCGCCAACACCGCCGAGGGCGCCAAATTGGTGCTCAAAGGACGGGAAGGCGCGGCCAACGGATTTATCCTCGATCCAGTCGAGACGCCAGGCGAGGAAGGCCTTGCCGCGCTTGGCTGGCACCCCGCGAGCGGCGCTCCGGCACGCTTGATCGCGGCCTCTGCCGATGCGCGCTTCAAGCTCGACGGGCTCGAGATGACTGCCCCCAGCAACAGCGTGACCGAACCCGCACCTGGCCTCAATCTGACGTTGCGCGCGACCAATGTCGGCGCGCCGACGCAGATCAGCTTTGCCAACCCCTCGGCGGCGGTCACCACCGCAATGCAGGACCTGACCAGTGCGCTGAACGAGATCGTCGCGGACCTCAACGCGGCGATCAATCCTGCAAGCGGCGAGCTGGCGCGCGACACCGGCACGCGCGCCCTGCGTCAAATGTTCGCGCAGCTCGCGGGAAAGCTGGTGATGCCTTCAGCTGCCAATAGCGCGCCCCGAACGCTTGCCGACCTTGGCCTCGCCACGACCCGCGAGGGTACTTTCCGCCTCGATGGCGCGCGGCTGGCGGCAACGCTCAAAGCCGATCCGCGTGGCGCGGCGAGGATGTTCACCGCCGGACTATACGGGGTTTACGCGACCATCGACGGGCTGGCCCGCAGTGCAACCAGCGCGGGCAATCCCGGTTCGCTCGCCGGCTCTATCGTCCGCTACACTTCGCAGAAGACTCAGATCGGCGCCGAGCAGGCCAAGCTGGCGGAAGCCCAGGAACGGCTGCGCGCGCAAATGACCGCGCGCTTTGCCTCGGCCGACAGCCGGGTCGGCGCGTCGCGCTCGACGCTGTCGTTCCTGCAGAACCAGATTGCCGCATGGAACGCGAAGAGCTGATGCTGGCGCAAACCAACCCCCAAACGGCGTACCGCCGGGTCGATTTCGACGCAAGGGTAGCCGGGGCCAATCCCGCGCAACTCGTCGCGCTGTGCTACGAACGGTTTGCAAGCTCGCTGGGCAGCGCGCTGCATGCAGCGGGTCGGGACGACAATCACGCTAAGAGCCAGGCGCTGACCCGGGCATTGGCGGCGCTGACCGCGCTCGAGCTGGGGCTGGTCCGGGGTGCGCCACTGTCCGGGACGCTTGCCCAGATTTATGCGGCGGCGCGGCGCTCGGTGCTCGACAGCGTGCTGGCCTTCGATGCGCTGAGCCTCGACCAACTCAGGCAGGATTTCGCCGTCATCGCCGCCGCGACTGCTTCATCGCCACATTAGCGGAAAACCCAGTCCAAAATGGACGAGACGGACCATTGCACCAAACACCGCCTCAGCACCCGAAGACTAGCGGAAACTACACAGCTTAAAGGTGCATTTCCGAGACGTGCAGAGGCGCGCCCCGGCGCCAATCCGCATAGTTGCCTAGGCGTTAACCACTAAGGGGGCTCCCGATGGAACGACGCCGCACTCTCGCTTTGATCGACAGCAACTTCCGGCGGCGGGCGGCGATCAGCCACTGCCTGGCGGGCTCCAGCATTCATGTCGAACCGTTCGAGGACATTGCCGAGGCCCGGCTGCGCTGGCCGCGCTCCGGCGTCTTGCTGGTCGAGGATGCGGGCGACAATCTGCGCGAGCTGCTCGATCACATGACCGACCACGGCTGCTGGCTGCCGCTGATCGGGCTGGCCGAACTGCCGCATACCGGCGGCGTCGTCCGGGCGATCCTCGAAGGCGCGGTCGATTACCTCGCCTGGCCGTGCAGCGTCGAGGAGATCGCGCAGGCGGTCTCGGGCGCGGAGGCGACCGAGGGCACGGTCGGCACGCTCAAACTGCGCGAGGCGCGCGCGCGCAGCCGGATCCGGCGGCTGACCAGGCGCGAGCGCGAAGTGCTCGCCGGGGTCGCCGATGGGCTGTCCAACCGGCTGATCGGCGCGCAACTCGCGATCAGCCCGCGCACGGTCGAGATTCACCGCGCCAATATGCTCAACAAGATGGGCGCGCAGCATACGTCGGAGGCAATCCGGATCGCGATCGAGGCGTCGCTGGTGGCATAGAACACGGAGACACTTTGTTGAATCTAAATGCTCCCCTCCCCGTCGGGGAGGGGCCGGGGTGGGGGAGCGAGGCGAATGCCTCGCGTCCACGCTGCGGCAGTACACCCCCACCCAACCTCCCCCTCAAGGGGGAGGGGCACGGCGGTTCAATTTCAAATCGTCCCACGCATAAAAAAGGGGCCCCGGACCGCAGTCCGGAGCCCCCAATCACTCGGTCTTCGAAAGGCCTAGAACTTGAAGCCGGCGGCGATACCGTAACGGCGCGGTTCGAGCGTGAAGATG
>JANOOJ010000153.1:0-5239 GCA_031421295.1 Novosphingobium sp.
TGAGGCCGAACAGGCTCATCACCAGCATCCCGCCATAAAGGCCCGCGGTCGGGTACAGCCCGCGATCGATGTAAAGTGCGACCGCGGCAATATCGACCAGCACCCACACCACCCAGTTTTCTACACGGCGATAGGCCAGCAGGATTTGCGCAGCGACGCTGGCCCCGGCGATGGCCGAATCCGCAAAGGGCATCGCGGCATCGGTGAAACGGTGCATCACCCAGCCCAGGTTGATGCTCAGCGCTGCGGTCACCGCGACCCATACCGCGCGGCTCTGCCCGTCGAGCCAGCGCACCGGTACCCGGTTGGATTGGCCGCCCACTTTGAGCCAGAGGTACCAACCCCACAGCTGCGCCACCACGAAAAACACCTGCAAGCCGCTCTCGGCATAGAGCCGCGATTCCCAGAATATCAGGATATAAATCGCCACCGATGCGATCCCAAAGGCGTAGTTCCACACGCTGCGGAAGATCAGCAGCGCCACATTGACCAGCCCCAGCCCCGCCGCCGTCCATTCCAGCACTGTCATCCATTCGCCCAAATTCATGCCAGCGCAGCCCCCCATTCGGCTTCGTTGAATCCGACGAGCAACCCGCCCGCATGTTCGACGATCGGGCGCTTGATCGCGCTTGGATGATCGGCCATCAGCGCGACTGCCTTGGTGGCGTCGATGCCAGCCTTGTCCGCCTCGGGGAGCTTGCGGAAGGTCGTCCCGGCACGGTTGAGCAGCTTCTCCCACCCCGCCAGTTCGATCCAGCGCGCCAGCTGCGCCGCATCGGCACCCTGCTGCTTGTAGTCATGGAAGGTGTAGGCGATGCCGCGCCCGTCCAGCCATGTCCGGGCCTTTTTAACGGTGTCGCAATTGGCGATGCCGTAAAGAGCAACGCTCACGCGGACGGCCTTTCGAAGCGATGGGTGCGCGGCTCGTCGCAGGTGAACAGCGTATAGTCCTGGTAATATTCCACCCGGCCCTTCGCCTGGATCACCGCATGATCGGGGTTGCGACGCCACGCGCGCGCGGCCTCGGCGCTGGCCCATTCGGACAGGGCGATCACCTCGCCATCGTCGGCGGTGTAGCTTTTGAACGAGACAAATCCCGGCTGCGCCCGCGCCAGCCCCTCCATCCGCGCCGCATCGCCACCATAGGCATCGGCGTCCATGCTCGGATGCTTGCGGTTGCGGAAGACGACCAGGAACATGGCCCCTCCTAAACCGGATATGGACACAACTGCAATTCCGCGACAAAGCCAGTCTCCATGAGCATCAACAGCTTCGGACATTTGCTGCGCTTCACCACCTGGGGCGAAAGCCACGGGCCGGCGCTGGGCGCGGTGGTCGATGGTTGCCCGCCGGGGCTGGCGCTGAGCGAGGCGGATTTGCAGCCGTTCCTCGACGCACGGCGCCCCGGCCAGTCGAAGTTCACCACGCAGCGGCAGGAACCCGATGCGGTAAAAATCCTCTCGGGCGTGTTCGAGGGGCAGACCACCGGTACGCCGATCTCGCTGATGATCGAGAATGTCGACCAGCGCTCGAAGGACTATTCCGAAGTCGCCGCCGCCTATCGGCCTGGCCATGCGGACTATGCCTATGACGCCAAATACGGGCTGCGCGATTATCGCGGTGGTGGGCGCAGCTCGGCGCGTGAGACGGCGGCGCGGGTGGCGGCAGGCGGCGTCGCGCGGCTGGTAATCCCCGAGGTGACGATCGTCGCCTATGTCGCCGAAATCGGCGGCGCTGGAATCGATCCGGCGAACTTCGCTGCGGCCGAGATTGCCAACAACCCGTTCTTCTGCCCCGATGCGGCAGCGGCGGCGCGGTGGGAGAAGCTGGTCGATGAGGCGCGGCTGGCCGGTTCATCGCTCGGCGCGGTGGTCGAATGCGTGGCGACCGGCGTCCCCGCCGGGTGGGGCGCACCGATCTATGCCAAGCTCGACGCCGACCTCGCCAGCGCGATGATGGGGATCAACGCCGTGAAAGCGGTCGAGATCGGCGATGGCTTCGGCGCTGCCAAACTGACCGGCGAGCAGAATGCCGACCGGATGCGCCCCGGCACCGACGGTCCAGCCTTCCTCGCCAACCACGCGGGCGGGATCGCGGGCGGCATTTCGACCGGGCAGCCGGTGGTGGTGCGGGTGGCGTTCAAGCCGACCAGCTCGATCCTGACCCCGGTCGAGACCATCACGCGCGATGGGAAACCGACCGACATCCGCACCAAGGGCCGCCACGATCCCTGCGTGGGCATCCGCGGCGCGCCGGTGGTTGCGGCGATGATGGCGCTGGTGCTGGCCGACCACAAGCTGCTCCACCGGGGGCAATGCGGTTAAAGTGGCGCGCGGCCTTCGACAGGCTCAGGCTTAACGGAATTTCTGTGTGCATTTTTCTCGAGAACCGTTCGTGCTGAGCCTGTCGAAGCACGCGCGCTAACGTCGCCTGAGCACCACATAGACCGCTCCCGCCCCGCCGTGGCGCGGGTGGGCGGCACGCACAGCAGCGATGCGCGAGGCGTGCGGTCCCGCAGCGAGCCAGTCGAGCAACTTGGCCCGGATCGCCCCCCGCCGTTGCCCCCGGTCGGCGGCATCCACCGGACGCGGCTTGCCCGCGATCACCAAAACCAGCCGCGCGCCTTGCGCCAGCGCCTGGGTCAGCCCGTGATCGAGCCGGACGTGTGCGGCGTCAAGCGAATGGCCATGCAGGTCGAGCGTGAAGTCGGGCGCAATCGAGGCCTTGGCGAGCTTTCGCTCCCATGAGGTGTCGAGGCCGTGGCGGTCGAGCGGGCGGGGGGGCGGCGAAGCCCCGGGTTTGGGGACATCCCCCACCCCAACCCCTCCCCTGAAGGGGAGGGGCTTGCCCGAGCCAATCGCAATTCGGTTCCCCTCCCCTTCAGGGGAGGGGTCAGGGGTGGGGGATGTGATGAGGGGGCGACCCCCGAGCGGCTTCACTGTCCCCGCCACTCTCGCCCACAGCGCCGCCTCTTCGGGCGACAGCCCGCGCGGGCTAGGTTTCACTGGACGCCGAGGCGGGCGAGCGTGCCTTTGGGGAGGAACAGCACCGCATCGCCGCGCGCGCTCATTCCCCCGGCGATCCGCCGCGCCTCGTCGCCCGCGCCCCAGAAGGTATCGAACCGGTTGGTTCCCTTGATCGCCCCGCCGGTATCCTGCGCGATCCACAGGCCGTTAGCCTCGGTACGATCGAGCGCGAGCCACACCGGCGCACCCAGCGGCACGAAGGTCGGGTCGGTCGCCACGCTCGAACCATTGCGCACCGGCACATTGAGCGCGCCAAGCGGGCCGTCGCCGGTCAGTTCCTTGAAAAACACCCAGCTCTTGTTCTCGTTCATGATGGCGCGGCCCTCTTCGGGGTGTTCGCGGATATATTGCATGAGCCCTTGCATCGAGGTGGCGTAGGATGTCCCTGCACCGACCAGCCCGCGCTGGCGCATCACCGAGCCGATGCCGGTGTATTCGCGCCCGTTCTGCCCGGCATAGCCGATCCGCATGAGCGACCCGTCGGGCGCGCGCAGACGGCCCGAGCCCTGAATCTGGAGAAAGAAGAATTCGACCGGATCGGCCGCCCAGGCGATCTCCAGACCTTTGTCGGCCAGCGCACCGGCGACAATTTCCGCGCGCTCGTGATAGAGTACAAACTTGCCGGTTTCGTCATAGCGGCCGAGCGGCGGATTGCCGGTGCGCTGGTCAAGCGCGACTTCCTCGGGCCAGCCGCGCACCAGATCGGGCGGCAACTTGTAAACCGGGACGTCGAAGCCCGGTTGGCGCGTCCGGGTGCCCGCGATTTCGGGTTCGTAATAGCCGGTGACGAAGGCCTTGCCGTCGCCGATCCGCGCCGTCTCGAACCAGGTGGCGAAGAAACCGGGGGCGCTGCTCCCAGGCCAGGTCGCGGCGGCGGTGCAGGCCGCTTGCCAATCGGCGGCGCGGGTCAATCCGCTGGTATCGGTGCGTGTCACCAGTCGTGGGCAGCTTTCGCGAAATGAGGCCAAGGCAGCGGACGCATCGCCGGTGCCGACACCCAGAGTTGCGAAGGATGGACCGGGCTTGACCCCGGCGAGCAAAGCGCTGGTGAGCGCCGGAGTGGCTACCGGCGGCAGGGAGACCGGAATGCGCGATTCGGGAATTATCCGTCCGCATGCCGCTAGCAGGGCAATCGCGCCAAGCGCCGCAAACTGGCGCAGCCGGACTGCCCCAGCCATGACGCTCAGGCCTCGTCGGTCTCGTCGAGCAGCCAGTCGGGATCGGGCGAATTGACGTTGCGGCTAAAGGTCCACATGTCGCGCACTTCGATTGCATCGTCGAGCGATCCGGCCACCACGGTACCCGCAGCATCGCGCGTGACCGAGGCTATGTCGGCGACAAATCGCACCGTCACCCGGGCAATCGGTGCGGTATAGCTCGCCGCGACGATCACCGTCTCGTCGATCCGGACCAGCCGGTTTTCAAGCGTTTCGCCTGCTGCAAGGCGCGCATCGATAGCAGCCGCGAAGCCTTCGTAAACGTCGCTGTCACAGAGCTGGTTTAGCTCGTCCTTGTCGCCGCGCCAGAACGCCTCGAGCACCATCCGGTAAGCACCCTTGGCACCATCGACGAAGGCCGTGATGTCGAACCGGCGGTCGGCCGCAGCAATTTCACGCACCCCGCGCTCGATTGCGGGGGTTACACCGGGGACCGCGCGCTGGTCGGGCAATTGCCGCACCGGCGCCAGTTCGGCGGGCTTGGGTCCGGCCGGACGCGCTGCACCGGGCTGGACCGGCGGCGCATCGAAGCGGCCCTGGATCGGCTCTTCCTCATGCTCGGCACGGCGACCGAGCACCGAATAGAGCCGGAGTCCCAGGAAGGCCGCTATCATGGCCAAAATTACGATTTCCACGATTGAACCCACGTTCCAGTCCCTGCCGCAGAAGCACGGCGTTGCAACACACTACCCCCAGATAGGTAGTCCTGACAAATGAACAACGCGTGGATGGCCGATGCGGTGCAATTTTCCGCTGGCCCGTTGCCGCGCTGCCGCACCGGTGCTAGGCGCGCGGCCAACTCGACCCCATTTCCTTTCCCCCATCTCCTAACCCACGCCCACGAAAGCGAACTCTGCCATGGCCGACGAAGGCAACGTCCTCACCGATCTCGATCTCGATTCCACCGCGCCGGTTGCCAATGGCGAGGATACCAGCCCCGCTGCCGGGATCATTTCGCAATATGTGAAGGACCTTTCGGTCGAGAACCCCAATGCG
>JANOOJ010000154.1:0-1933 GCA_031421295.1 Novosphingobium sp.
GGGCAACCTCTCTGCGTCTCTGCGTCTCTGCGTGAACTGAATCTGTTTCACGCAGAGACGCAGAGACGCAGAGGAGTGAAAAAATGATGCTCACGCCGCGACTGCCTCGTAGCCGTGCTCTTCGAGCTCATGCGCCAGCTCCGGCCCGCCGGTCTTGACGATCCGCCCGCCCGCAAGGACGTGGACGAAGTCGGGCTTCACGTAATCGAGCAGCCGCTGGTAGTGGGTGATCAGCAGCACGCCTTTATCCGGGCGGCGCATGATCGCGTTGATCCCGTCGCCGACCACGCGCAGCGCATCGATGTCGAGGCCCGAATCGGTCTCGTCGAGCACCGCGAAGCTGGGATCGAGGATCCCCATCTGGACCATCTCGGCGCGCTTCTTCTCGCCGCCCGAAAAGCCGACGTTCACCGGGCGCTTGAGCATGTCCATGTCGAGCTTGAGCATCGCCGCCTGTTCGCGCGCGAGCTTGAGGAACTCGCCGCCCGAGAGCGGCGCCTCCCCGCGCGCCCGGCGCTGCGCGTTGAGACTTTCGCGCAGGAACTGGACGAAGGACACCCCCGGAATCTCGACCGGATACTGGAACCCGAGGAAAAGGCCGGCGGCGGCGCGTTCGTGGGGTTCCAAACTCAATAAATCCACGTCACCCCGCACTTGATGCGGGGCAAGGCTCCCTTCTTCCGCGACGCCCGAAGAAAAGCCAAGCCCCGTGTCAAGCACGGGGCGACGGGATAGGGTGACCGAACCCGAAGTCACCGAATACCCGGGCCGCCCGCCCAGCACATAAGCCAGCGTCGACTTCCCCGCCCCGTTCGGCCCCATGATCGCATGAATCTCGCCCGCAGCGATGCTGAGCGAGAGGCCCTTGAGGATCGGCTTGTCGGCGACCGTGGCGTGGAGGTTATCGATTTTGAGCATTAGATTCTCGAAAATGCATAGAAGAGTAGGCCAATAAGCGTCGCGATAGAGATTGCGGCTGCAATCAGTGGTGCGATCCACCAACGACCCCGCGGAATCCGATCGAACTCGAACCCGCCGACGATCAGCGGGAAGGCTATGAATGCGGCGAGCAAAATCCAAAGTCCTGCAATCCCGCCCCCCGACCTAGCGACGGCGTATGCCAGCGCGATCAATGCAAGACTGATGCCGTATGGCGCGAGATAGGGTCGGAGCGTCATCCGACCGAACCTTCCAAACTGATCCCCAGCAGCTTCTGCGCCTCGACTGCAAACTCCATCGGCAGCTGCTGCAGCACCTCTTTCGCAAACCCGTTGACGATCAGCGCCACGGCTTCCTCCTGCCCAAGCCCGCGCTGCATCGCGTAGAACAGCTGGTCGTCGGAAATCTTGCTGGTGGTCGCCTCGTGCTCGATCTGGGCCGAGGGATTGCGCACCTCGATATAGGGCACGGTGTGCGCGCCGCATTCGCTGCCGAGCAGCAGCGAATCGCACTGGGTGAAATTGCGCACGTTTTCGGCGTTCGGGCCGACCCTCACCAAGCCGCGATAGGTGTTGTTGCTGCGCCCTGCGCTGATGCCCTTGCTGATGATCGTCGAGCGCGTGCCCCGCCCGTTATGGATCATCTTGGTGCCGGTATCGGCCTGCTGGTAATTGTTGGTCACCGCGACCGAATAGAACTCGCCCACGCTGTCTTCGCCGTTGAGCACGCAGCTGGGATATTTCCACGTCACCGCGCTGCCGGTCTCGACCTGGGTCCAGCTCACTTTCGAGCGCTTGCCCTGGCACAGCGCGCGCTTGGTGACGAAATTGTAGATCCCGCCCTTGCCGCTGGCATCGCCGGGATACCAGTTCTGCACGGTCGAATATTTGATCTCGGCATCGTCGAGTGCGACCAATTCGACCACCGCGGCGTGGAGCTGGTTTTCGTCGCGCATCGGCGCGGTGCAGCCTTCGAGGTAGCTGACGTAGCTGCC
>JANOOJ010000155.1:0-2221 GCA_031421295.1 Novosphingobium sp.
GCTGCCGGTGGGCGTGTCGACGCGATCGGCCGGATCGTTTGCGAAGCCCTCACCAAGGATATGGGGCAACCCTGCATCGTCGAGACCAAAGCCGGAGCGGGCGGCGCCATCGGTGCCGAATATGTTGCGAAATCCAAGCCCGACGGCTACACGCTGTTGCTGGCATCGGCCGGCATCATGGCAATACTGCCGCACGGCGAACGCAAGCTGGCCTACAACCCCCTCACCGATTTCACGCCGGTCTCGCGGCTGGTGCTGGGCTATACCTACATCGGCGTCAACAAGGACTTCAAGGCCCAGACCTTCAGCGAGCTGATCGCGTTGGCCAAAGAAAAACCCGGCACGATCGGCTATGCGACGTCGGGCATCGGCACCTACGGCCATCTGGCTGGCGAACTGATGACGCAGGTTTCCGGCACCGCGATGGTCCACGTGCCCTACAAAGGAACCGGCGCGGCGATTGCAGACATCCTGGCGGGCCATGTGCCGGTGATGATCGCCGGCGAACTCGGCGACCTGACCAAAGACGGCGGAGTCCGCATCCTGGCGACCACCAACCAGACACGCCCGCCGGATTTCCCGAATGTGCCGACCATGAAGGAACTGGGATACCCGCAATTCGCGGCAGACTCATGGGTCGCGTTATTCGGTCCTGCCGGCCTTGATCCGGCCATCACCGCCAAGCTGAATACCGTAATCGCCAAGACACTCAAGAACCCGCAGATCGCCACGAAAATTCGAGGATTTGGTAGCGATGTGGCCTTTACCGAAGGGCCGGCGTTGGCCAAACAGGTCAGCGCGGACCTGGACATTTTTGGTGAAATCATCCGCAAGGCCGGAGTGAAATTCTAGGAACGGACGCGGCGAACCCACCCATGCGCATCGTTCGCGTCAACACGCACCGCATTGACTTGCCGCTCAGCGATCCCGAGTGGCGCTTCGTGCGCGGCGCGATTCCGTCGATCGCAGGCTATGCGGTCGAAATTGCCGACGACCAGGGGCGATCTGGCCATGGCTACTTTCGTACCATGCCGCCCGCCACCGCGCCGCTCGAAGCATTGAAATCCACGTTCGATCATCTGGCGAAGATTCTGCCTGGCACCGACCCGCGCGCGATCAACACCATCATGGACCGGCTGGACGAGACGCAGAGCGACATGGCACCGCTGAAAGCCAGCATTGAATGTGCGCTTTACGACCTGCTGGCACGCTCGCTCGGCGTCCCGCTGCACCAGCTCTACGGCGGTCAGCGCCATGAGGTCTTCGACAATGTCCGCATCGTGCCATTGAAGGCGCCCGAGGCCATGGCCGCCGTGGCTGCGGACCTGGTAAACAGTGGCTTCGGCTTTCTGAAGGTCAAACTGTCGGGGGATGAGGGGCTGGACGTGGCGCGCGTGCAGGCCGTCCGCGACGCGGCAGGTCCGAAGGTGCGACTGATGGCCGACGCCAACGAGTCCTACCAGCCCAAGGATGCCATTCGCGTGATTCACAAAATCGTCGAATACGGCATTGAGCTGATCGAGCAACCGACCGCAGGCCATGACCTCGAAGGCCTCGCGCAGGTCACCCGGGCGGTACCGATCCCGGTGGAAGCAGACGAAAGCGCGCCCGACCTCAACTCCATCCTGCGTATCGTCAAGTTGCGCGCAGCGGATTCGATCAACCTGCGCGTGATGAACCTCGGCGGCATTGCAAATACACGGCGTGCCGTCGCCCTGTGCGAAGCCGCAGGCCTTCGATACCGTTTCGGCGCGATCTTCGGGTCCCGGGTCATGCATGCACACACGCTGCATCTGGCGTCCACGCTAGCGATGCCCGCGTTTCCGCATGAATTCTCCGAGTTCAGCCTGTTCCTGAACGACCCGTTCGACGGCATCGTCCTCGAGGGTGGTTCGGTTCGAGTACCTTCAGGCCCGGGTACGGGCATGGTGTTGCGGACGCCCTGGTCCTGATTGACAGGCCCCAGGCAATCGCCTTGGGCCGGCAGCATATTCGCAGCCGCTCTGCCCCGCTAGTTCACGCGGGGCCGATCTGTTCCAAAAGAGAAAAGATCTCCACAGCCGGCGTGTTTCAATGTGCGACTCGCTATCAAAAACAGAGCTGCCTGCGCCCATACCGATTGATCCGTGACGACGAATTGCTTAAGAAATCTGAGCACCCGTCCCATGGCAGACCGCTTCAGGCTATCGACCCAACGTGCGCCGGGCGGCCCCAGTCATGC
>JANOOJ010000156.1:0-4117 GCA_031421295.1 Novosphingobium sp.
CGCGATTCGGCCTTGCGCACCTCGACGTGATCGCCCGAACCGACCTCGGCATTGGCGCGCTGGAGCCCGTCGAGCCGGATGACTTGCAGGCCTTCGTCCTCGGCATAGGCCAGCACGGCCCGGGCGGCGGTCAGGCGCTTGCCCGCAATCTCCACCACATCGCCTTCGGTGATGCCGAGTGCGGCAAGCGCCGACTTGGGCAGGCGGGCGATGCCGTGGCCGCTTTCCTCCTGCCGCGCCGCTGCGACTTGCAGCTTCACCGTCTTGCTGTCGATCTTCTCGGCTGCGTCGGCCATTCAGTCGGTTCCTGTTGCCAGCCCCGATTGGGGAATGGCGAAGCTAGGAACTCGGTTCCCCGATTGCAAACCAACCGCAAGCCGAGCCCGGCTTGGAACAGGCACAAAAAAAAGGCCCGGTCGTTGCCAACCGGGCCTTGGAAGTTTGGGAGAGGATGCCTGAAAAGGCACCGTCGTTATGCTGACCACCCAGTTTTTGTGCAAGTGCGAAAAGATCATTGGCGGTTGCAAACTTTGCAACCAGGCTTTGAAAAACACTCAAGAGGCTAGGTTTTCAGGGAATATCCAACCGATCGATACTGCAATTGACAGGGTCGTCCGACGAAAATCGCACGCTTCTGCTGCGTCGCACCAAAAGCGTCACCACGCCATGCCCGTCGGACGGGCCATGCTTGCGTCGCCCGCGCTTGCCGTTAGTCAGGCAGCAGAGAGGATGCATCGCCGCATGACCCAGCCCTATTCCGCCGTGATTTTCGACTTCGGGGGCGTGATCACCTCGTCTCCGTTCGAGGCGTTCAACCGGCTCGAATCCGAGCGTGGGCTGCCGTATGATCTCGTCCGCCGGGTCAACTCAGCCGATCCCGACAATAATGCCTGGGCCAAATTCGAACGCGCCGAGATCGACGCGGCGACGTTTGACCGCCTCTTTGCAGCCGAAGCCGCGCGCCTGGGTCACGAACTGCCCGGCCGCGACGTGCTTGCGGTCATTGCCGGCAGCGTGCGCCCCGAAATGGTCGCGGCGCTCGATACGTTGAAAGCGGCGGGCTTTGCACTGGGGTGCATCACCAACAATGTTCCGTCGGGCAACGGCGCCGGAATGGCCGCCGACAACGCCCGGTCGGCCAGCTATGCCGCCATCTTCGCGCGGTTCGATCATGTGCTTGAAAGCTCCAGGGCGGGCATCCGCAAACCCGACCCGCGCATTTACCTGATGATGTGCGAAATGCTCGCGCTGCCGCCCGAAAGCTGCGTTTATCTCGATGATCTGGGTATCAACTGCAAACCCGCCGCATCGCTCGGCATGCATGCGATCAAGGTAACGGGAGGTGCGCAAGCTTTGGCGGAATTGTCGGCTGCACTCGGCATCGAATTGGCGCGCTGACGGCGCTGCATTGCAGCACAGACTTGCGGACCGGCAGCTCTGGCGATAGGCCCAAAGCACATCCCGCACGGAGGCCGACGGCACCATGAAAAAGCTCTACCCCGATGCGAAATCGGCGCTCGACGGCCTGCTGCGCAACGACATGCTGGTCGCTGCGGGCGGGTTCGGGCTGTGCGGGCTGCCCGAACGGCTGCTCGACGCAATGGTCGAAAGCGGGGTTACCGGCCTGACCTTCGCCAGCAACAATGCCGGGATCGACGGCGAAGGCATCGGCAAACTGCTGCGCACCCGGCAGGTCAAAAAGATGATCGCCAGCTATGTCGGCGAGAACAAGGAATTCGAGCGGCAATATCTCGCCGGAGAGCTCGAGGTCGAATTCTCCCCCCAGGGCACGCTGGCCGAGCGGATGCGCGCGGGCGGCGCGGGCATCCCCGGCTTCTACACCAAAACCGGAGTCGGCACGCTGGTGGCCGAAGGCAAGGACGTGAAAAACTTCGACGGGCAGGACTACATCATGGAGCGCGGCATTGTCGCCGACCTGGCTTTGGTCAAGGCTTGGAAAGCGGACGAGACTGGCAACCTCGTGTTCCGCAAGACCGCGCGCAATTTCAACCAGCCGGCCGCGACGTGCGGCAAGGTCTGCGTGGTCGAGGTGGAGGAGATCGTGCCCGTAGGATCGCTCGATCCCGACTGCATCCATTTGCCCGGCGTCTATGTGCAGCGCATGATCATCGGCGCACCCTATGACAAGAAAATCGAATTCCGCACCGTGCGGGAGCGTGAGGCGGCGTGATGTTTGGCTTACGCCGCGATCATCCGGGGGAGTTGCCGCTTTCGTCCATGCCTGGGCTTTCGGCAAACGCCACTGAATTGGCCCGCTTCTGGATCGACGGCGAACGGTCGCATGTTTCGATTGGTCGTGAGGCCAATTGGTCGCCGGAATTGGTCGGCTCGTTGGTCTGCGAATCTCTGCGGACCGCCGCCGCAGCTTACTCCGCCAACGCGGGCTTGACTGAAGGGGAAGCGTTCGCGCGCTTGTTGCGCGGATTTGATGAGGAACGACTTCGACTGACCGGGACTGAATCGTGAAGCATGTTGCGACCTTCGCGATTTCCTGTGCGTGCCTGATCGCGCTGGAAGGCTGCGTCGCGGCGGCAATCCCGGTGTTGGCAGGAACTGTGCTCGCACGGAAGGAAGTGCAGCGCGATGATCCCAAGCCGACCACTGCTCCCGTCAAGCCGCCGGTAACACCGATCGTCGAGGTGCTGACTTCGGATTATTCGCTGCCCCCGGCTGGCGAGCCGACGCCCACGCCCCCCGGACTGCTGGCCGTAGCGTTGGTCCCGCCTGCCCCCGAACCGACGCCGACACTAGTGCCGGGGCCTGCTGCCGAACTGGTGCCCGCAGCGCAGCCGACGCTGACGGCATCTGCGCCAACCCCGGAGGCATCCGCGATCCCGACCTCAGCAAGCGGCGCGACACCCTACGCCGCTTTCGCCCGCTTTGCGATCGCCCACGCCCCACCGCTTGCCGCAGGCAAGGTCCGGCGCTCGGCGCTGGTCGATCAGGACAGCATCACCAGCGAACCGCGGCTGACCGATTGCGGCGCGGGTCCGCCTGCGGTCGTGATCGATCTCGACAAGGGTGCCAAGCCGTTCGACCTCACCGACCCGCCGTTTCCGGCCAATGGTCTGGCCGACCAGCTCACCGCCATCCGCGCCGCCGGGGTGACCGTGCTGTGGAGCGCATCGCTGCCGGTAGATGCGGCCCCCGAGCTCTACACCGTGCTGCGCGCCAGCGGGCTCGATCCCGATCGCACCGACCGGCTGCTGCTGCTGCGCAGCGGCGAGGAGCGCAAACAGCTGCGCCGCTTCGCCGCCGCGCGCGACTGGTGCATCCTGGCGGTGGCGGGCGACCAGCGCGGCGATTTCGACGAACTCTACGATTACCTGCGCGATCCCTCCGGGCCGATTGCCACCGCGCTGGAACCCACTTTCGGCGAGGGCTGGTTCCTCGTGCCGCCCCCCATCGACTAGCCTTTTCGAGATAGGACTGACCATGACTTCGCATGACGGTATCGCCCAGGGCTGGACCCGCGACCAGATGGCCGCGCGCGCGGCGCAGGAACTGCAGGACGGGTTCTATGTGAACCTCGGCATCGGCATCCCGACGCTGGTCGCCAACCATATCCCCGCCGGGGTCGAGGTCACGCTCCAGTCGGAAAACGGCATGCTCGGCATCGGGCCGTTTCCCTATGACGACGATGTAGATCCCGACCTGATAAACGCGGGAAAGCAGACCATCAGCGAGTTGCCGCAATCGGCCTATTTCGACAGCGCGGCGAGCTTCGCGATGATCCGCGGCGGCCACATCGACCTCACGGTATTGGGCGCGATGGAGGTCGCAGAGAATGGCGACATCGCCAACTGGATGGTCCCGGGCAAGATGATCAAGGGCATGGGCGGGGCAATGGATCTGGTAGCCGGGGTCAAGAAGATCATCGTCGTGATGGAGCACTGCGCCAAGGACGGCAGCCCCAAGTTCATCCCCGCCTGCACCCTGCCGCTGACCGGCATGAACGTGGTCGACATGGTGATCACCGATCTCGCGGTGTTCCACCGGCCCGATCATGCCGCTCCGTTCAAGTTGATCGAGATGGCGCCGGGCGTGAGCGCCGAAGATGTGGCGGCCAAGACGACGGCGCATTACATCGGCTGAC
>JANOOJ010000157.1:0-4097 GCA_031421295.1 Novosphingobium sp.
TCATCACGGTCGATCTCGACGCGCGGGTGCTCTCGGTGTTCAAGGGCGGGTATGAAATCGGGGCGACTGCGGTGCTGCTCGGCACGCAGGACAAGCCCACCCCGACCGGAGTGTTCCCGATCACCCAGAAGCGCAAGGATCACGTCTCCAGCCTTTACGACGCGCCGATGCCCTATATGCAGCGGCTGACCGACGACGGAATTTCGGTCCATGCCACCACGGTCGAGAACGGCTATGCCAGCCACGGCTGCATCGGCACCCCGCTGCCCTTCGCCAGGAAGCTGTTCGCCACAACCAAGCTGGGTGACCGGGTGATCATCACCCGCGGCAAGAGCGCGGGAGTGGGTGACGCTTTGATTTCCTAAATCCTCCCTGAGCTTGCTCGGGGAGGTGGCAGGCGCGAAGCGACTGACGGAGGGGTCTTTTCGGACGCCTTACCCCTCCACCACCGCCTATGGCGGCGGTCCCCCTCCCCGAGCAAGCTCAGGGAGGATTTACGCCAGCCCGATTCCGAGCTGACGCGGCGTGGCATCGCCGAGCTGGCTGCCGCCGTCGCAATCGAGGATCGTTCCGGTGATATAGCGCGCCGCGTCCGAACACAGGAACACCGCGCTTTCCGCCACTTCCCCGATCTCGCCCCAGCGCTTCATCGCGATCCGGGCGAAATGCTTGTCCCTGGTCGAGGCATCGGGCGCGAGCCGGGCCATGCCTTCGGTCCCGGCGATCGGACCGGGCGAGATGCCGTTGACCCGGACATCGGGTCCCCATTCGAGCGCGAGCACCCGGATCAGCTGATTGATCCCGGCCTTGGCGGCGCAGGCATGGGCCTGGAGCTGCATCGCGTTGACCGCTTGTCCTGCGGTGATCGCGATCAGCGACGCGCCGGGGGTGTTGAGCAGATCGTGGCAGCCCCGGAACACATTGAAGGTGCCGTTGAGGTCGATGTCGACCACCGTTTTGAACGCATTGGAGGACATGCCCAGCGCCGGAGCGAGGAAGTTGCCCGCCGCGCCTGAAATGACGATATCCATCGGCCCCAGCTCGTTCCGGACATGCTCCATGACGCCCCTGATCGCGCCGTAATCACGCACATCGCCGCTGAGCCCCAGCGCGCCGTGGCCGATCTCCGCTGCGGCCCCGGCGGCTTTCTCCGGATTGCGCCCGCAGACTGCGACTTTCGCGCCCAGTTCGGCAAAGCGCTTGGCGATGCCGAGGTTGATCCCGCTGGTCCCGCCCGCGACGAAGGCGACCTTGCCGTCGAGAATTCCGTCCCTGAAAGGTGACATAAAGTGCTCCTCAGCGCGGGGCCATGCGGATCGCGCCATCGAGGCGGATGCACTGGCCGTTGAAATAGGTGTTGCGCACAAGCTCCATCGCCAGACTGGCGAATTCCTCGGGCTTGCCGAGCCGCTTGGGAAACGGCACCGAGGCATTGAGGCTGTGCAGCACGTTTTCGGGCAGGCGGCCCAGCAGCGGAGTGCCGAAAATCCCCGGCATGATCGAATTGACCCGGATGCCAAGGTCCGACAGATCGCGCGCCATCGGCAGCACCAGCCCATTGACCCCGGCCTTGGCCGAGCCATAGGTGACCTGCCCGATCTGCCCATCCTGCGCCGCGACCGATGCGGTGAGGGTGATGCAGCCGCGCTCGCCGTCCTCGAGCGGCTCGAGCCCCGCCATCCCCTCGGCGGAGAGCGAAGCGAGGCGATAGCTGGCGACGAGGATGCCCTGCACCCCGAAAATGTAATCCTCGGTCGACAGGCGCTTGAGCTGTCCCAGCTCCTTGTCGAACGCCAGCGTCTTGCCGCGCCGCGAGGTCATCGCGCAGTGTACCAGGATCCGCTCCTGTCCGTGGGCAGCGCGCGCCGTGGCCAGGCCGGTGACGACCGAATCTTCGCTGGTGATGTCGACATTGCAGAACAGCCCGCCGATCGCGCCGGCGACTTCCTCGCCCAGTTCGGCGTTCACATCGAAGATCGCGACCTTCACGCCTGCCGCACTCAGCGCTTCTGCCGTAGCGCGACCAAGGCCCGAAGCGCCGCCCGTTACTACCGCCGCCATGCCCACATCAATCCGCATTTGACTCTCCCTTTAATCGCGCGATTAATGGCGCGAACCAGCCAAAGCCGCAAGCTGTCAGATTGAGGAGTCAACGATGCCTGCCACCGCCGCCTGGGGTGCCACCGCGCCCGAATCCGGGCTTGCGCCCATGACGATCGACCGCCGCGAACTCCGCGCCGAGGATGTCGCCATCGCAATCGCCTATTGCGGCGTGTGCCATTCCGATCTTCACGCCGCGCGCAACGATTGGGGCCGGACCAACTACCCCTTCGTGCCGGGTCACGAGATTGTCGGCATCGTGACTGCTGTCGGCAGCGGCGTGACCGGCTTCAAGGTGGGCGACAAGGCGGCGATCGGCACCATCGTCGATAGCTGCCGCCACTGCGATTCCTGCGAGGATCACGAAGAGCAATATTGCCGCGAGGGCATGACCGGGACCTACAACGCCAAGGACCGGATCGACGGAACCATGACCTACGGCGGCTATTCGGGCAGCATCGTCGTGGCAGAGCCCTACGTGCTGCGCATTCCCGACAGCCTCGATTTTGCGCAGGCCGCGCCGCTGCTCTGCGCCGGAATCACCAGCTACTCGCCGCTCAAGCACTGGAACGTGGGGCCGGGCAGCAAGGTCGGCGTGGTCGGGCTTGGCGGGCTGGGTCACATGGGGGTTAAGTTTGCCAAGGCACTGGGCGCTGAAGTGACAATGATCACCACCTCACCCGCCAAGGGCGAGGATGCGCGCAAGCTGGGGGCCGATCATGTGCTGGTTTCGACCGACCGGGCGGCGATGAAGGCCGCGACCCGCAGCTTCGATTTCCTGCTCGACACGATCCCCGTCGCGCATGAGCTGGCGCCCTATCTGATGCTGCTCGACAAGCAGGGGACGCTGTGCATCGTCGGCGCGATCGACATGCTGCCCAGCTTTCACTCGGGACTGTTGCTGCAAGGCCAGCGGGCGGTCGCCGGATCGGGCGTCGGCGGCATCAAGCAGACGCAGGAAATGCTCGATCTCTGCGCCGAGAAGAACATTCTGCCCGAATGCGAGATGATCCGGATGGATGAGATCAACCACGCGTTCGAGCGGATGGAAAAAGCCGATGTCAAATACCGCTTCGTGATCGATATGGCGACATTGTGAAGGCTGGGCTGTGACGCTGGCGGTCGAGCTCTACTGGTCGTTCCGGTCGCCCTACAGCTATCTCGTCACCAAGCGGCTGGTGGCGCTGGAGCGCGATAACGATATGGCGATTGAAGTCCGCGTGGTGACCCCGATCGCGGTGCGCCAGCCCGAGTTCTTCGCCAATTCGGACCCGCTGTGGTTCGCCTATCTGATGCGCGACTGCCACCGCACGGGCCAGTTTCTGGGCCTGCCGTTCCGCTGGCCGCGCCCCGATCCGGTGGTGATGGACTTGGCGAGCCGGACCTATCCCACGGAACAGCCCTATATCCACCGACTGTGCCGTTTGGGCCAGCTGGCGGCGGAACGCGGCAAGGGGCTGGCGTTCCTCGATGCGGCGAGCGAGCTGATCTGGAACGGTGCGACCGACAACTGGCACGAAGGCGATCACCTCCTTGTCGCGGCCGCCAAGGCCGGGTGCGATCTGGACGAGATGGACACGGTGCTCGAGCGCGAGGGCGAGCGATTGGCCGCCGCTATCACCCAGAACGAGGCCGACCAGCGCGTCGGCGGGCATTACGGCGTGCCGCTGATGGTGTTTCAGGGCGAGCCGTTCTTCGGGCAGGATCGCTTCGACCAGCTGGTCTGGCGGCTGAAGCAGGCGGGAATGGTAAGGCGGCCATAGCGCGCGTGCTTCGACAGGCTCAGCATGAGCGGATGTTGTTGCATTCCCAATCCCAAATCCCGCTCAGCCTGAGTCCGTCGAAGGCCACCCACTAACCTCGCCGCGCTGGTGCCTTGGTGAAGCTCCACCCATCGGACAGCGCCCGCGCGACAAGGCCGCCGATTGCCATCGGCTGACGCGCTACCAGTGCTTCGAACAGCCGGGCGACGGCGCTACCACGCGGTGCCTCACCAT
>JANOOJ010000158.1:0-12079 GCA_031421295.1 Novosphingobium sp.
AGCGTCCGGGCTTCGGAATGGATGCGCAGCAACGCACAGTTCATCCTGCCCGGATCGATGTTCGGCGGCTATCCGCACAGCTTCCCCGACACGCTCGATTTCGGCGTGCTCTACGATCAGCGCGGGCCGATGGTGCCGCCCAGCCTCCATTTCGACGAACAGTTCTGGCGCGCCAACGTTGATCCCTCGGAACGCTATGTGCTTAGCACCAAAGGATCGACCCAGCACCGCCTGCGCGCTGGCGACACCGGTTACAGCAATTTGGTTTGCGCGGGGGACTGGACGTTTACCGGCCTCAACTATGGCTGTGTCGAGGCAGCGGTGATGTCGGGCATGGAAGCCTGCCGGGCGATCTGCGGGTCGCCCATGATCATCTTCGGCGAGAACTATCCGCTGCCCTGAGTGCTTGCCCGAGATCGCTACAAGTGCCACCTGTCGGCAAAAGATGTCGGGGAGGAAGCCGCCAGTGGCCGGGATCGATCGTTACCTCGAAGAAGTCGCCGCGTCCAAGCCGGGGCCACAGATTGCTGCGCTGTTCGATTTCGACGGGACGATTATCGCCGGCTATTCGGCCACCGCACTGCTCCAGGAAAAGTTCAAGCGGCGCGAAATGGGGCTCGAGGAGATCATCGAGACCGCCAACGTCATGGCGCAATACAATGCGGGCAACATGGGCTTTTCCGGGCTGATGACCGGCGCCGCGAAGTTCATGAAGGGCACCACCGAGGACAGCTTCACCCAGTTCGGCGAGGAACTGTATCAAAAGCATATCGCCCGCAAGGTCTATCCCGAAACCCGCGCGATCATTCGCGCCCATCAGGCCAAAGGGCATACCGTTGCGATCGTCTCTTCGGCAACGATCTACCAGATTGCGCCGACTGCGCGCGATCTCGACATCGAGCATGTGCTGTGTTCGCAGTACGAAGTGATCGACGGGGCGTTTACCGGCGAGATCGTCCGCCCGCTGTGCTTCGGCGAGGGCAAGGTGATCGCGGCGGAAAAGCTCGTCGCCAGCCACGATATCGATCTGGCGCAGAGCTTCTTCTATTCGGACAGCAGCGACGATCTCGAGCTGCTCGAAGCGGTGGGCAAGCCCCGCGTCCTCAACCCCAACACCAAACTGCGGACCATTGCGCGCGAACGCGACTGGCCGGTGCAGAATTTCGGCAGCCGGGGCCGCCCCAAGACGATGGAATACGCCCGCACAATTGGTGCAACCTCGTCGCTGATCGGGGCGTTCTGGGCCGGGCTGCCGATCTGGGCGCTGACCGGATCGCGGCGCGAGGCGACCAATTTTTCGACCGGGCTGTTCGGCGATTTCGCCGCCGCGATGATCGGGCTCGAACTCGATACTTATGGCGAGAAGAACCTGTGGGCGGCGCGGCCCTGTGTGTTCATTTTCAACCATCAATCCAAGGCCGATGTCCTGATTCTCGCCAAGCTGATCCGCAAGGACATGGGCGGGGTCGGCAAGCAGGAGATCAAGCGCATCCCGGTGCTCGGCCAGTTGATGGAATGGGCCGGGACCGTATTTATCGATCGCAAGGACGGGCAGGGCGCGATCGCGGCGATGGCACCGCTGGTCGATGCGATCATCAAGGACGGCAAGTCGATCTGCATCGCGCCCGAAGGCACCCGCACGCTTTCGCCCAGGCTCGGGCCATTCAAGAAAGGCGCGTTCCATCTTGCCATGCAGGCCGGGGTGCCGATCGTCCCGATCGTGATCCACAACGCCGGCGATGTCGCCCCCAAGAACGAATTCGTAATGCGCGCGGCGACGGTGCGGGTCGATGTGCTGCCCCCGGTCGATACCTCGGACTGGACCCCCAGGACGATGAACCGTCACGTCACGCAGGTGCGCAACATGTTCCTCAAGGTGCTGGGCCAGCCCGAAGAACCGCTCGCCGCCTCGATCGACGAGAGCGACGGCGACTTTCCTGAAGCAAAGGTGGCGAAACCCAAGCCGAAATCGAAGCGGAAGACGGCCTGACGGCGATGGAGCAGGAGCCTGCTTGGCACGGAGACCCGCTCCGCCATTCCGGCCCCAAGCTGTTCATCGTCGATGCGCGCAACGGGGTGGAGCGGCGCTATCTGCTCGACTGGCTGCACGGCACCTGGGGCGATCTCAACAATGCCGATTGTGTCGCGCTGCCGCTCTCGGACGAATCCCGCGTTCTCAAACTCGAAGAGCTGGCTGCGCGGCTCGGCGGGGACGACGCCGCGCTGGTCATCCCGGTGCGCGTCGCTTGGCGCATCCCCAAATTCCATAAGGACCGGATGCTGCGGCTACGCGATGCCCTGCTCGGCGATCCGCGGCTGCCGGGCAGTCTGCGCGCGCGGGCAATCCTGCTGCGCGACCGCCGCCGCGCGCAGTGCCTGCTCGGCAAGCCCGCGACGATCGCCGAGCTGCGCGCGCGTTTTGCCGAGGAGGTCGGCTCGCCCGATCCTGGGGACGCGCTGGCCTTCGCCGGGTTCGTCGCGCGGCAGGCCGCGCTGACCCTCGAAGCCGAAGAACGCGGCGTACAAGGCACGCGCTACAAGGTGCCGCGCTTCGTCGCCGACAGTATCGCCGCCAGCCCGCGGTTCCGTAATGCGCTGGCCGGGGCGGCGGTGGAGCTCGGCAGAGATCCGCGCGAACTGATGCCCGAAGCGCGCGGCTATATGAAAGAGCTTGTTTCGCGGCCCAGCGCACTGTTCCTCGATCTGCGCGCTCGGCTCGAACGCTTCATGATGACGCAGGGCTACGACAAGGGCTTTCGCTACGACCCGGCCGAGCTAGAGCGGCTGCGCGAGCTAATCCGCACCAAGCCCACCGTGCTGCTGTTCACGCACAAGACCTACCTCGACGGGATCACCCCCAACGCGCTGTTCTTCGACAACGATATGACGATGCTGCACAGTTTCGGCGGCATCAATCTCGACTTTTTCGGCGTGGGGACGCTGTTCCGCCGCTCGGGGCTGATTTTCATCCGCCGCAGCTTTGCCGACAATCCGGTCTATAAGGTCGTGCTGCGGCAATATATCGCCTATCTGCTCGACAAGCGCTTCCCGATGTCATGGGCGCTCGAAGGAACGCGCTCGCGGCTTGGCAAGCTGATGCCGCCCAAATACGGCATCCTCAAATATGTCCTCGACGCGGCGCATGATGGCGGGATCGAGGACGTCCAGATCGTCCCCTTCGTCACCAGCTTCGATCTGATCCGCGATGTCGAGGAATATGCCGCCGAACAGGCCGGACTGGCCAAAAAGCCCGAGAGCTTCGCCTGGTTCATCGGCTACCTCAAGAGCCTGCGCGAGCCGATGGGACGCGTGCGGATCGATCTGGGCGCGCCGGTGGTGGTGGCGCGGGCGCCCGATCCCGAAGACAGACTGGCGCTGGCCAAAATCGCCTTCGATGCCTCGGTCAGCGCCAATCTGGTGACGCCGCTGACCGTCACTTCGGTGATGTGCCTGGTGCTGCTGGGTGCCGCGCCGCGCGGGGCAACCGCCGAGGAACTGGCGCAGATTACAGCCTTCATCGTCGAATGGGCCAAGGCACGCGGCATCCGCCTGAGCGACGAGCTGGCCTCGCTCGACCGCGCCGAAATCCGCAGCACCGCCGACAAGCTGGTCAATTCGGGGCTGATCCACCGCGACGAGGCGGGCAGCAGCACGATCTATACGATCGAACCCGCCAAGCATCCGATGGCGAGCTATTACCGCAACACCATCATCCACCATTTCCTCGACAAGACGATCATCGAGCTCGCGCTGTTCCGCACCGCCGAGGAACCGGGCACCGATCCAGCGGCGGCCTTCTGGGCCGAAACGCTGCGGCTGCGCGATCTGTTCAAGTTCGAATTCTTCTACCCCCCGCGCGCTGAGTTCCGGCGCAATCTGGAAGCCGAGCTCGACCGGACCGACGGGCAATGGTCCGCCCATCTGAATGGTGGTGCCAAGGGGCTGGAAGCGCTGATCCGGCGATTCCAGCCGCTAGTCGGCCACGCCGCGCTGCTGCCCTTCGTCGAGGCCTATACGATCGTGTTCGACCAGCTGGTGCGGCTTGGACCCGGCGAGACGCTCGATTCTGCTGCTTGCGTCGCGCAAGGTCTGACCGAAGGGCGTCAGGCCTATCTGCTACGCCGGATCACCAGCGAGGCCTCGATCGGCAAGATCCTGTTTGATAATGGCTACAAGCTGGCCGAACATTTGGGTTTGACCGGCGCAACCACCGACGACATCGCCACGCGCCGCCGCGCGCTGCTGGCCGAATTGCGCAGCTTGTCGCGCCGCATGGAGCGGATGCGGCTCGCAACCGTTGACCAAGCCGAACGGCTGGCTGTCCCCGCCCCGACAGGCCCGCAGTTTGCCACCGACGAAAACGAGATGCTAGACCCCGCCTCAACCACCGAAAAACCATAAGGTCGCACCGATAATGCTCAGTCCCAATTTCCGTACCGAACCCAGCCTCGAAAGCGCCGCGACCTATGCCGAATGGTCGGCTGCCGCGCAGGAACTCGATCGCAAGTCGGGCAAGTTGGCGTGGCGGGAAAGCGATGCGAGCGAGCATTTCGATTACCGCTCGATCCGCCACCGGCTCGACACGCTCAAAGCGCTGCGCGAAGCGGGCGATAACAAGGGCCTGCTGTTCACGCTCAACGAGGGCATCCACGGCAATATGGACGGGATGGCCAACGACCAGCTCTACCAGCGTGCACGGTTTGGCACCAAGGCGCTGATCGTCGAATATGTCGACGCCATCGCCGATGCGCTCCAGCACCTCGCCAGCGCCAAGGTGCGCGACATACCGTTCGAGGAAAAGCGCGATTTCTTCCGCCGCGCACAGCATTGCTACGGCTGCTCGGCGTTGCTGATGAGCGGCTCGGGCGCGTTCCTTTATTTCCACGCCGGGGTGGTCAAGGCGCTGTGGTCCGAAGGGCTGCTGCCGGGGATCATTTCGGGATCGAGCGGCGGATCGGTGATCGGCGCGCTGGTCTGCACCCACCGCGACGAGGATTTGGGCCCGTTCTTCGATCCCCAAGTTCTGGCGCAGGAATTCATCGCCGAAGACGGCGAACCCGCCTATAATCCGCTCGGCCTGTCCAAGCGGATGAGCCAGGACCAGATCAAGCAGCGGCTCGCCGAAATCCTCCCCGACCTGACTTTCCAGGAAGCCTTCGAGCTCACCGGGCGACATCTCAACATCTCGGTCGCGCCGTCCGAAAAGCACCAGAACGGGCGGCTGCTCAACGCCATCGCCTCACCCAATGTGTTCATCCGCGAAGCGGTGCTGGCATCCTGCGCGGTGCCGGGGGTTTATGAGCCGGTCGCGCTCTACGCCAAGGATCATCGCGGCAAGCGGGTGGAGTATCTGCCGGGGCGCAAATGGGTCGATGGTTCGGTGACGCACGATCTGCCATCCAAGCGGTTGTCGCGGCTCTACGGGGTCAACCACCACATCGTCAGCCAAGCCAATCCGCTGATCACGCCGTTCGCCAGCGACGTGACGCAAAGCAGTTCGCCCTTCGCGGTGATCCGCCGTGCCTCGGTCTCGACGCTCAAAGCGTGGCTCAACGTCAATGTACAATTGCTCGATGCGCCGCTCTCGCTGGTGCCGCAGCTCCACCGCATGGTGACCATGTCGATGTCGGTGCTCAATCAGGATTATTCGGGCGACATCAATATCATCCGTCCGGTGATGCTGTGGTCGCCGGCCAAGATGCTGAGCAATCTTGGTCAGGAGGACATCGCCAATCTGATCGATATGGGCGAGCGGGCGACCTGGCCCAAGATCGAGATGGTCCGCACCCAGACCCGTATCAGCCAGACGCTGACCCGCATCCTCGCCGATTATGAGCATTCCGGCGAAGAACCGCAGCGCGCGATGAAGCGCAAATTCGCCTGATGGCAGCACCGCTCCAGCTTCCGGCGACGTCGGCGGGTGCCGGGGGCAAGCTGTATTGGCAGGCGTGGCTGCCCGAAGCTGCGCCGCGCGCGGGGGTCGTGCTGGCGCATGGCTATGCCGAGCATCTGGGCCGCTACGAACATGTGGCGGCGCATTTCACCGCGCGGGGCATCGCGGTATTTGCGCTCGATCATTGGGGGCATGGCCGGTCGGACGGCGTGCCCGGCTTCGTGCCGCGTTTTTCCGCCTTCACCGACGGGATGGAGGAACTGCTTGCCGTGGTCGAAGCCGCGCACCCCGGCCTGCCGCTGACCCTGCTGGGTCACAGCATGGGCGGGCTGATCGCGGCGCTGCATTTGGTGACGCATCAGTCGCATTATTTCGGCGCGGTGCTCTCGGGGCCGCTGATCATGCCGAGCGAAGCGCCGTCGCGGGTGATGCAGTGGATCAGCCGGTTGCTCTCGCGGTTTGCACCCAGGCTGGGGGTGCTGGCGCTCGATGCGAGCGGAGTCAGCCGCGATCCGGCGGTGGTCGCCGCCTATCTGGCCGATCCGCTGGTCTATACTGGCAAAGTTCGCGCGCGGCTGGCAGCAGAGATGTTCGATGCGATGGCGCAGGCCCGCGCTGCTGCCCCGGAAATTGTCCGGCCGATGCTGCTGCTCCACGGCAGCGAGGACCGGCTGACCGCACCCGACGGCTCGCGCTATCTGGCCGCGCATCTCGGCTCGGCGGACAAGACGCTCAAGATTTATCCGGGGCTCTATCACGAGATTTTCAACGAGCCTGAACAGGCCGAAGTGCTGGGCGATGTCTCCGCCTGGATCGATGCGCATCTGGCGGGAGAAAAGCCGTGAAGCTGTTACTATGGGCTCTGGTCGCGCTGGTTGCAGCGGCGGTGATCCTCTACCTGTTTTTCCCGCGCTTCCTGCTCGACTGGATGCGCGCCCTGCTGCGCCGCAAGGGCGGGATGGTCCAGAAATCGATCAGTATCGGTGGCACTGCCTGGCCCTATCTCGAAGGCGGCGATCCGGCAGGGGTTCCGGTCGTGCTGATCCATGGGTTCGGCGGCGACAAGGACAATTGGTCGTTCTACGCGCCCTATCTGACCGGCAAATACCGCCTGATCTGCCCCGACCTGCCCGGGTTCGGCGAGAACGACCGGAGTATGGACCGCGACCATTCGATGGCGGTGCAGGCCGCCGGAGTGCGCGATTTCCTCGATGCGCTGGGGATCGACAAGGCGCACCTCGGCGGCAACAGCATGGGCGGCTATATCGCGCTGCGCTTTGCGCTCGATTACCCCGACCGGCTGCGCTCGCTGACCCTGTTCAACAACGCCGGGGTTGCCGGGACCGAGCAGAGCGACCTCGAAGGGCAGGTCGGCGAGGGCCAGAGTCCGCTGGTCCCGCGCACCCCCGCCGATTTCGACCGGCTGATGACGTTCGTGGTGTTCAAGCCGCGCTTCATTCCCGGCCAGTTCAAGAAGCTGATGCTGGCCGATATTGTTCCGCATGTGCTACTGCTCGACGAAATCTTCTTCGGGCTGGTCGATGAAATGCAGAACCAGCCGCTCAATGCCGAGCTTGGCAGGGTCTCGGCACCGACCCAGATCATCTGGGGCCGTCACGACCAGCTGATCCACCATAGCTGCGCCACCGTGCAGCACGAGGGGATCGCGGGGTCGGAAATGGTGATTTTCGAGGATGTCGGTCACGTCCCGATGATCGAGCAGCCCGAGCGGACCGCACAGGCTCACCTCGCCTTCCTTGCCAAGCACTGAGTTTCACGCCAGCTTCCGTCCAAGGGAGAGGTGCCATGACGCTCAAGGTCGGATTGCTCGGCGGGGGCAGTTGGGGCACCACCGTGGCGGCGGTGGCATCGCGCAACGCCCCGACCACGCTATGGGCCCGCGATGCGGATTGCGTCGCGGGGATCAACGAGCGCCGCGAGAATACACGCTACCTTGCCGGGATTGCGCTCCCCGAAGCGCTCAAGGCCAGCACCGACCTTGCGGCCACGGTCCGCGATGCCGATGTGATCGTGATGGGGGTGCCGTCGCACTCGTTCCGCAGCGTGCTGGAGGAAGTCGCCCAGCACATCCGCCCGTGGGTCCCGGTGATCAGCCTGACCAAGGGGCTGGAACTGGCGAGCGGCAAGCGCATGTCGGAGCTGATCGTCGAATGCCTCCCCGGCCACCCGGTCGGGGTGCTGACCGGGCCCAATCTGGCACGCGAGATCATGAGCGGACAGGCGGCGGCCAGCGTTCTGTCGATGGAGGACGAGATCATCCTGCGGCGGCTCCAGCCGCTGTTCAACTCGGGCCAGTTCCGGGTCTATTCGAACACCGATCTGGTCGGCTGCGAGCTGGGCGGGGTGCTCAAGAATATCATCGCCATCGCGGTCGGGATGGGCGACGGACTCGGCGCGGGCGACAACACCCGCGCCGCGCTGATTACCCGGGGCCTGTCCGAGATCACCCGGCTTGGCACGGCGCTGGGCGGCCGGGCAGAGACTTTTGCCGGGCTCACCGGGATGGGCGATCTGATTGCCACCTGTACCAGTCCGCTCAGCCGCAACCGCCATGTCGGCGTCGAACTGGGCAAGGGCCGCAAGCTTGAGGCGATCATTGCCGATATGCACATGGTCGCCGAAGGGGTGAAGAGCGCGCCTGCGGTTATCGCATTGGCCGCTCGATACGGGGTCGAGATGCCGATCAGCCGTGACGTGTTCGACGTGATCCAGGGCACCAAGACCCCGGTCGAAGCCTTTCGCGGGCTGACGCGGATTGTCGCGCGGAGCGAAGCGGAGGCGGGATAGGGCGAATTTTAACCGCCACCGCGTAGCATCGGTCGCATGTTGATACCGTTCGGCCCCAAGATGAACACGGTGTTCGCGAGCCGCTGGAAGGCGGCGCTGTGGTCGGCGGGGATTCTGCTGACCGCCTATTGCACCGTGCCCGCCGCCAATCAGGTGCGCGAAAGTTCGGATGCCAAGGTCGCTGACGCCGTAGCGGCGCACAGATCGCCTTGGGCGCTGGACCGGAAATAGGCCGGCCTGCGCGATGATGCAGTTGATCTTCCGCAACCGCTGGCTGGCACTGATGTGGGTCGCGGTCTCGCTGATCTCGATCGGCTCCTATGTCGGTGAAGGTGGCGGCCATGAACAGGTCGACCGCGCCTCGGCTCAGCTGCGCGCGCAGCAGGCGGAGATGCAGAAGGACGATGGCGGTCACAGCTTCGTGATCGATGCTGACAGCGACGGGTTTACGTCGGACGAGGAACTGGTTGATGCCGCCGACCCCGATGGGGAGAAGCAGGCCCAGCCAAAATCTGCCCCGCCACCGCAAGCCCCAATCGCCGATACCTATGTGCTGGTCGATAATCCGCCCGCCGCTCCGGTCCCTGCCGAGGCACCCGCAGTTCAGCCATAACGATCTAGCTCTCGTCCGCCTCGCGTTTGAGCTGATAGAGCATGTCGAGCGCCTCGCGCGGCGCTAGCGCATCGACATCGAGCGTGCGCAGCGTATCGCGCAGCGTGTCGATTTGTTCGACCTCGGCCTCCATCGCTGCGGTGAACAACGGCAAATCGCCCAGCCCCGCTGCCAGTCCACCGGTCTCGGCGCGGCCCTTTTCCAGCCGGTCGAGCACCGATTTCGCGCGGGCCACAACGCCTGCGGGAACCCCCGCCAAGCGCGCCACCGCCAGACCGTAACTCCGGTCCGCCGGACCCTCGGCCAGCTCGTGAAGCAGCACGAGCTCGCCTTTCCACTCGCGCGCGCGGACGTGGTGGAGCGAGAGTGCATCGCAGCTTTCGGCCAGCCGCGCGAGTTCGTGATAATGCGTGGCAAACAGGCAGCGGCAGCGGTTGGTTTCATGCACCGCCTCGACCACCGCCCAGGCCAGCGCCAGCCCGTCGTAAGTCGAAGTGCCGCGCCCGACCTCGTCGAGGATCACGAAACTGCGTTCCGTCGCCTGGGCGAGGATCGCGGCGGTCTCGACCATCTCGACCATGAAGGTCGAGCGTCCGCGCGCGAGATTGTCCGAAGCCCCGACGCGGCTGAACAGGCGGTCGACCAGCCCGATCGTCGCGCTCGCCGCGGGGACGAAGCCGCCTGCCTGCGCGAGCAGTACGATCAGCGCATTCTGGCGCAGGAAGGTCGATTTGCCGCCCATATTGGGCCCCCCGATCAGCCACAGCCGGTCGTCGGGCGCGAGGCGGCAGTCGTTAGCGACGAAGCGCTCGCCTTTGGCCGCGAGGGCATTTTCCACCACCGGGTGACGTCCGCCGACAATCGCGAGGCTCGCATCCTCGACGATTCGCGGGCGGCACCATCCGCCCTCGACGGCACGTTCGGCTTGCCCGGCGGCGACGTCGATCCGGGCCAGCGCGGCAGCCGTTTCCGCAATGGCGTGCCGCGCCGCGACCGCCACTGCGACCAGCTCCTCGAAATGCGCCTCTTCTGCCGCGAGCGAATGCCCGCCCGATTCGGCGATCCGGCTGGCTTCCTCGTGCAGCGCCAGCGCATTGAAGCGCACCGCGCCCGCCATAGTCTGGCGATGGGTAAAGCCGCTATCAGGGCCCATCAGCCGGTCGCCATGCTTGGCCGGAACTTCGATGAAATAACCCAGCACCCCGTTGTGGCGAATCTTGAGCGCAGCGATCCCGGTGTCGGCGCGGTACTTCGCCTCCAGCGCGGCGATGGCGCGCCGCGCGGTGCCTGAAGTCTGGCGCAAGGCATCGAGCGCCGCGTCATAGCCCTCGGCGAT
The DNA here is from genome assembly GCA_031421295.1 of Novosphingobium sp. GTDB lineage: Bacteria > Pseudomonadota > Alphaproteobacteria > Sphingomonadales > Sphingomonadaceae > Novosphingobium. The sequence continues at coordinate 10,651 of JANOOJ010000158.1, forward strand.
ATAGCCGCCCTGGTTGCGCTCGGTTGGCGGGGCGGGGACCAGTGCGCGGTCATAAAGATCGGTCAATGCCCCGTGTCCGCCCAGGCTTGGCATCAGTGCGTCGAGTAGCGCGGGAGGCTCGGTGTGGCGCTGAAGATGGTCGCGCACCCGCCGCGCCTCGGTCAACCCGTCGCGCAATTGTCCCAGATCGCGCGGGCTGCCGCGCCCCGCCACAACCCGGCCCAGCGCGCGGCCGATGTCGGGCAGCGCGCGCAACACCGCGCGCAGATCGCCACGCAGCAGCGGATCGTCGTGGAGCCAGTGGACCAGCGCCAGCCGCGCTTCGATTGCTCCGGCGTCGGTCAGCGGGGCAGAGAGATCGTCGGCCAGCTGTCGCGCGCCCGCGCCAGTGGCGCAGCGATCGATCGCCTCGATCAGGCTGCCGCGTCTGCCGCCTTGGCTGGAGGCGAGGATTTCCAGACTGGCACGGGTCGCCTCGTCCATTGCCAGATGCGCTTCGCCCGAGCGCGCGACCGGCGGCAAAAGCAGCGGAAGGCTGCCGCGCCCGACATGGTCGAGATAGGCGATCAGGCCGCCGGCCGCCGCGAGCATCGCGCGGGTGAAATTGCCGAACCCGTCGAGCGTCGCGACCGAATGCACCGCCTTGAGCCGCGCCTCGCCGCCCTCGCTGGCAAAGTCCCGCGACGGCCGTGGGATCGCACCGGGCGGTGCATCCGCCCAGCCATCGGCAGCGACCATCTCGCTCGCGCCGACCCGCGCCAGCGCCGACCCCAGCCGGTCGGGCGCGCAATCCTCGAGCTCCATCCGCCCGGTCGAAATGTCGCAAGTGGCGATGCCGATGACACCGCGCAGCTCGCACACCGCCGCCAGCACATTGGCATGGCGCGGTTCGAGCAGTGCTTCCTCGGTCAGCGTTCCGGCGGTGACGAAGCGGACGATATCGCGCGCGACCAGCGCTTTGGAGCCGCCGCGCCGCTTGGCCTGCTCGGGCGATTCGACCTGTTCGGCAATCGCGACCCGGCATCCGGCCTTGATCAGCCGCGCAAGATACCCTTCGGCGGCGTGGACCGGGACCCCGCACATCGGGATCGGCACGCCCAGATGCTCGCCCCGGCTGGTCAGCGCGATGTCGAGCACCTGCGCGGCGGTCCGCGCATCGTCGAAGAACAGCTCGAAGAAATCGCCCATCCGGTAGAACAGCAGGCAATCGCCCGCCTGCGCCTTCAGCGCGAGATATTGCGTCATCATCGGGGTAGCGGGCGCGGACACCGTGCAGGCGTAGCGGGACGCGGCGCGATTCGGAAAGCGGCAGGCCCAAGCTTTCCCCTATCCCGTGGCGTCCAGTTTGGTTACGGCACGGATGAACGCGGGAGAGTGCAGTGTCCGACGACAGCAACGTGAAATTTACCGAGCGCGAGGCGCTGTTTTA
>JANOOJ010000159.1:0-13892 GCA_031421295.1 Novosphingobium sp.
GTTCGCAATGACGAGGTCAGGGGTTCGATCCCCCTCGGCTCCACCAGTGCCCTCTCCAAGCTTCGCTAGGCCGCTGCGCGACCAAGCTTCGCTATCCTCTCCCGTGAAGGGAGAGGATTTGAGGTGTGTCGCTCCTCTCCCATTACGGGAGAGGATACGAAGGCTTGGCGGCGTAGCCGCTTAGCCGTAGTTGGAGAGGGTTATGCATTTTCTCGATCAGGCCAAAATCTTTATCCGTTCGGGCGCGGGGGGCGCGGGGGCGGTGGCGTTCCGGCGCGAGATGTATGTCGAGTATGGTGGCCCCGATGGCGGCAATGGCGGCAAGGGCGGGGACATCGTTTTCGAGGCGGTCGCGGGGCTCAACACGCTGATCGATTTCCGCTATACCCAGCACTTCAAGGCCCAGCGAGGCACCGGCGGGTCGGGCCAGAACCGCACCGGCGCGGGCGGCGACGATTTGATCATCAAGGTACCCGTTGGCACGCAGGTGCTCGACGATGAGCGCGAGAACGTGCTGCTCGATCTCACCGAAGCGGGGCAGCGCGAGATACTGCTGCGCGGCGGCGACGGCGGTCGCGGCAATGCCTCGTACAAAAGCTCGACCAACCGCGCCCCGCGCCAGCACGGCCCGGGTTGGCCCAGCGAGGAGATGTACGTCTGGCTGCGGCTCAAGCTGCTCGCCGACGCGGGGCTGGTCGGGCTGCCCAATGCCGGCAAATCGACCTTCATCAACGCGATGGCCAACACCAAGGCTAAGGTCGCGGATTACCCCTTCACCACGCTGCGCCCGCAACTGGGCGTGGTGCGCCACAGGAACCGCGAATTCGTGCTGGCCGATATTCCGGGGCTGATTGCCGGGGCGGCCGATGGCGCGGGGATCGGCGACCGCTTCCTTGGCCATATCGAGCGCTGCCGGGTGCTGATCCATCTGATCGACATCGACGGCACCGACCCCGCCGAAGCACTGCAGATCGTCGAGGACGAGCTTGAGGCCTATGGTGAGGGACTGGCGGACAAACCCCGCCTGATCGCGCTCAACAAGATCGACCTTGCCGATGCCGAGCTGGTCAAGGCCTTCACCAAGGAGCTCAAAGCCGCGGGCGCTGATCGCGTGTTCCCGATCTCGGGCGCAACCGGCAAGGGCCTCGACAAATTGCTCGATGCGGTCACTGAATTTCTTCCATCCGCCACGGTAACCGAACGCCCCGCCGGTGAACGCGAAGATGCCGACGACCAGCCGTGGTCGCCGCTGTAACGCGTCATCCCCGCAAAAGCGGGGATCGCTGGCCGCTAGGTCGCGCCTAGAGGGCAGCGGTCCCGGCTTTCGCCGGGACGACGGTTGCATCGCACGCACATTTCCCTAATCCGCTCCCCATGCTGATCACGGGGCTTCCAGACCTTATCGACGCCAAGACCTGTCCACGCCTGGTGGTCAAGGTCGGCTCGTCGTTGCTGGTCGGCCCGGACGGAGTGCGGCGGGCGTGGCTCGATACGCTGGTGGGCGAGATCGCGGCGGCGCGGGCGCGGGGGCAGGATGTCATCGTCGTGTCCTCCGGCGCAATCGCGCTGGGCGCGGCGCGGCTCGGGCTCGACAAGGGCGGACGCGGCAGCCTAGCCGATGCGCAGGCGGCAGCGGCGGTCGGCCAGATCGCGCTGGCGGGCTTGTGGGCCGAACTGCTCGGTGCGCACGGGCTGACTGCGGCGCAGCTGCTGCTGACGCTCGACGACCTCGAGGATCGGCGCCGATACCTCAACGCAACCGCCACGCTGACCCGGCTGCTCGATGCGGGCGCGGTGCCGGTGATCAACGAAAACGACAGCGTCGCCACGCAGGAAATCCGTTTCGGCGACAACGACCGGCTGGCGGCCCGCGTCGCGCAGGCGGCGCGAGCGAGCGCGGTGCTGCTGCTCTCCGACGTCGACGGACTGTATGACCGTAACCCCGCCGATCCCGCCGCAAAGCTGCTGCCGGAAGTGCGCGGGGTGAGCGCCGAGGTCTATGCGATGGCGAGTGCCGGTTCCTCATCGGGAATGGGCTCGGGCGGCATGACTTCCAAGCTGCAAGCCGCCGAGATTGCCGAGATTGCCGGAGTAGCGCTGGCGATCGTCAACGGCACCCACGACGCGCCGATTGCGCGGGCAATCGAACAGCAGCGCGGCACGCTGTTCCTGCCCCGCCGCAAGGCCGCCGCGCGCAAGGCGTGGCTGGGCGGGCGGCTGCGGCTCAAGGGTGCGCTGGTGGTCGATGCCGGGGCGGCGCGTGCGCTGGCCAAGGGCAGCAGCCTGCTCGCGGCGGGAATCGTCCGGGTCGAGGGCGAGTTCCAGCGCGGCGATGCCATCGCGATCCAGAATGAAGCAGGCGCGGTGCTGGGGCACGGTCTGTCCGAATATGAAGCGCTCGAATGTGCGCGGCTGATGGGCCACCAGTCGGGCGAACACGCCGCGCTGCTGGGTTATGCGCCGCGCTCCGCCGTGGTCCACCGCGACCAGCTGGTCCTGCTATGATCGCAGTGACCCCATGCTAGCAGTAACTGGGGCGACCGGCTTTGTCGGGCAGGCGCTGCTCGACCGCGCAACGGGCGAGCTGCGGGCGCTGGCGCGCCAGCCGCAGGCGCCCCGCAAGGGCGTCGAATGGGTCGCGGGCGACCTCGCCGACAGTCGCGCGCTCAGGAAGTTGCTGAAGGGTGCGGAAGCGGTGCTCCACGTTGCCGGCGTGGTCAACGCGCCCGACCACGCCGGGTTCGAGGCGGGCAATGTCACCGGCACAATGAATGTGATCGAGGCGGCGAAGAAGGCGGGCGTACCCCGGCTGGTGTTCGTCTCCTCGCTCTCCGCGCGCGAGCCCGATCTGTCGCTCTATGGGGCGTCCAAGGCGCGGGCCGAGCGGCTGGTCATGGCGAGCGGGCTCGACTGGACCATCGTCCGCCCACCGGGAATCTACGGACCGCGCGATGTCGACTACTTCGAGATGTTCCGCATGGCGCGGTGGGGCGTGGTGCCGGTGCCCCCGCGTGAAGGCCGCTCGTCGTTGATCCATGTCGATGATCTGGCTCGACTGCTGCTTGCGCTGGTGCCAGGCGGAGAGGCGGTTTCGCACCAAGTTTTCGAACCCGATGACGGCAAGCCCGACGGCTGGAGCCATTACGAACTCGCGCGGGCGATCGGCTGGGCGATGGGGCGGCGGCCGTGGGTGATACACCTGTCGCGCGCCTGGCTCGACCGAGCGGCCAAAGTGGACCGGCGGGTTCGCGGCACCAAGGCACGCCTGACCGCCGACCGCGTCGGCTATATGGCGCACCCGCACTGGGTGGCCCACGCCGGGGCCGCCGTTCCACACGACCTTTGGAAGCCGCTGATAGGCACGCGCGACGGGCTCAAGGCGACCGGGCAGTGGTACCGGCAGCAGCGCTGGTTATAAGGCGCGGAACCGAACGCAGATTCGGCTATTGGGTTGTTGAACTATCGAGGAGACGATCGATGCGAAATTTTGCGCTGCCGCTCATTCTGCTGTCCGCTCTGGCGCTGGCCGCATGTTCCGAGAAGACCGAAAAAGCTGCCAGCGACACGCTGGAATCGGCGAAAGACGATATTGCCACGCAGGCCGCTCCCGTGGTCAGCGACGCGGCGCAGGATGTCGGCAATGCCGTAAGCAATGCGGCGACCGAGGCTGCCCGGGCGGTGGGTTCGGCGGCCAACGATCTCGACCGCAAAGCGCGCAACAACCCTCCAACCGCAACGCCAAGCCCGACGCCGTCGCCGCAATAGGCTAGAAAACGGGTTCGTAGCCGGGGGGGAGTTCGGCTCCCTGGTCCTGCGCACCGGGCACATGGATTCCGCATTCGGTCTTGTCCCAGCCGACCCAGCGGCCCGAGCGGGGATCTTCCCCGGTCGCGACCTTGCTGGTGCAGGGCGAACACCCGATCGAGGGATAGCCTTCGGCAACCAGCGGATGGGCGGGGAGGCCGGTTGCGCTGAAATACGCCTTGATCTGGTCCGAGGTCCAACCGGCCAGCGGATTGACCTTGAGGCGGCCCGCCGCATCGCTTTCGTCGATCTCGAATGTCGGCAGCCCGGCGCGGGTGGCGCTCTGGAAACCCTTGCGACCGGTGAAGCTGGCGTCGAACTCCGCCATCGCGCGCGCCAGCGGCTGGACCTTGCGAATGTCGCAGCAGCCATCGGGATCGTAGGACCAGCGCAGCCCGTTTTCGTCGCGGTTGGCGATCAGGGGCGCAAAAGGGGTGAGGTTGATGAGGTTGGTCAGGCCAAGCCGCTGGGCCAGTTCGTCGCGATAGACCAGCGTCTCAGAAAAATGCTTGCCGGTGTCCAAAAACAGTACCGGCACCGAAGGATCGATGCTGGCGATCAGGTGGAGCAGCACGGCGCTCTCCGCGCCGAAGCTGGAGACCACGGCAATCCGCCCGACCAAGCCTTCGCCAAGCACTGCCGCGAGCACCTCGCGCGTCGCAACGTCGGCGAAGCGCGCATTGAGCGCCGCCGCATCGGCCGCAGTGAATTGCGGCGCAGTGTCGATCACGTCGATCCGGCGGGCGGCTTCGGCCATCTTACGCGCCGGGGTGCCGCTTGGCCCAGATCGGCACGCGGCCATCGGCGGTCGGCTGATAGACATTGGGCCAGCGATCGAACGCCGCCTTGGCATCGGCGGGATTGAGCGGCACTTGCGGTGCGAAGCTGTCGAACCCGCAGCGGCGCATCGCCGCCACCTGATCGACCAGCACATCGCCCACCGCGCGCAGCTCGCCCGCATAGCCCGCTTCGCGCAGGATCCGCGCGGCGGAATAGCCGCGCCCATCGCCAAAGCCGGGGAAGTTCACTTCGACCAGCTTGAGCCGCTCGAGATAGGGGAGCAGATCGCGGGCATCGTCGCCCGGCTCGAGCCTGACCGCGGCGGCATTGGTCTGCTCGCCGAAGCTGTCGACGGTCACCGCCGGATCGGCGACCGGCTCGTCGGTGCGGAAGCGCAACGCCTCATCCATAAATCGCCTCCTTGAACTTTTCCATGCCGATGCGGCGGTAGGTATCGAGGAAGCGTTCGCTGCCCTGCTTGTTGGCAAGGTACACATCGGTGACCTTCTCGACCGCGTCGACTATCCCGTCCTCGTCGAAGCCGGGTCCGGTGATCTTGCCGAGCGAGGTATCCGCTGCCTCCGATCCGCCGAGCAGGAGCTGGTAATTTTCCACGCCCTTCCGGTCGACCCCGAGGATGCCGATGTGCCCCGCGTGGTGATGCCCGCAGGCGTTGATGCAGCCCGAAATCTTGAGCTTGAGTTCGCCGATTTCGGCGCGCTTGGGGGCAAGCCGCTGCGACAGCTTCTGCGAGACCGGGATCGAGCGCGCATTGGCAAGGCTGCAATAATCGAGGCCCGGGCAGGCGATGATATCGTCGACCAGATCGAGGTTGGGGGTCGAAAGTCCTGCCGCATCGAGCGCCTGCCACACGGCGTAAAGATCGGCCTGGCGGACATGCGGCAGGACGATGTTCTGGGCATGGGTGACGCGCAATTCGTCGAAGCTGTATTGCAGCGCGAGATCGGCCATCAGGCGGATCTGGTCGGCGCTGGCATCGCCGGGGATGCCGCCGACGGGCTTGAGGCTGATGTTGACGATCGCATAGCCCGCCTGCTTGTGCGCTACGGTGTTGCAATCGACCCACACCGCGAAGTCGGGGTCGGAGCGGTCCACTTCGCTCGCGGCCCCGACCTCGAAGGACGGATCGTTGAAATATTCGGTGATCCGCGCCAGCTCGGCCAGCGGCGGTTCAATGCCTTGGGTCAGCAGATGGGCGAACTCTTCCTCGACCTGACGGGTGTACTCGTCCTTGCCGATTTCGTGGACGAGGATCTTGATCCGCGCCTTGTACTTGTTATCCCGACGTCCATATCGGTTATAAACACGCAGACAGGCCTCCGAATAAGTTATCAACTGGTCTAGCGGGACGAACGGATTGATCAGCGGGGCGATCATCGGGGTGCGCCCCATCCCGCCGCCGACGTAGAAGGCGCAGCCCAGCTCGCCCGCGTCGTTGCGGACAATCTGGATGCCGATGTCGTGCAGCCGCATCGCCGCGCGATCGGTGTCGCTGGCGATCACCGCGATCTTGAACTTGCGCGGCAGGAAGCTGAACTCGGGGTGGAAGCTCGACCATTGGCGCAGCAGCTCGGCATAGGGTCGCGGATCGACCAGCTCATCGGCCGCAGCCCCCGCATACTGGTCGGAGCTGATGTTGCGAATGCAATTGCCGCTGGTCTGGATCGCGTGCATTTCGACCTGGGCGAGGTCGGCGAGGATGTCGGGCGAGTCTTCCAGCTTGATCCAGTTGTACTGAATGTTCTGGCGGGTGGTAAAATGGCCGTAACCGCGATCGTATTTGTCGGCGATGTCGCCCAGCACGCGCATCTGCGCGCTGCTCAGCGTGCCATAGGGCACCGCGACGCGCAGCATATAGGCGTGGAGCTGGAGGTAGAGCCCGTTCATCAGCCGCAGCGGCTTGAATTGATCCTCGGTGATATGGCCTTCGATCCGGCGCTTCACCTGGTCGCGGAATTCCTCGACGCGGGTATCGACCATCGCCTGGTCGTAAGTGTCGTAACGGTACATCAGATCACCCAGTTTCCGGCTTCGGGATCGGCCGGCTTCAATGTCAAATCGGGGCGGACGGTCGGGCCGAGCGCGCGGACCCGGTCCTTGATATGCGCGGGGCGGATACCGGTTGCGTCGCGGGTCGCCTCGATCGCATAGGCGGCATTGACGCGGCGCGCAGCGTCTTCGCGGGCGAGAATCGTATCGGCATGCTCACCGACATCGACCGCATCCCCGACATGGAGCGACCATTGCACCCCGTCCCACCAGGTGACCGCGCCGGTCTTGAGATCGTTGCCCGTCAAGACTTTCACTTCACACTCTCCAAAGCCAGTTCGCGCAGGGTCACATCGGCAGCGGCGGTGACTTCGCCGATCACGATCACCGCCGGGCTTTTGACCTTTTCGCGCGCAACTAGCCCGGGCAAGCCCGCGAGAGGCCCGCGCAGCACCCGCATCGCGGCGCGCGTCGCATTCTCGATCACTGCCACCGGCACATCGGGAGCGAGGCCGTCGCCCATCAGCTTTTCGGCAATCGCCTCGGCAGTGGCGACGCCCATGTAGATCACCAGCGTCCGGCCCTTGCCCGCAAGGCCGGCCCAGTCCTGTCCGGTCGGGCCTTTGCCCAAATTTTTGCAAGTTCCCGCGACGAAGCTGACGATGCTGGCGCTGTCGCGGTGAGTCAGCGGGATTTGCGCGGCCGCGGCGGCGCCCATTGCGGCGCTGATACCCGGGACGATTTCGACCGGGACGCCTGCCGCCTTGCAAGCCTCGGCCTCTTCGCCGCCGCGCCCGAAAATGAACGGATCGCCGCCTTTGAGGCGAACGACATCGCGGCCTGCAAATGCTTCGCGCACCAGCAGCGCATTGATCTCATCCTGCGGCATGGTGTGACGTGCGCGGCGCTTGGCGACCGATACCAGCCTGGCCGCGGGGTTGGCGAGCGCGAGAATTGCCGGATCGACCAGCCCGTCATGCACGATCAGCCGCGCCTGCATCAGCAGCCGCGCGGCGCGCAGCGTCAGCAGGTCAGGATCTCCGGGACCGGCACCGACCAGATAGACCGTTCCAGTGGTAGAGGCAGCAATACTCATGCTGGGCAAATGGGCCTTGGCGCGGCCTATCGCCAGCGAGAAAGCATTGGGGCGCGGCTAGGCCAGCTTTATCGCCCGGCCAGCGCGGCGAAGCCCCGCTCGAGGTCGCGGATCAGATCGGCCACATCTTCCAGCCCGATCGAAAGACGCAGGCCAAAGCGATCCGCCGGGTCCATGCCGGGCAGGGGCCACGGGCTCGCGCTGCGCAAGGGCGTCGGATCGATCGGCGTGACGAGACTCTCAAACCCGCCCCAGCTGTAGCCGATCCCGTACAGCGTCAGCGCATCGGTCAACCGGCTGCGTGCCGCCTCGTCGCCGCCTTTGAGGACGAAGGTGAACAGCCCGCAGCCGCCGGTGAAATCGCGGCTCCACCACTCGTGACCGGGCGAGCCGGGCAGCATCGGACAGAGCACGCGGGCGACTTCGGGCCGGGTTTCGAGCCATTGTGCGACAGTCAGTGCGCTTTGTGTGCAACGGTCGAGCCGCACCGCCATGGTGCGCAAGCCGCGGGTGGCGAGCGCGGCGTCGTCGGGCGAAACCACTTGGCCGAGACCTTGCGCGCGGCTGCGCAGCTTGGCGTACCATTGCTCCCCGGCGGTCGCGCTGCCCATCATGAGGTCCGAATGGCCGCCGACATGCTTCGACAAGCTCATCACGCTGATGTCCGCGCCATGCGCCAGCGCGGTGAAACCGAGCGGGCTGGCCCAGGTGTTGTCGAGCACCACGGTTATGCCGCGCTGCCGCGCAATAGCGGAGATGGCGGGAACGTCCTGCACTTCGAGCGTCAGGCTGCCGGGCGATTCGATCAGCACCGCACGGGTGTTGTCGCGGATCGCGGCTTCAAATCCATTGCCGTCGAGCGGATCGAACCAATCGGTCGCGATGCCGAAGTCCTTGAGCAGCCCGCGCGCCATCAACCGGCTGGGCTCATAGGCATTGTCCGTCATCAGCAGATGATCGCCCGGGCGCAGCACGGTGAGCAGCACACTGGCAATCGCCGCTACGCCCGAGGGATAGAGCATCGTCCCCGCCGCACCGGGCTCCAGCTCGGTCAGCGCCTCGGCCAGCGCCCACTGCGTCGGCGCACCGCGGCGGCCGTAGAAGAACTTCCCGTCCGCGTTGGACTTGGTGCCAGCCTTGAGCGCGGCGGAATCCTCGTAAAGATGCGTACTGGCGCGCCACACCGGCGGATTGACGACCGCGCCGGTCCATTCGGGCCGCCGCCCACCGGTGACGACTTTGGTTGCCGGTGCGAGGTCCTCGTCCCCGGCCTTGGCCACGATCACGCCGCTCCGGTGGCCTTGGGGGTGTCGGCATCGGCACCCCATTCGCTCCAGCTGCCATCGTAGAGCGCGGTATCGTCCTTGCCGAGCAGGTCGAGCGCGAAGAGCAGGACGCTGGCGGTAATCCCGCTGCCGCAGGTGGTGACCACCGGCTGGGCCAGATCGACCCCGGCATCGGCGAACACCGCGTTGAGCGCAGCCTTGTCCTTGAAGGTGCCATCGGCCTTGAACAGCGAACCATAGGGCACGTTGCGCGAGCCCGGAATGTGGCCATTGGCGATATTGGGCCGCGGATCGGCTTCTTCGCCGGTGAAGCGCGCCGCGCCGCGCGCATCGACGACCTGCTCGCCCTTGGAATGGAGGTTGGCGAGCATATTGGCCTTGGTGCGGACGTTCTTGTCGTCCGACCAAGCGGTGAAATGGCGGTGGCGGAGCGTTTCCTTGCCTTGCTTCAGTGCACGGCTCTCGGCCTTCCACTTGGCGATCCCGCCATCGAGCAGCGCAACATCGTGCGCGCCGAACATTTTGAGCATGAACCATGCCCGCGCCGAGGTTTTGACCGCGCTATCGTCGTAAATGACGATGCGGCTGCCGTCGCCCAGTCCCAGGCTCTGCATGCGGCTGGCGAATTTTTCTGCCGGGGGGAGAGTGTTCTCGACCGAGGCGTTGCTGTCGACCAAATCCGCCAGGTCCATGAATACTGCGCCGGGGATGTGCCCGGCTTCGTATTCAGCCTGCGCATCGCGGCCCGTGCCGGGCAGGTGACGGGTCGCATCGACGATCCTGAGGTCGCTCGCCCCCATCTCGTTGGCAAGCCATTCGCACGAAACTAGACTATCCATGGTATGCGCGTCCTCTTTACGAACAGCGTGCTCCCCGCGGCACTTGCGAAATGGCTTAGCCAGCGGATGTTTCCCCGTCGAGAGGGGAATTAACCGGGCAGGACGACTTCGCGCTGGCCGATGCGGGAATAGACCCGCGGGCCAAGATCGAGCCGGAACGGACGCAGTGCGGCGTGGGGCACTTCGGAGGCTTCGCCAACGACGAAATTATGCAACATGGCCACGCCCTGCGCCTCGGCGCGGAAGCGCGCCAGCGGGATGAACAGTGCCGCGTTGCCCGCCTTGATCGGCGAGATCGCCGCCAAAGGCAGGCGAATCTCACCGCTGAGGGTCACGCTTTCGCCGGGGTCCAGCGCGGGCGTCTCATGGCGGCGCTCGAGTACCTGACCGCTCAACGCAAGCTGTTGTTCGACCGGCAGGGTTGCGTGGGCGGCGACCATATCACCCGAAACCACAATCGGACCGATCGGCGCGGCGGTGTGGTTGGTCAGGCACAGGCGGTATTGCAACGTAGTGTTGAGCAGCGTTGCGCTGAGCCGCGTTGCTTCCAGCGCCATTGCCAGTTCGGCCACAACCGGGACGGGTTGAGGGGCAGACATCGGCATCGCGGGATCCGGGACGAGCGGTTGCGGTTTCGCTGGCGTGACGATTGGTGGCTCGAAATCGATTTCGGGCTCGCGCTCGCCAGCCCGGCGACGCCACCACACCAGCCCGCCCAACGCCGCGAGCAACGCCGCGGCGCCGCCCAGTAGCGGCAGCGCGATCCCGCTGCCCTCGTTGGCAGTAGCGGGCGGGGTGGCTGGCGCAGGTTGCGGCAATGGCGAGACACTCGCGTCGGTCGGAAATGCCAGCGGGGCAACACTGGTCGTCGCGTTAGTGGGTGGCGGAACTGGTGTAGCCGCAACTCCCGGTGCGGGAGTGGACGTACGCGGTGCGGTTGTTGGCCGGGCAGTTGTCGGCCGCGTTGATACGGGTCGCCCGCTAGCGGTGGGCGTCGGCGTTGGGGCCTGCGTGACAGTCGGCGATGGGGCAGGAGTCGGGGCCGGGCGCGCGGTGACGACCACCGGATTGTCCGAATCGACCGGACCCGGCGCGCGCGGTGCCGGGGTTGGCGTCGCGGGGGGCAGGCGGAAATCGCTGACCGACTGGGCCAAGGCGACGCCGGACTGAAGCGCGCAGCCGAGCGCCAGCGCCGAAACCGCCGCTTTATTTGTCCTGCCCCGCCATGCGTTCATTCTATCGACCATCGGATTGCCGCGCGCGCTTAGCGTGCCGGGGCGTGAATAGGGAGTGAACTCCCGCCGTCCAACGCCGACTTGTGCCGCGACTGCGATAGAGGCATGGCGTGTGCCATGTCAGACACACCCCTCCACCTCGGACAGCCCAGCCGTTTACCTGCCTCGCCGCAGGCAGCGGTGCTGGATTATGTGCCCAATCCGCGCGCCGGATCGCTCTATCTGGTGCGCTTCGCTGCGCCGGAGTTCACCTCGCTCTGCCCGGTCACCGGCCAGCCCGATTTCGCGCATCTGGTGATCGATTATGCGCCGGGCGCAACCATCGTCGAATCCAAGAGCCTCAAGCTGTTTCTTGGTGCTTTCCGCAACCATGCCGGATTTCACGAGGACGTGACCGTCGGCATCGGCCAGCGCCTGTTCGCCGAGATGCAGCCGCAATGGCTGCGCATCGGCGGCTACTGGTACCCGCGCGGCGGCATCCCGATCGACGTGTTCTGGCAAAGCGGCGCTGCGCCGGGCGGGTTGTGGGTCCCGGAGCAGGGGGTAAGCGGCTATCGCGGGCGAGGCTAGGCGACGTTGCGCGTGTGCTTCGACAGGCTCAGCATGAACGGAGTTTTCCCGAAGCCGTTCAGCCTGAGCTTGTCGAAGGCCGCGCGCTAGGCCTGCAACCCACGCAACACCGCTAGCAGCCGATCGACGGCCTCCGCGTCCTGGTAAAGCCCGAAGCCGATCCGCAGCACATCGCCGCGCACGTCGGTGATTACGTCGCGGGCATCGAGTGCGGCTTGCAGTGCCGCCGCGCCATTGCCCTTGAAGGCAAGGAATCGCGCCTGCTTGCCGCTGATCAGCGTAAAACCGGGTAGCGGATCGGCCGCGAGGAAGCGCGCTTTGAGCGCGTTGCAATGCGCCGAGATCGCGGCGGTGGTCAGCCCCTCGCGCGCCAGCATCCGCTGCACGGCGTTGAAGCGGTAAAGCCCGCTCGGATCGAAAGTGCTGCCGATGAAACGCCGCCCATCCGCTGCGTAGCCGACGCTGCCCTGCGCTGCGGCGAGATCGTCGAAGGCGGCATACCAGCCCGTCACCACCGGGCGCGGCGCGAAGCCGGGCGGGGCGTGGAGAAAGCACACGCCTTCGCCTGCCATCGCGTATTTGTAGCCGCCCGCGAGGTAGAATATCCGGTCCGCCACCGCTGACAGGTCGGTCGGGGTGGCCATGAAGCCGTGGTAGCCGTCGATCACCACCCATGGACCCTCGGGCCTGGCCAGTTCGGCCAACGGCACGAGGTCACCGATCGACTGGCCCGAATTGAACAGCACCTGGCTGGCGTAGATCAGGTCGAATGTGCCAGCTTGTGCGGTGCGCAGCAAATCTCCGGCGGGAACGATAGTCAGCTCGATCTGGCCCGCTTCGTGCCAGCGCAGCGCCTGCCGCCGGAACGAATGGAACTCGCCATCGGTAGCCAGCACGCGCGGGTGGCTGGCGGGGAGCGCGGATACGATCCGCACCAGCAAATCATGGGTGTTGGGCGCAAAAGCAAGCGTTGCCGGATCGGGCAGCGCGAGCTCGGCGGCGATATGGTGCTGCGCCTCGCCCCACACCGGCCCCATCACTCTGTCCCACTTGCGGTCGGCCAGCGCGGCGGCATCGTCCCACGCTTCGACCTGACCGGCGAAGCTGGCATCGGGCCACAAATGATGGCTATGCGCGGCGAAGTGCAATCGGTCGGGTGCCGCGGCAAGGGCTTTGGAGAAGAGGTGCTTGTGGCTCACAGCGCCGTCCGCAGCGTCCACAGCTCGGGGAACGCCCGCTTGGTGACGGTCGATTGCAGATAGGGCACTCCTGCGGTCCCGCCGGTGCCGCGCTTGCCGCCGATCACCCGCTCGACCGTCAGGACATGCTTGTGCCGCCAGCTCGCCATCGCATCGTCAAGATCGACCAGCTTTTCGGCGAGCTGGTAAAGGTCCCAATAGCGTTCAGTGTCGCGGTAGACCGTGAGAAAGGCGGTCTCGACCGCATCATCGGGTTCGTATCTGGTGGCGAAATCGCGCCGCAGCACCGCATCCGGAATCGCCAGCCCGGCGCGTGCGGCAGCGGCGATGGCATCGTCCCACAGGCTCGGTTCGGCCAAAGCCCCGGCGAGGGCCGCTTGCGCCTCGGGGCGATCGTCCTGGAACTTCACAAACGACCCGTCCTTGAGCCCGAGCAAATATTCGACCGTGCGGAACTGGTCGGACTGGAACCCGCTGCTCGGCCCCAGCACATCGCGGAAGCGGGTGTAATCGCTCGGCGTCATTGTCGCCAGCACATCCCAGGACAGCGTCATCACCGCCTGGATCCGGCTGACCCGCGCCAGCGCCTTGTAGGCCGGGACCAGCGCGCCGCTTTGCACCTGACGCTTGGCCAGCCGCAGCTCGCGGATCATCTGCTTGAGCCACAATTCCTTGGTCTGGTGAATGACGATGAACAGCATTTCGTCATCGCAATCGGAGCGCGGATGCTGGGCGCCCAACAGCTCGTCGAGCGCCAAATAGCGCGCGTAGGTCATGGCGTCTTCGGTCACCGCGTTCCCAAGCCGCGCGCGATGATCCCGCGCAGGATTTCGCGGGTGCCGCCGCGCAGCGACCAGCTCGGCGCGTTGAGCACGATGTTGCCCAGCACCGCCGCATAGGCCGAGGCCGCGCGCGGATCGGGTTCGGCATCGATCAGCTCGCGGGCGATGTCGGGCAGGCCCTGCTCGAACAGCGCGCCGACATCCTTGACGATCGCCGCTTGCAGCGCAGCGTCCTGCTTTTCCTGGAGCATGGCGGTGACCGAGCGCGAAAGGCGGCGCAGCACCGCAAGC
>JANOOJ010000160.1:0-2346 GCA_031421295.1 Novosphingobium sp.
CCTTCACGGGAGAGGATAGCGAAGCTTGGTCGCGCAGCGGCCTAGCGAAGCTTGGAGAGGGCACTGGTGGAGCCGAGGGGGATCGAACCCCTGACCTCGTCATTGCGAACGACGCGCTCTCCCAGCTGAGCTACGGCCCCGTTCCAGTGGACGTGCGGATGGTCGAAAGCTCGGCCTGCCCGCACCAGCGGACCCCTTAGCGACAAGGGTTCTGCCATGAAAGCGCTATTTCGCCGCCGCTACCGGCCCGGAACGATGGGCGGCAGCGTGAGCGGAGCCAGGGTCTGCGCCGACGTCGGTGCGGGCGGGGGTGCTGCCGCGACCGTCGCTGCCTCTTTCGCCAGCGGACTGTCCACCGGGACAAGGATATAAACCCCCGGGGTATTGGTGCCCCACTTGACATCCCAGGCCGTCAGGGCCGCCTTGTACTCATCGTAGCGGCGGAAAAAGTCGTCGAACACGATCTCGAGGTTGGGCAGGCTGGTCGCCGCAAAGCTGTCGAGCCCGCCGACTTTGACCAGCTTGGCGTCGTTGCTCATTGCCAGCGCGGCGTCGCAGAACGCCGGCAGCGTCGGCGGAATGGCGAAGTGGTTGTACACTTCGGTCATATATTTCTCGCGCTGCGGGATGAAGCGAGCGCCATATGTGGCGCGCCATTCGCGATCGATAGTGGTGTTGGTGGCGCGCAGCGCCCGGGCGTGCTTTTTCAGGAAAGCTCGATAATTGACCACGATCTCGGCGTGCCTGGGGTCGCTGCAGTTTAGCGCCGCGACGTTGTAGCCCGAGCGCAGGTTCCAGGTGGTCTGCGCCGGTGAAATGTTGCGATTGACGCTGACGCGCAGCCCGTCAGCGCCCAGTGGCGGGATGACCAGCGTGGCCGGAGCGCGGTTGGGCGGGGTCGCCTTCCACGGCACCAAAACCCACTGCGTGATCGACGGGGGCGGCGGCGGAGGAGGGGGCGGCGTCTTCTTTTTGGCATCGGCAGCGCTTGCGGCAAACAGCAGCGAAAGCGCCGCGGCCCGGAGCGCAGAATTAAGCGTGAACGGCATCGTTGCATTCCTCTTTGTGCCTGCGTGGTACGCGGCGACCTGTGCCTGCGGAACCCTTGTCCGAAGCTGAATGGCCCCGCCCTAACCGCTTATCCGCGCAAAGAAAATGCCCGGTGCGCTGGATGGCACACCGGGCACGATATTTGCAGGATTGCCAGACCGGTTCAGTCGCGGTTGCCCATGAAGCTGAGCAGGAACTGGAACATGTTGATGAAGTCCAGATAGAGCGTCAACGCGCCGAGCACGATGGCCTTGCCGATGAAATCGGTTCCGCGCAGGTACTCGTAATCGTTCTTCAGGCGCTGCGTGTCGTAAGCGGTCAGCCCGGCGAAGATCAGCACGCCAAGGAAGCTGATCGCCCAGTACAGCGCCGACGATTGCAGGAAGATGTTGATCACCATCGCGATCAGCAGGCCGATCACCCCCATGGTCAGGAACGTGCCCATGCCGGACAGGTCCTTCTTGGTGGTGTAGCCGACCAGACTGAGGCCCGCGAACGCGCCTGCGGTGGCGAAGAACGTCGCCGCGATCGAACCGCCGGTATAGCGCAGGAAAATCGTCGACAGCGACATGCCCATCAGGATCGCGAAGCCCCAGAACATTGCCTGGAGCGTCGGCAGGCTGAACTTGTTGCGTCCGAACGACATCGCGAACACGATCGCAAGCGGCGACAGCACGACCAGCCACATCACCGGCGAGCCGATCATCGCGGCGGCATAGCCGGTGGTGTACATCAGCAACGCAACCACGCCCGAGAGCAGCACGCCCGAGGCCATGTAGTTGTAGATCGAGAGCATGTATTTGCGGAGGCCCAGATCGTAGGTGGCGGTGCCGATGACATCGCCGTTCAGGCTCGGAGACGCGCCGAAGCCAGTCCGGGTGGGCTGGGGGTCGTTCCAATTAGCCATGGTCGTCAAACTCCTCATACGGTCCCGCGAGGGTGCGAAACGCGATAGTTGCGAATATCGGAGCATTGCGGTCAGGATTCAAGCGAAACCGGACAAGCCCGTGTCGCAATTTGTAACGAGCCTTGTGCAAAATCACATTGATCGGAACCAATGAAGCCCCTCCCCATCGGGGAGGGGTTTGGGGTGGGGGTTCGACGCCAGTGCCGACGCGAGCCTCTCGGCCTCGCTCTCCCACCCCCGCCCCTCCCCGACGGGGAGGGGGGAAGCGACCAGCATCAGAAGCTCAGTCTAAGGTTCGCGCGGCTTCGGCCAACTCGCCCCCCCGGTCCCGCGCGCGGCGCAGGGTTTGCTCGACCAACCGGGCCAAAGCATCATCAGCATCGAGCACT
>JANOOJ010000161.1:0-4303 GCA_031421295.1 Novosphingobium sp.
CACGATGGCAAGCTTGGCCGCAAATACGTGTCGGTCGATATGGCAGTCGCGGCGGAATAATTGGGTGACCGATTACGGGTCACCCTGATGGGTGGCCCCGCCGGGTTTCGATCCGGCCATACGAGGGAGAGGGCCCGGCCCGTCTCCCTCTCTTTTTGTCTCTCCCTCAGCACAGCTTCGCCCCCGCGCCGCAGCAGCGGTGCGTCCGGGCGCAAGCCGTAACAACCATGTCACGCTGGGCGCGTATCGCGCTGGCAGGGCGAGAGAGTGGAGACGGATTATGTTCATTCGTAGCGAAAGGCTGTTCCTGCGGCCGGGCTGGCCCGAGGATTGGCAGGAACTGCTCGCCGGAATCGGTGACGAGGCGGTGGTGCGCAACCTCGCCAAGGCACCCTGGCCCTATACCGCCGATCACGCGCGCGATTTTGCGGGCAAGCCGCAGGATGCGCGGCTGCCGCATTTCTTCGTGACCCTGCCGAGCAGCTCGGCTCCGGCGCGGATCATCGGCAGCGTCGGGCTGGACCGCAATGAGGACGGCGTGGTCGAGCTTGGCTACTGGATCGCGCGCGATCACTGGGGCCGGGGTTTCGCCACCGAGGCGGCGCGGGCGGTCCTCAGCCTGGCGCGGACACTCGGCCACCGACTGGTGACCGCCGGGCATTTCACCGACAACCCGGCCTCGGGCCGCGTGCTGAGCAAGATCGGCTTCAAGCCGACCGGCGAAGTGCGCCCGCGCTATTGCCTGTCGCGCGGTGAGAAGGTTCCTGCAGTCGTCCATGCTGCCGAACTGGGTGAACCCAGCGACTGCGACGACGACATGGTAGCCCGAGCCGCCTGACGTCGTCCCGGGCTTGACCCGGGACCGCTGGCCGCTGGGTACGACTGTAGGCCAGCGGTCCCCGCGTTCGCGGGGACGCCGCGACTACGCCATCACAGCGTCGGCAAACTCGCTGGTCGTCTTGCCGATCAACGCGCGGTCGTCGTGGTTCCACGGATGGAAGCCAGGCAGGAAGTAGGCGCACCACGCCGGGAACACCTTGCGCAGCACGCCGGGGCTGGCGACCAGATAGGTGAACAGCCGCCACTTCACCGCCGCCCCGCTCAGGCCGTCTTGGGCGAGCAGATCGAGCGAATCGTTCCAGCGGTTCTGGATGAAGTTCTTGGTGACGATCACCATCATCAGCGACTTGAGCTTCCAGCGCCGCCATTTGGTCCAGTCGCGGGTGGCGTGGAGCCAGGTGTCGTAGGCGACGCCCTTGTGCTCGATCTCTTCCATCGCATGCCAGCGCCACATCGCGGCGGTCTCGGGTTCGGCATGCTCGAAGTGGGCGGGATTGGCGAGGAATTCATGCGCCATCATCGCGGTGTAATGCTCGAGCGCCATGGTCACCGCGAGGTTGATGATCGCCGGGCGGTCCTTGGTCAGTTCGAGGTTCTCGGCCACACGGCGGTCGATCTTTTCGAGATCGTAGCCTGCTTCGGTCGCCGCCTTGTTGAACACGATGTGCTCGCGGGTGTGGTTGATTTCCTGACGGACGAAAGCGCGGATTTCCTCAGCGAGCTTGGGCGGAGCGCCGTCGCGGTGGGCTTTGACCGCCTCGATGAAGAAGGCCTCGCCGCGCGGGAAGGTGGCGGAGAGCGCGTTGTGCCAGGCGGTGCCGATCGGATCGCCCTTGATCCACCAGCGCGACGGCTTGGTCTCGCGCCCGAAACGCTGGTCGCGCACGGTGATGGTCAGATCAGCCGGGGTCGGAACCGCCTTGCCGGGAGCGGCAGCGGGTTCTACGTCGAGCGGAATTGTGGTCTGAATGTTCATGAGGCGCATCTAGGATTAACTTACACTGATGTCAATAAGGAAACGCCTGAGCCAGGAGGAAAGCCGCACCGTCGCGCTCGAAGCCGCGCGCGCGTTGCTGATCGAGCTGGGCCCGCAGGCGATCACGCTCAAGGCCGTGGCCTCGCGGATCGGGCGTACGCACGCCAATCTGCTCCACCATTTCGGGTCGGCGGCGGGGCTGCAAAAAGCGCTGGCCGAACACCTCGCGGTCACCATTTGCGCGACGATCGAGGATGCAGTGATCGCCACCCGCGCCGGCGAGGGGACCGCGCGCGATGTGGTCGATCTGACCTTCGACGCCTTCGACAAGGAAGGCGGCGGCGCGCTGGCGACGTGGATGTTGATGAACGGCAACGAGGATGCGCTCGATCCGATCCTCGAAGCGATCCACGATCTGGTGGACGATCTCCAGGTCGATGGATCGGGCAGCATGCGCGAAGTGACACATGCGCTGTGCCTGATGGCGCTGGGTGATGCGCTGATGGGCTCGGCGCTCACCCTCAGCCTCGAACTGCCGCGCACCTCGGCGCGCGACACGGCCGAGGCGCTGCTGGTAGCCGCGGCGCTCAAGGCAGGCGTTTTGACGGTGGCGCCGGGCTAGGACCCCGCCACTGCGGCGAAGCGTCGGAATTGCATCGGGCCTTGCCACCGCGATGCGACCAGGGATAAGACCTGCGCGGCATGACACCGTTGGACACAAGCGCGGCTGGCCGGGGGGCGAAGATCGATTGGGACGCGCTGCCCTATGGCGGCGACCTGTTCGGCGAAATCCACCTGGCCGAAACTGCCAGCGCCGCCTCCCCGCCCAGGGATTCGCTGTTTCCCGGGCTGGCGGTTTGCGCGGTGGCGGCGGCAGCGGCCGCGTGGCTGTCCGAGCATTATCACTTCCCGATTATCCTGCTGGGTCTGCTGGTCGGTCTCTCGCTCAACTTCATCGCGCGCGACCAGCGGACCCATCGCGGTCTCGATTTTGCCTCGCGCACCTTCCTGCGGCTGGGGATTGTGGTGCTGGGGTTTCAGGTCACCTTCGCCCAGATCGTCGCGCTCGGGGCCGCACCCTTCGCCGCCTTGCTGGTGGTGATGGCGGTGACCTTCGGGGCCGCGATCGGCGCGGCGCGGCTGGCCGGACAATCGCGTGAGGCCGGAATTCTCGCGGGCGGGGCGACGGCGATTTGCGGGGCGAGCGCGGCGCTCGCGCTCTATGGGGTGATCGGCAAGGACCGGCTGAGCCAAGCGCAATTCGCGCTGACGCTGGTCGGCGTGTCGCTCGCCAGCGCCTTTGCCATGTCGGTTTATCCGGTGCTGGCGACCGAGCTGGCGCTGTCCGACCGCGAGGCCGGGTTCCTGATCGGGGCCTCGATCCACGATGTCGCGCAGGCGATCGGCGGCGGCTATGCCTTTTCGGACGCGGCGGGCAGCCATGCCACGATCGTCAAGCTGGCGCGGGTGGCGCTGCTTGCTCCGGTGGTTGCGCTGGTCAGCCTGATGATCGGCCCGGCGGGTGAGGCGGCCGGGCGGCCGGTGTGGCGGCGACTGGCGCTGCCGTGGTTCATCACTGCATTTCTCGCGACGGTGGCGCTCAACAGCGTGGTCGCGGTTCCTTCCGCGCTCACCGGCTATTTGCTGGCCGGATCGAAAGCGATGCTGCTGCTGGCGGTCACCGCGACGGCGATGCGCAGCCGGATGGATTTGCTGCTCGACATGGGCTGGCGTGCAACGCTGCCCGTGGTCGCAGCCACGCTCGCGAGTTTTGCCGCGTCGTTAGGGTTCGCTGTCCTGCTGCTCTAGCGCGGCGCGCAGCCACTGCGGCAGGGCTGCAACGTCCAGCGCCTCGACCCGCAGATGATCGACTGCCAACGCCAGCTCGGGATACACCGCCCGCTGCCGCGCCGGATCGGACTGCGCCAGCGGCACCACCACCAGCCGCCGGTTGACCTTCGCGCGCCAGTTCATTCGCGCGGTGTTTTCCTGACCGATGTAACAGCCCTTGGAAAAGCTCACGCCGGCCAGCTCGGCGGCGTTGCATTCCAGCCAGAGCAGGTCGCCGAGTTCGGCATGGCCTTCGGTGACGCCGTGGTGCAGCCGGTGGGCTAGCCAGTCGCGGTCGGCGGCCTCATCGCCGGGCGCAACTTGCGCGAGCCAGCGTTCTCCTAGTGCCGAGAGGCGGGGGTCGGTGGCGGCACCATCGCCGGTGTGCGGGCGCCAATGCACGGCAAGGTTGTCATCGCGCGCGATCCCGATCTTGCGGCGCAAGCGATAAAGCGACAGGCGCTTGACCAATTCGTCCGCCGCCGCCGCTTCGCAATCGATCAGCAGCTCGTCGCCCGAGGGCCAGACCAGAAAATCGAACAGCACCTTGCCTTGCGGGGTCAACAAAGCTGCCCATACCGGCAGCGCGCCGGTGATATCGTTGGTCACCAGCCCTTGCAGGAACTCGGCGACGTCCTCGTCCGGATCGAGCGGGGA
>JANOOJ010000162.1:0-19316 GCA_031421295.1 Novosphingobium sp.
CGTGCGACAATGGGAAATACGGCTCGATCCGACGCATCTGCGCTTCCGACAACCAGATCAGATCACTCATGGCAGCACCTCCTTGCGCAGCCATTGAATCAACTGTTGCCCAACTCCGCAAGCGATTTAATAGGTCCTGACGCTAGGCCGCAAGCGCCCACTGCGAACGCCACGATCTTGCCGTTGCGCTCGGTGCGTTGCCGCAAAGGATCATGCGAGTCGGCGATGCAGACGTAAAGCGTGCGGCCTTGCGCGCCGCCGAGCGCGCAAGCGAATGCTTTTTGCGGTGTCGCCACGCGGTCGAGCACCGCCCCGCCTTCGGCGATGCGCAGACATTCGTTGGTGGTCGGCGAGGCTGCCCAGACTGCACCCTGGGCATCGAGGCAAATCCCGTCGGGCACCGCACCCTCGGGAAGCTGTGCCCACAGGCGCCGGTTGGACAGGTCGCCCGCTTCGTCGATGTCGAACGCGGTCAGGCATGCGCGCCAGGTCTCGGCGACTATCAGTGTGCGGCCGTCGGGCGTTATCACCGCGCCATTGGGAAACAGCAAATCGTCGGCGACCGCGCATGCCGTGCCATCGGGATCGACCCGGATCAGCACTGTCGCGCGCGGCTCCTCGGTTTCGCCGTCGGTTCCGATCTCGAAGCCAAAATTGCCGACATAGGCGCGGCCCTTGGCATCGACGACCATGTCGTTGCAGCGGCACGGCGCGAGCGCGGACAGGTCGGCGTGCGTGGCGAGGCTGCCGTCAGCCTCCAATCTCAGCACGCGCTTGTCGGCCATCGACACGATCAACATGCGCCCATCGGGCATCCAGCCGAGTCCCGAAGGCCGGTTCGGCACCTCGCACACCGTCTCGACCCGTCCGCCGGCCAGCCGCTGCACGACATGGCCGTGCATGTCCGACCAGTACAGCGCGCCGTCATGCCAACGCGGCCCCTCGGCGAACGCCAATCCTTCCGCGACGATTACCATGCCGTCTTTCCTGCAGGCTCTTCGAACCGGGTCACGCCCGCCGCGGTCATGCCGGCGTCGATCACGAGATCGTGGCAGTTGACGAAGCGCCCCTCATCGCTCGCCAGATACAGCGCGCCATAGGCGATGTCGCGCGGGACGCCGGTCTTGCGCAACGGGGTCGCGCTCGCGAGACTGCGGTGGAGCTTTGCCATGCTCGCGGCGACGTGCGCTTCCTCCATCGTCTTCGCGCGCTCCGATCCGCCGAAGAAAATCGGGGTTGCGATGCCTCCAGGCGCGATCGAGTTGACCCTGATGCCGTGGACAGCGAGCTCGATGCCAGCCACCTTGGTCAGCTGACGCACGGCCGCTTTCGCTGCGCTGTAGAGAAACCCGCCGTAGTTGACGCGCAGCGCGGCGACGCTCGCATTGTTGATGATTGCCCCGCCGCCCGCCGCTTTCATGACCGGCACGGCATGCTTGATGCCGAACACGACACTGCCGACCAGAAGATCCATCGCATCATGGAAATCTTCGCTTGTCACCGTTTCGAGCGTGCCACGCGTCCCCGCGCCGGCGTTGTTGAACAAGCAATCGAGGCGGCCGAAGCGCTCGACAGCAGTGTCGACCGCGCGCTTGATGTCGGCTTCGCGGCGCATGTCGCCCTGAACGAACCAGGCGGCGGCACCGATGCGATCGGCGATGGCGCGACCGGCGTCCTCATTGCGCCCGGTGAAGACGACTTTCGCACCTTCTTCGACGAACAGCTCGACGGTCGCCTCGCCGATGCCGCTGGTGCCGCCCGTGATGACCGCGACCTTGCCGTTGAGCCTGTTCCCCATCGTTATCCCTTTGCTTGATCAGCGGCTTGTGCCGCCAACTGGTCCTGCAGTTCGCGTTTCAAAACTTTGCCGATCGCGCTGCGCGGTAGTTCGTCGATAATCCTGACCTCAGCGATGCGCTGCATCTTGCCGAGCGTCGCGTTTGCTGCCGCGAGCAACTCTTCGGGCGTTGCGGTTACACCGGGTTCGAGCGTTACGAACGCAACCGGAGTCTCGCCCCAGCGCTCCGACGGCGCGCCGATCACCGCGGCTTCGCTGACTGCCGGATGTGCGCTCAGCGCCTCCTCGAGGTCGGACGGATAGATGTTGATCCCGCCCGAAATGATCATGTCTTTCTTGCGCCCGATCAGGGTGAAGAAGCCATCTTCGTCGATTGACGCGAGATCGCCGGTACGGATGTAGCGGTCGCCCGCAGGGCTGATCCATTCGGCCTCGGCGGTCGCGCCGGGCTTGTTGTGATAGCCCTTCATCATTGCGGCCGAGCGGCCGACGACTTCACCGACCTGTCCCGGTGGCAGGAATCGTCCATCCTCGCCGATCACGCGCATGTCGTGGCCATCCATCGGCCGACCCACTGTCGCGAGCTTGTCGGGATGCTCGTGCGCGGCGAGCATGCACGAGCCGCCGCCCTCGGTCATGCCATAATATTCGATCAGGCCGCCCGGCCAGCGCCGCAGCACCTCGGCCTTGAGCTCGGCCGAAAACGGCGCCGAGGTCGCAAATTTCAGTTGGTAACACGACAGGTCGAAGCGGTCGAAATCGGGCACGTCGAGAATCCGGCGATATTGGACCGGCACGAGCATCGCGTGCGTCGCGCGATGCTTTTCGCTGAGTTCGAGAAATGCGCGGGCCTCGAACTTCGGCATCAGCACGAGCGTGCCGCCGGTACCGAGCGCAGGCAGGAAACTGACCAGAGTCGTGTTCGAATACAGGCCCGTCGAGACGATCGTCACGGCATCCGCGCCATAGCCGCCGAGTCGGCCGACATGGTTCCAGCGCATGCTGTGCGGCTGAACGATGCCCTTCGGTGTGCCCGTGGTTCCCGATGAGTAGATGATGTTGAACGCCTGATCCGGGCCGACCTCGACCGGCTTCGGCAGTGCGTCGCCGGCCGGCAGCCAGCCGTCGAACGCTGCGCCGGTCGCGCCGGGTTCGAGCGCGATGCGCGTCGCGGTGATCAGGTCGTCGAC
Source organism: Novosphingobium sp. (assembly GCA_031421295.1). Taxonomy (GTDB): domain Bacteria; phylum Pseudomonadota; class Alphaproteobacteria; order Sphingomonadales; family Sphingomonadaceae; genus Novosphingobium. The sequence goes on from JANOOJ010000162.1 coordinate 2,989, forward strand.
CGGGGCAAGATGATCCGCAACGGCCTTGTCTGCGAACAAATGAGAGGCGCCGCTGTCGGCGATCATCGCGCGCAATTGTTCGGGCGTTGCCGATGGCGCCAAGGGAGAAATGACGGCACCGGCGCGGAGCGTGCCGATGAACACGGCGGCATAGGCAATACTGCTCGCGGCGCAGATCGTGACTACCCCCTGCGGCTTCACGCCGTCGCGCTGGAGGGCGGCCGCCACGCCATCCGCCAGCATGTCGAGAGCCTTGTAAGAGATCGCTTCGCCCTCGCAGACGATCGCGACATGATCTTGCCGGGCGTCGGCCTGCAGCGCGAAAAGCTCAGCGAAAGTGCCAAACGATCGAGCCGCATATGCGGCAATGGCAGCCTGCGGGTCGGTCATATCAGCGCACCGAGATAGGACACGAGCGCGTCCCGCTCGGCGGGCGTCATGACCACCTTTGGCATACGTGTGCCAGGCACCGTCGCGGCGGGATCGGCGAGGTAGCGCCTGAGCGCCGCCCGGGTCCAGACTACCTTGCTGGCTCTGAGTGCGGACGAATAGGGATAGCCCGCGCGGCTCCCCGCCCGCGCGCCGGCCACTCTCCACAGGTTGGGGCCCGCGCGCGCGGGCACGCCGGCGACGGTAGCGTGACACGCCTGGCATTTCGCGAAACCCGGCGGCGCAGTCGGCGGCGCGGCATGGAGGACGGCGGAATTGAGGCCGACAGCTACGGCCAGCAGGATGACACGCTTCACGAACACACTCCTATTTGCCATCGACCGAAAAGGCCATCAGCACATTGCCGTCGGCATTGCGCATATTGCGGCCCGCCGTCGCACCCGAACGCCCAGCGTAGCCCGAATGGACATAGACCACGCCCGCTGCGATTGTCGGCCCGGCACCATCCATGACTCCGCCAAACACCATCTTGCCATTGAGCGCCCTCACCGCCTCGGTCCCGGTGTCAAAGTCCCAAAGGATCTTGCCGCTCGCCGCGTCATAGGCGCGGAAATGGCCATCATAGCTCCCCGCGAACACCGCGCCGGGCATCACCGTGATCGCCTGGCTGATCGCTCCGTGGCACCAGAAGTTTGTCCAGCGGCACTTGGGTGTGTTCGACGTCGGCTGGGCCCAAACGGGAGCGCCAGTCGCAATGTCGATCGCGTAAAGCCCCGGCGTACCCGTCCGCTCGCGCATCGCGATGTCCGAAACGCCAGCGTAAACGCGCGTTGCATCCGCCGCGAGTCCGAACTCAACTCCGCCAAGCGCCGTTCCGACGCCGACGCGGCGCTGCCAAACGATCGCGCCGTCCTTCGCCGGATCGAGTGCATGGACCATGCCCGATTTCTGGCCGACCAAAAGCAGCTCTCCGCCGCCCGGCAACGCGCGCAGGATGACCGCCGCGCCGATCGAGAAATCAGGGCCGAGCGGCGACGGACAGTTGGCGGGCGGATCGTCCTTTCGCCCGCAACCGTCGATATAGTTGTCGTCTCTTGTCAGCTGCTTCGCCCAGCGGATTCTTCCCGTGTCCGCCTCGATCGCGAGCACCGAATCCGAATTTTCGTATGGTAGATCGGTATAGCTGTTCGACGTACCGACATAGATCAGCCGCCGCGCCGGATCGACCGTTGGAGCAACCCATATCGCCCCGCCCGACGGACCCCACATCTGTCGACCTGCCTTGTTCATCTTGAACGGGCGCGGCTCCTGCTCGTCGGTATAGCGCTTCCATAGTACTCTGCCCGTTGCAGCGTCGATTGCGACAAGCGCGCCGCGAAACTTGCAGCACTCCCAGTTTGGGATCTGGGCGAAAGCCTCGTTCCCTGACGAGATCGGTACGAATATCTTGCCGTCCCAATAGGTCAGTGAGCCGGTCATTTGCAGCCCTGGCTGATCGTCGATTACCGTCTTCCACAATTGCCGTCCGGTATCGGCATCAAGTGCCACCGCACTCTTGGTCCAGTCGGAGAAAAATAGCGCCGCACGCGCTGGCGCGCCGTTGGGCAGCGCCGCGATCGTCACGCTCGTGCGGGTGGCGGCCCCGGCAGCGTGACGCCAGTAAACGCAGCCCGTCCGCGCATCGAGCGCATAGACCGCTCCCGACATCGACGTGACGAACAGGCGGTTGCCTAACACGGTCGCTTGGCCATTCTTTGCGCCCGGATATTGGAAGGCCCACTTCAGTTTGAGGCGCGGCACGTTACTTGCGATCAGGCCGGGATTAGGCTGGTAATGGGCATTGTCCGCCTTCGGGCTCCACCCGTTCCACTGCGAACGTGCCGAGAGATTCACCGGCTCAGGCGGGCTCGCGCATTTGGGCGCGTCAAGCGGCGTATCAGCGACGCTGTCGCCCCAGATGAGACGCGGATCGATCTCGCCCATGGGCTTGTCGTCGGGCTGCTTGCTGACGAATTGCGCGATCGCGGTGATCTCGGCCAGCGTCAGTCCGGCTGCCATCGGTGCCATCGCCCCGTTGCGCAACGAAGCGACGATGAAGCTCGGCGGGTTCTTCGAGAGCACCTCGCGGCTCGGCGTCCGCTGTTCTGCAGGTGTTTCGTGACACGCCGCACAGCGCGCCCCATAGAGCGCGGCGCCGTCGGGGCCGGCAAGACCGTGCCCGGCCGCAGCGGGCGTGCGTTGCTGGGCGGGTGCGATCGTCGCAGCAACCGCAGCGAGCGCGACGACCAGCGAGGCGCTTAAGATTGCAGGAAAACGGGAAGTCATGGGAAACGGCAACCCTTTAGTAATGGTCGGTAAAGCGGCCGAGCTGGCAGCGATAGCCTTCGGGCGGTGGCGTCAACCTGAACCGCGCGGCGCGGGTTCCTTTCGGATGCGACGCCAATGTGCGCAGCGCCCATAGATTGAACGCATCGGTGTTCACCTGCGGCCACATATGCCCGTGCGTTGCCGAACAAGCGACATGGACAACACCCGATATACTGCTGAAATAGTTGGAACCGGCTTGCGTCGTTGGCCGATAGTCCGAGCAGAGTCCGATCGGTGGGCCACAATCCCACAGGTCGCGCTCGCCGCCCCAGACGGTGATCACGATCATGGGATCGAGCCGCCGTGCAAGCGGATAGGGACCGACGCGGCCCTGCCAGATCTTGGCTGGTTCGGCAGCAACCATCGCGCGGGCAGCGTTGAACGCCACCGACGACCCGTCGTCCCTGGTCGCGTACCATTCGCCCGAAATCGGCATGCCGCCCGCCCAGAACTTCGAATCGAATAGCAGTGCGCGGTTGGTCATCGTCCCGCCCGACGAAATCCCGCCGAGATAAAGACGATGGCGGTCGAGCGGCCATTTCGTCCCGACGCAACGCACCATCGCTTCCAGAAAGCGAACGTCGGGGCCGGCATCGGCTTTCCAGCGATCACCCGTAGCGCCGGGCGCGCGACCCTCGTTCCAGGGATTCCAGGTCCACCCGTCATGCCCCACGCCATTGCACTGACCGCCTCCCAGATTAGGGTCTTGTCCCGCACAGTCGCGGACCGGGCCGATCACCATGAAGCCTGCATCGGCGAGCTTGGCGTTGTTGCCGCTACGCACGACGTTCAGATTCCAGTTGGTCGCTTCGACCGTGCCGACCATCGGCACCCAGACCGGTGCCGGGCCGCGCCCCGTCTTCGGCGGCACGATGACAAAGGCACGTGCCTTACCGTCGGACATGAATCCGGTGTTGAGGCCGACCTTCGGCGTGAAACCCTCGGGACACACCCAATCACTGCGCGCCGCCACCGCTGGCTGCGCAGCGGTGAGTCCCAGCGCGCCCAAGGCGAAGGCCGCAATCCGCAAAGTCTTTCCCTGAATGCCTCGCGCCAACTGTTGCACACCCCAACTCCTCGCCGAGCGCGAGATGATACTCGCTTTCTCAATTTCCGTCCATACCACGGAAAAACGGACGAATCTACTGTTCTCAGTTTCTGCATTCGGATAAGCAAGCGCAAGGCGCACCACAAAGAGTGCGCTTTGAGGAGAATCTGAGTGACCGACCGAGACGTCGGCTCCGGTACGACTGGCCATTCGGGTGGTGTCAAAGGGATGGCCCCCGGTAGAGCGGTTTGCTATAGCCGGGGCGAATGAGCAAGGCCCCCGCCCGGTACTGTCAAAGCAATAAGGCAGGCTAAATCCTATTTTGTTTCGGCACCGTATCAGGCTCCAAAAATCCACTTATGGCACTGTGCTCCTGCTTTGTTCAGGACGTCGGTTGGAAATTTGGGCTCTCCCCAACGCCCAACGAACCAATTTCTGGTTAGTCTGACAGTGCCAACCATCAGGTGCCCAGGAAAGCTTGGCCACGCCCACGCGGCGCGCCGCCCACCCTGAGAGTCGCCAGCGCCCCTGCAAGCATCAGCACGCCGGCCAGCGCCAGCGCGTGGCGCGGATCGCCGCCGAGCAGCGGCTGGTAGATCAGCGGCATTGTCAAAGTCTCGATCAGCATCGGGATGACGATGAACATATTGAAGATGCCCATATAGATCCCGTTGCGCTCGGGCGGGATCGCCTTGGCGAGCATCACGTAGGTGTTGCCCATCATCCCCGCCCAGCCAATTCCTATCCCGATCATCGGCCAATACATCAGCTCGGCCGAGCCGATCCGTCCGATCGCGATCATCGCGAAGCCCGAGGCGGTCAGGCACACGGCGTGGGCCCAGCGCGCGCCGATGCGACGCACCACCGGGATCAGCGCCAGCGCGCCGACGAAGGCGATCGCGTTGTAGAGCACCCCCATCTTTTGCGAAAGCAGGGTGGCGCCGAGGTAGGAAGGACTTGCCGCGTCGGTGGTGCCGTACAGCGCCTGCGACACCGCCAGCGAGACGTACTGCCAATAGACGAACATCGCGTACCACTGGCACAGCATCGCCACCGCCAAGCGGCGCATCGCCAACGGCATCTCGCGCAGCGCCAGGGCAATGTCGGCGAGCGTGGCAACGATCCCCGATGGCCGGGCGCGCAACGCCGCAGCCTCCTCGGGCTCGAGCGGCAATTCGGGGACCCGCCAGACCGACCAAAGGATGCTGGCAATCGACAGGACCGCGCCGATCAGGAAGGCTATCTTGACGATCTCGGGGATGCCGTTCCCCACGTCGAGCGCAGTCGACACGCCGAGCGCGGCGAGCAACGAGGGCGCGGCGTAAGACGCGCACTGGGCGAGGCCGGTGAACGCGCTCTGGGTCAGGAACCCGGCGGGCTGCTGGTCAGGCTCGAGCCGGTCGGCGACATAGGCGCGATAGGGCTCCATCGTGACGTTGTTGCCCGCATCGAGCAGCCACAGCAGCGAGGCCGCAACCCACAGCGCCGGGCTGTAGGGCATCGCCAGCAGGCACAGCGAGCAGATCACTGCGCCGATTAGAAAGTACGGCGTGCGGCGGCCGAGCTTCGAGGTCGTGCGGTCGCTGATCGAGCCGATAAGCGGCTGGACGATCAGCCCGGTCATCGGCCCGGCCAGCCACAACAGCGGCATCGTCGCCTCGTCTGCACCGAGGAAGCGATAGATCGGGGTCATGTTGGCCTGTTGCAGGCCGAAGCTGAACTGGAGGCCGAAAAAGCCGATGTTCATCTCGATGATGCGCAATAGCGGCAGCCGTGCCTTGATCACCATTTTTCTCCTGTCAGGCTCTGTCCCAGGCCACCGCTTCGGATGATCCGCACGCGTTGTGCCCCATCCCACGGCGAATTACAATCGATTGCAGAAAATACTTGCAATCGATTGCGGAAGGCGAGTAAGCCCTTTTGGCACAAGGACCCCCGCAGCGGGTCTCGGCGATGGGAGATTAGGCATGATTATTCGAGTCACAGCGTTGTTGGGTTCTGTTTCGCTCGCCGCACTGGCGGCTCCGGCCTGGGCCCAGAGCGAGGCGCCGGCCGCCGAAGCCGTCGATTCTTCCGAGATCGTGGTCACCGGCGTCGCCCGCGGAACGAACCGCCTCGAATCGTCGGTCTCGACCACCTCGATCGACGATTCGACGATTTTGCAATCCGCGCCGCGTTCGGCCGCCGAGCTGTTGCGCAACATTCCCGGCATCCGCGCCGAATCGTCGGGCGGCGAAGGCAACGCCAACATCAACGTCCGCGGGCTTCCGGTCTCGACCGGCGGTGCCAAGTTCCTCCAGCTCCAGGAAGACGGCCTGCCGATCCTCGAGTTCGGCGACATCATTTTCGGCAACGCCGATATCTTCACCCGAGTCGACACCAGCATCGCCCGGGTCGAATCGATCCGCGGCGGCTCGGCCTCGACTTTCACCTCGAACTCGCCGGGCGGCATCGTCAACTTTATCACCAAGGATGGCAGCGAAAAGGGCGGCTCGGTCGTCCTCACTGCGGGGATCGATTACCGCGATTACCGCGTCGATGCCGAATACGGCGGCGAGCTGCGTCCTGGCACCAAGTTCCACGTTGGCGGCTTCTACCGCCAAGGCGAAGGCCCGCGCGACGCCGGCTACGATGGCAACAAGGGCGGCCAGATCCGCGCGAACCTCACCCAGGATCTCGGCGATCGCGGCTTCGTCCGGCTCGACGTTAAGTATCTCGATGACAAGGCGATCGGCTATCTGCCCAGTCCGGTGCGGGTCACCGGGACCAACGCCAACCCCGATTACGTCGCGATCCCCGGGCTCGACCCCAACAACCAGACGATCCACAGTAAGTTCTTCCGCAGGATCCTAACCCTCGACCGCAACAACAACCCCACCACCGACGACATCGGGGACGGGATGCGGCCCAAGGTCTTCGCGGTCGGCGGCCAGCTCAGCTATGACTTCAGCGACGCGATCAACTTCACCAACAAGGCGCGGTTCTCGGACATCAGCGGGCGGTTCATCTCGCCGTTCCCCGCCGGGGTCGACAGTGCCCAGGTCGTGGCCGATTCGGTCGGCGGCGCGGGTTCGCAACTGTTCTTCGCCACCGGGCAAAACGCCGGCCAGCGGATTACCAGCCCCTCCACGCTCAGCGGCAACGGCCTGCTGATCCCCATCGTGCTGTTCAACACCAAGCTCAACAGCCTCGACAACCTGACCAACGACACGCGCCTCAATGGCTCGTTCGAGATGAGCGGCGGCACGCTCAAAGCCACCGTCGGCTTTTACTACTCGCGTCAGGATATCGATACGACCTGGCTGTGGACTTCGCACTTGCTCGCGGCCGACGGCAGCGACGCCGCGCTGATCGACGTGCGCAATGCGGCCGGCGTGCCTCAAACGCAGAACGGCACCGTGGCCTATGGTGCCAGCTTCTTCGGCAATTGCTGCCGCCGCGAATACGATTTGCGCTATACCACCACCGCTCCGTTCGCGAGCCTCGGGTTCGAGACCGGCGCGCTCAACTTCGACGCCAGCGTGCGGTTCGATTCTGGCGACGTGAGCGGTTCGGTACTATCCGACGGCCCGGTGCGGACGATCGACGTCAACGGCGACGGGACGATCCAGGTTCCCGAGACCAAGACTACGGTGCTCAACTTCGCCGGACGCCAGCGGATCGATTACGGCTACAACTACGTGTCCTTCTCGTTCGGCACCAATTACCGGGTGAGCGACACGACCGCGCTGTTCGCCCGTTACAGCCGCGGCGCGCGCGCCAACGCCGATCGCCTGATCTTCGGACCGGCAATCAACGCCGCGGGTAATCTCGCTTCCGAAGGCGCGGTGGTCGATTACGTCAAGCAGGCCGAAGGCGGGGTGAAATATCGCCAGGGTCCGTTCCAGCTCTACCTCACTGGCTTCTATTCGAAGACCGAGGAGACCAATTTCGACTTCGGGCTGGGCTTCTTCAGCAACATGTACCGGTCCTACGGGCTCGAAGCCGAGGGTGCGGCGCGGTTTGGGCTGTTCTCGATCACCGCCTCGGGCACGTACACCGACGCCAAGATCACCTCGGCCTCGCTGTCGCCGGCCAACGTCGGCAACCGTCCCAGGCGTCAGGCCAAATTCGTCTACCAGATCAGCCCACAAATCTCGACCGACCGCTTCGCGGTTGGCGCCAACGTGGTCGGAACGACCGACAGCTTCACTCAAGACAGCAACCAGCTGAAGCTGCCCGGGTTCACGCAGGTCAACGGCTTCGCCAGCTTCAAAATGACGCCGCAGATCGAGCTGATGGTCAACGCCAACAATCTGTTCAACGTAACCGGGTTCACCGAGTCTGAGGAAGGCGCAATTCCCGCCAACGGCTTTGTCCGCGCCCGGTCGATCAATGGCCGCTCGATCTCCGGCTCGGTCCGTTTCACTTTCTGAATTGGGTCACGCACCCGCATCGGCAGCAACCGATCCGCTGCCGATGCGGGGTCTAAGCTTCAGTCAGTGAAAGGAATTAAGGGGTGCTTGCGCCAATCGACACCCTGCGTTGGACTGCACGTGACCTGGCGGGCATCGGTCAGGCGCAAGGCGCGGCGCTCGCCCCCTTTGCCCCGTCGGACGTAATCCGGTTCGCGCCTTCGCTCGACGTGTGGGATGCCTGGCCGCTTGCTAATGTGGCGGGCAATCCCGTTTCGTGGAACGGCGGCGAGTTGTGGTTTGCGCTGGCTGCCCCGGCGCTCGACGATCCCGAACTGCGCCACGGCAACGCGCGGATCCATCACTTTCACCGGAGCGGAGACTCGTTCCGGGACCTTGGCCAGACCTTGCCGCCAGGGCTGTCGCCAGGCAGCCGCGAGTGGTCGGGTTCGGCGGTGCTCGAAGACAGTGCGGTCACGCTCTACTTTACCGCCACCGGCACCGCCGGCGAAGCGCGGCCCAGCTTTCGCCAGCGGATCTTTGCGGCGACCGCGACGTTGACCCGAGGTGCCGAACCGTTCGCCGATTGGTCTGCCCCACGCGAAGTCGCCCGCGCCGAAGGGGTTCACTATCGTCCTGCGGATGAGGCCGACGGGGTACCCGGACAAATCAAGGCGTTCCGCGATCCGGCCCCGTTCCGCAACGTCGATGGCGGCGATTACCTGCTTTTCACCGGTTCTTCGGCTGTGCGGCCCAGCAGCCACGACGGGGTGATCGGCATCGCGCGCAAGCGCGAGGACGGCAGCTTTGCGGCGCTTGCGCCGCTGATCGAAGCGACCGGGGTCAACAACGAGCTCGAGCGGCCGCACATCGTCTGCCACTGCGGGCTGCTCTATCTGTTCTGGTCGACCCAGCGCGGCGTCTTCGCCCCCGGGATCGTCGCACCAACCGGCCTTTACGGCGCTGTGGCCGAGACGATTGAAGGGCCTTGGCGTCTGCTCAACGGCCACGGGCTGGTTCTGTCCAACCCACCTGAACGGCCCACCCAGGCCTACAGCTGGTGGGTCCTTCCCGACCTGTCGGTGGCCAGCTTCGTCGATTACTTCGGGGACGAATCGGTGTTCGATTCGGCTGCGGACAGGCGTCACCGCTTCGGAGGCACGTTTGCGCCGTTTTCGGCGATAGCGCTGGAAGGGGCCACGGCGTGCCTGGCAGGCTAGGCAGGTCCGATGCGATTGGCGGGATTCGAAATGGGCGGAACCGTGTGTATCGCGGCGCTGAGCGAGGGCCGGGCGACCACCGGGTGCTCGGAACCCCCCACCTTCACGCCCGGCGAGACGCTGGCCGCGTTTGACGTGCTCTGCGAATGGGACGCGATGGCTCCTCTCGCGGCGATCGGCGTCGCCAGCTTCGGGCTGGTCCGGGTCGATCGCGCGGCCGGCAGTTTTGGTCGCATATTCACCAGACTCAAGCAGGGTTGGAGCGGTGCCGACCTGCTCGGTCCGTTTCGCAAGCGGTTTGCCTGCCCTCTCGCACTCGGCACCGACGTCATCCCCGCTATGCCGGGGCACGGAACCGGGGTTCGGGTCTGGTCTATCTGATGATCGCTGCCGGGGTTGGCGGGGGGATCATCATCGATGGGCGACCGATCCACGGCATGCTTCACCCCGACCTCGGCCATCTCCAGTTTCGCCTCGCGGAGGGTGGTCGCATTCCCGGAATCTGCCCGTTCCACCGCGACTGTATCGGGCGCCTGATATCGGGCCCAGCGCTCTCTGCGCGCTTTTGTGGCGATATTCACGCGGTGTCTGCGGATGGCCCGCGCCGCGATTTCCTCACCGCCGATCTCGCCCAGAACATCGCCGGTGGCCGCCATCGAACGGGGTGAGCGCTTGCCAGCGGCACCGGAACGGGTACTCTCGCCGACCATGAAGGTAACCCGCCCCGCCACCATGAACGAGCTGGCCAAGCTGGCGGGCGTGTCGGTCTCAACCGTGTCGCGCGCGCTGGCCGGCAACCCGGTGATCAACCAACAAACCCGCGAGAAAGTGGTCGCACTGGCGCGCGAACTGGACTTTCAGCCCAACCTTCTCGCGCGCAACTTGCGGCTGCGGCGAACCGAGGCGATCGGTGTCGTTCTGCCGCTCGGCCACCAGACCGACCAGCACCTTACCGACCCGTTCTTCCTGACTTTGATCGGCCACCTCGCCGACGAGCTGGCGCAGCGCGGCTACGACATGCTGCTCAAGAAAGTTGTTCCGCCCGACGACCAGTGGCTACGGCGGCTGGCGGAGTCCGGGCGGGTCGACGGGATCGTCGTGATCGGCCAGTCGGATCAGGAGCGAGCGCTGGCGATGGTCGCGCGTTCGTACCGGCCGATGGTGGTGTGGGGTGCCCAGCTGCCCGGGCAGCCTTACGTGACGGTGGGTACGGACAATCTTGCGGGTGGCGTGCTCGCCACCCGGCACCTGATCGCCCGTGGGCGCCGCCGCCTGATCTTCCTCGGCGACAATCTCGCGCCCGAGATCGCCCAGCGCGAGGCCGGCTTCCGCCTGGCGTGCGACGAGGCGGGGCTCGGTGCCAGCGCCCATTCGCTGCGGGTCGGGCTGGTCGCCGAGCACGCCTATCGCCAGTTGCTCGACATCATCGACCGCGAGACCGGGGTCGATGGCATCGTCGCCGCCTCGGACGTCATCGCGATTGCCGCGATCCGCGCGCTTGAGGCGCGCAACTGCAGCGTCCCGCGGGATGTGGCGGTGGTTGGATATGACGATGTCCCACTGGCCCAGCACGTGGTGCCGACCCTCACCACAATCCGCCAGGATGTCGCGCTCGGCGCGCGTGCGATGATTGCCAAGCTCATCGGCCTGATCGCGGGCGAGCCCCAGCTTTCAACCGTGATGGAGCCGGAACTCATTGTTCGACAATCCAGTTGAAGGCTCTGTCAGGGCAATGTGGCAGGACCTGCATTGAGGTGCTAGCCGGGGCGGATGAGCCGCAAATCCAGAGCGAAGCCGCCCAGCCCTTTCCGGTGTCTCAACTCATCGCCCGAGGTGATTCGCGTCGTGGTCATGATGTATGTGAAGTACCCGCTTAGACTTAGGAAGACTCTGTCACAGTAAATGCACCGGCTTGTGATGAGCGGGACTGATCGTTGGGAATATATGCCCTGACCGTGCAATTCCCGCGCGCGCGCGCGTGGGCGAGCCAAACGACATCGCCAACGGAGTGCTCTTCCTCGCGAGCGATGAGAGCCGCTTCATGACCGGGCGAAACTCAATTGGACGGCGGCATCTCTGCGATGTAACGCAGGTCCATGCCGGGGGAGAGCACTACCAAGCCGCTGCGTATCTACCGGGTCACCTCGTTCGATGTCGCGGCGGAGGCGGGGGTTAGCCAGTCGACCGTCAGTCGCGCGCTCGCGGGGGTACTGTCAAAGCAAATGCACCGCAGTTTTCCAATTTGGTTATTGCAATTCCAATCGAGTTGGTAATGCTACAATGTTCGTCATTTGGGCTGCCTTTGATCGGACTCGAAATGGCTTACATCGCCGTCGGCGCCCCTTAGCAACTACAATTTGAACCAAGTTTCTGGTTAGTCTGACAGTGCCCCCGACAGGCATCTGCCACACCGACGCCTACACGCTGGACGGGCTGCACAGCGAGGGGCTACTCCAAGGACGCGCGATAAGCGATCGACGTCGGAGACCGTGAGATGACTGCCAGCCGCCAGATCCACCTCATTTGCCGGCCGGACGGAGTGCCCGTCACTTCCGATTTTGCTGTGGTTGAAGTCGATACGCCTGACGCGTTGGATGGTCAGATCCAGGTCCGGAATATGCTGATGTCGGTCGATCCGTACATGAGGCCACGGCTCGCCGCAGACCAAGCGCTGAATGTTGCCATGATCGGCGGCGGCATAGGACGTGTTATCCAATCGCGAAATTCAAGCTTCAAGGAGGGTGACCTGGTTCGGCATGGGGCCGGGATGCAGGAGTGCTTCACTAGCGATGGCAAGGGCATACAAGTGCTGGCCCCCGACCCAACCTTGTCGCTTTCCGTTTACATGCACGCACTGGGAGGCACAGGCATCACAGCTTATGGCGGTCTGCTTGAAACCGGGGCGCTCAAGGACGGCGAGCAAGTGTTTGTATCGACTGCCGGGGGCGCGGTGGGTTCGGTTGTCGCGCAGATTGCGAAGATCAAGGGCTGCTATGTCGTGGGGTCCACAGGTTCTGATGAGAAGGCGGCATGGTTGAACGATGAAGTTGGGATCGACGCCGTCATCAATTACAAAACCCAACCTCTCGCCGCTACACTGAAGGCGGCCACCCCGCATGGCATTGACGTCTATTTTGAAAACGTCGGGGGCAGTCACTTGGATGCGGCTTTGCCGCGCATGAACCTGCGGGGGCGCATCCCGGTCTGTGGTATGATCTCGACTTACAACGGCGGCGGCGAGGGGGTGCAGAACCTTTTCAATTTGATCTATGGCCGGATCCGTATGGAAGGTTTTGTGGCCACCGATTTTTCGCACCTCCAAGCGGCCTTCGTCGACGATATGACCATCTGGCTGAAGGATGGCCGCGTCAAATATCAGGAGACGATCCTCGAGGGCTTTGAGCGAGCACCCGAAGGTCTGATTGGCCTGTTCTCAGGACTAAACAACGGCAAGATGTTGATCCGCGTTTCGAACTAAAGCCTCGCCTTCTATGGCAGCCTCGCGGCGCATGACTGACATGACCGCACCGTTCGGGCGTCCCCAAAACCCGCCTCATCGCTCCTACCATTTGCTGGACGGTGCCGATGTCACATTGCATTCCTCAGCGAGGGGAGTGAGGTGACGTAAAGCGGCCGCTGCAACCTCGCCGTGTCCTCAACTCCCCTGACGGCGGCATCCGAATGCGCCAAAATAGCGAGTTCTTATGTCCGCAGTTTCAGCAGGCCCGCCCGGATCGTCTCGACTAGTGCTAGAGGCTCGTCGACCATGACGTGATGGTGTGCGTGAGCCACACCGGTGACGAACCGGCAGTCTGGCACCATCGCCTGGATTTCCTCAACCCGGTCGTGCGGCAATAACGCCGACAACTCGCCATAGATAATGCCCAGGGGCACGCGCGATCGCATCACCAGGTTTTGGCCGATGTCCTGGCGATCCAAACGAGCCCAGAACTGTGGATCGAACCGCCACGCCCACCCACCAGGACTCTCGACAGTCTCGGGCACTTGATGCAGGCCATTGCGCGCGATGTGATCAATGATTTCGGGATGCCCACTGTCCTGCGCCGGCAGGAAGCGGAACCGCTGGAGGGCCGCAGCAAGTGTGGGATAGCGGTTCTGCCCCGCACGGCCCTGGGCAAGGCGGGGCGGAGGACCGTCGCCGGACTTCGGCGGTGCAGAATCGACAAGGATCGCGCCCGCGATCACCTCAGGTTGCTCGGCGCAGATGTAGAGCGCTGGGAAGCCGCCGAACGAATGTGCGACGATCACCGGCGGTTCGCCCGATGCCGCGAGGCCCGCGACCTCGATCGCTGTCCGCGCTTCGTGCGCGAACTGCGGTATCGCATAGTGCTCGCGCCAGTCCGACCGTCCCATGCCGGACCATGAGATCGCCGCGCATCGGAACTCATCGGCGAACAACGGCGCGATGAAGCTCCACCAGTCCGCATGCGCGGCGTTTCCGTGGAGGAACAGCAGGCCTGGGTTGCCGACTTTGCCCCAAGTCAGAAGTTCAATCGCCGAGCCTTCTACGGTGAAAGTCGAGCGCTCGGGCTTGATGGCAAGCGCCGCATCGAACCACTCGGCGGCAGGAGGGCGCTCGCCACCGAACCGGCCCAACAAAGAGTGAGGCACGCCTGTCCCGGGCGTCGATGTTGTCAAATCCATTCATTAGGCTCCTACCGCCACCCCCCGCACTCGCAAGGTCCGCAGCCATTGCCGCGAACAGCGCGGCTTACAAGCGTGCCGGCGCCGAGAGCATCTTGTTGATCGGGGAGTTTGGGTTAGGCTCGGCCGAAACCCGACAGGAACGACGAGACAATTCCGCCAAGGGCGTCGATTGCATAACCGCCCTCCATGATTATGACCGCTGGAATACCAAGGTCAGCGATGCGAGACCCGATGATTACATAATCCGGCTCGCGAAGTTCGAAGTAGGAAATCGGATCTTTTTCAAAGGTGTCAGCGCCAAAAGAAATCATGAGCAGATCTGCGCCGTGGGCCAGAACTTCCGAGCAGGCCCGATCGAGGGCATTCAGATATCCCTCGATGCGAGTGCCGCGTGGTAGAGGGAGGTTGAGCGTCTTGCCCTTGCCGGCTCCGGCGCCTCGTTCATCGGCATGGCCCCAGAAAAAGGGATAATCGGTAGACGGATCGGCGTGGATGGACGCGAACAAGACCTCTGCGGACTCGACGAAGATATCTTGAGTTCCGTTGCCGTGGTGGTAGTCGATGTCCAAGATCGCGACGCGCCGCCCTCGGTGCACGGCCTCCGCAGCGGCGATCGCAGCACTGTTCAGGTAACAATAGCCGCCGAGATAGTCGGGCCCCGCATGGTGGCCAGGCGGCCGGCAGAGCGCAAAGGTTGCGCGAGGATTATCGTCAATCACTGCCGCAGTTGCGGTCAGAGCGGCTTGTGCGCTCCAATAGGCAGCTTCCCAAGTCCCGGCCATAATCGGTGTGGCAGCGTCGTAGCTGAAGCGGCCGAGCTGTGCGTCAATGCGTTGAAGGTCAAGGTCACGTCGCCGGACCACCGGCCATGTGTAGCCGATCGCATCGCCGCTTCTGCCTGCCGCCAACCAGGCGTCATGGGCCGAACGAAGGAACTCAACATAGTCTGCCGAATGAACGCGCAAGATGGGTTGAATACCATAGTCATGTGCCGGCCGATGGCACTCAAACTGCTTCAAGATGATTTGGGCACGCGAAGCCTTTTCAGCGTACTTGGCCCAGCTGCCATTGTGCAACTCTACAGCCGGCCGGTGCGCGAGCTGACGAGCATCGAAGAAGACGGGAATGGAGTTCAGTCTGGCGGCCACGGCCTAACCTTGCACAGCCCGCTACCGGTCCGCAATAGCAGGCACTGTCTGATGGGGTGGACGCCCCCGGCGGCATTTCGTGCCAAGGTAGGTGTGTCGAGCACCTATGAGCAGGAGGCGCCCATGGAGGAAGTTAGCACGATCGGGTTGGATATCGCGAAGTCGGTTTTTCAGGTACATGGTGCGGATGCGGCGGGGCGTCAGTTATTCAGCAAGAGGATCACGCGCGGGAAGGCTCGGTGTTCAGATCACGGACTCCTTCCCGGCCAGCCCAGGTTTGGATCGTCCGGCCCGGTACGACGCAGCCACCAGGACCAATCCTCCGGCAAATTCGACAGGGGATCAGGCTCGTCGAGCTCACGCGCAGCCCAAAATGGCCAGTGCGGGTTCGCCAAGGCGGGACGACCGAGAAGGACCAGGTCGATCTGTTCCTCACGGATTGCACGGTCGGCTACCGCCGGCTGACCGAGATTCCACGACACGCCGACGGGAATGCCGACTTCCCTGCGCACGCGCGCGCCGCGCTCCACCATGGCCGCAACCTCCGCCAGCGGGTTCTTGTTCATAGCGTCTGTATTGAAGCCGAAACTTATATCGGCAAGGTCGATGCCGTGGTCCTTCATTCGTTCGATCGCGAGGACTGCATCGTCGAACTGTATGCCGTCAGCATGAAGATCATCGGAGCCGAGGCGTATCGTCAGCGGCAGGCGCTCGGGCCAGACCGCGCGAACAGCATCGACGGCTTCCAGGTGGAATCGCAGTCGGCCTTCGAGGTCCCCGCCATAAGCGTCGACACGCTTATTCGCGAGCGGGGAGAAAAAGCTGCTCCCAAGATAACCATGCGCAAAGTGCAGCTCGAGCCATTCAAACCCAGCTGCTTCGGCGCGACAAGCCGCGTCGGCATAGGCTTGATGGAGCGCGTCAATCTCGTCCACCGCGAGTTCGTGAACAGGAAGCTGTGACCGGCCGCCGTAGGGAATTGGCGAAGGCCCGCGCACCTGCCACCCGTCGGGATGGTCCGGAGCAAGCTGCTTGTTTCCCTCCCAAGGCTTGGTGAGGCTCCCCTTGCGACCCGTATGGCCAAGCTGAATAG
>JANOOJ010000163.1:0-5520 GCA_031421295.1 Novosphingobium sp.
CATCGCCAGCTTGAGGTTGGCGACCAGCGCGGACATCTTGGCCTTGGCGGCGGGCGGGAAATAGCGCTGGACATAATCCTGTCCGACCAGCTCGCCCAGCGAGCCGTCGATCAGCCGCACCGCGCGCTGCCAGCGCGGGCGTAGCGCCGAGACCCCCGACAACGTCCTTGTATAGGCGAACCGGCTGTCGACCATCGCCTTGGTCAGATAGGGCGCGGCCTGATCGGCGATGTGGAACTGCTGCCACAGCTTGAGCGTCGCCAGCGGGGTGGCGGCATAGAGCATCGCAATATCGCGCACCGCGGTGTTCTCGGTCACGATCATCCGCTTTTGCACCGGCACTTTGGCCCCGGCAAAGAACGCTGGCCATTCCACGCCGGGGGCATAGGCGGCGAGCGCTGCCGTGCTGTAGGGGTTGTTGATCTTCTCGATCTGGCGGCGATCGGCGACCTTCCAGCTCTTCTCGGCAATCGCCGTCTCGAACGCCATGATCGCGGTTGCGGCACCCGCCGGATCGGGATTGCCGACCGCGCGCATCGTCCGCTCGATATAGGCGCGATAGGCGTCGCGCTGCGGCTTGAACTGCGCGGAGAGGTAATATTCGCGCTCGGGCAGCCCGATCCCGCCCTGGCTGACGAACAGGATGTTGGTGGTCGGATCGAGCGTATCGGCATTGACCCCGTAATCGAACAGCGAGATGCCGAACTTGCCGTTGGTCTGCGCCATGTAGCGGGTGAACGCCGCCTTGGTCCGCAGCGCGGCGACCGCGGCAAGATCGGCCCGCAGCGGGGCCAGCCCGACCGCCTCGACCCGCGCCTCGTCCATGAAGCTGGCATAGAGCGCGCCGTATTTGCTGCCCGCCGGGGCGGCGGTGATCATCGTGCGGAGATTGGCCTGGGTCCGGTCGTAGACTTCGAGCCCGCTGCCGATCGACGGCTTGTCGGCGGGAATCTCGGTCCTGGCGAACCAGGAGCCCGAGGCGAATTTGTCGAAATCGTCCCCCGGCTTGATCGCAGTGTCGCGGGTGCCCAGATCGACCCCCCAGCCGCCGTAGATCGGCTGGGCGGAGGCGCTGGCGGCAGCGGGCGCGGTCGCGGTTTGAGCCAGCGCCGGAACGGCCAACAACGCCGCCGCCGCAGCGGAAACGAACAGACGATATTTCATGAAGATACTCCCCGGGATCCGATTGGCACCCCGATCGATCCCGCTCATCCTGAGCCTGTCGAAGGAGCCGCCACAATCCCCCTGCCTCGCGCGCGGCAGGGGGAGAGTCAATGTTGTTCGCAGAGGAGGGTGGGGTATTGGTGGAAGGGGGTGGGTGCCCAGACGCCGCTTGCTTCGCGACCGCCGTGAAGGCTAGGTCCGGTAGAAAAGCGTCGGAATGCCAACACATTCTGTTACGGAGATAATCTCCACGTGCGGCGCACGGCCAACCGATTCTAAATCGGGACATTTCCTCAGAATGAGAAACTCGTCTTGATGAACAGGGCCACCGTGACGTCATCTTCCTTCGACGAATAACCGACCTTGACCCCGGGCGTGACAGCCTCGACCCCGGGGATCGTCAGGTACACCGGCAGCTCGATGCCATAGTCGCCGGTGAGCGTATCGACGCTGCCGGTTATGGCGGCGCCGATGCCTCCCTTGCCACTACGGAACGGAACGTATCGCCGATATTCCCCGCGAATGACCAATGCGTCCTTGCGGACCGGCCCGGACGGCGCTGCCTTCACGCAGTCATCCTTCGGCGTGACAATCACGGTCTTGCAGATCACTTCGGGATCGGCCTGATCGAGAGCGCTGCTGTATTCGCCTTCAAGTTTCCAGGCGCTGACCGCATCGGACGGGTAGTAAACACCCCACACCGTGGCCGAGTAGCCGGACGGACTCGCCTTGTTTTCGGCCAGAGTCCCCTGATCCACCCAATTGTAACGCTTAAGCGAGACCGCGCCTTTCATTCCCGCTGACCAGTAGCCCGAATACAGCGCACGGTTCATCGCCAGTCTGGCCCATAGCGTGTGTTTGAGAATATAGCTTTCGGACGGCCCCACTGGCGTGCAGGCAGTGAGTTCGGCTTCTGTCTTGGCATTCTTGCGGCACTCCTCCGCTGCCACGCGCATGAGTTCGAGGAAATCGGGCGATCCCAGCCGGGAAGGATCGTTCTGGAAATGCAGGAAGTTCAGCGAAGCGCTAAGCTTGGTGCCGTCTCCAAGCTTGTCGAGCGTCGCACGGTCCAGCACATTATCGCTTCCGCCAACCGGGATTTCCACACCGACTTTCCAAGAGATGTCGGTTCGCGCGGCGGCGGTTCCATCGCCCGAAGGCATCGGCCTTGCGAAATAACCGGACACGGAAACGCTTGCCTCCGAATCTTCATCCGAAACGTCCACCGAATAGCTGATGCCGACGAATGGATCGTCCGCGCGCTGCGATGCGGTCGGCGGAGGGGTGGGTCGGTCCTGCGCATGTGCTGCGGTACTGCCGAGGAAGCCGATGGTGAGAGCCGCAAGCGCACCCCGCGGAAGGTAAATGGTGCTCATGGTTCAAACCCCGCTCTGGAAGTACCAGGTATCGCTGGCTCGAGTGGACGTGGCGCCATCCACCTCAACGGTCATCGGCCAACTGCTGCCAACGGGCTGGAGCACAGTTGGTTCTCCAACGACGGTAACATCAACCTTGCGACCGACTCCGACGACCGCACAGTGAATCCCATAAACACCCGACGGCAAATCACCCGTCGTTGCGACGAAAACTCCCGAAGAAGGAGTCGACCAAGTTAGTCGGTGGACGGTTTGCTTTGTGAAGTCGGCCTTCCAGCTGAGACAGAAGACGTCCCAACCAACTGCTGTCCTGTCCTTCGGCTCAACTTTGATGGTGATCTGAGGCATCGGTGTTCTCCCTACCGCGCGTCAATTATTGCGTTCGCTGAATGGGAATGTCCGTGATCCCCATCACGCCGCACCACATTCCCAAGTTGCCTTTCGCCGCCCCCATCCCCACATCACGCACCGCGGCGGGTGACTGCGCGCCACCCCCTTGCCTCATACGAACAGATGTGGAACAGACGCGCGCATGTCGCTTACGCATATTTCGGTCCGGGGTGCCCGCGAGCATAACCTCAAGGGCTTCGACGTCGAGCTGCCGCGCGACCAGCTGATCGTCATCACCGGGCTCAGCGGCTCGGGTAAATCCTCGCTCGCGTTCGATACGATTTATGCCGAGGGGCAGCGGCGTTACGTGGAATCGCTGAGCGCCTATGCGCGCCAGTTCCTCGAGATGATGCAGAAGCCCGATGTCGAGCATATCGTCGGGCTCAGCCCCGCGATCAGCATCGAACAGAAGACCACCAGCCGCAATCCGCGCAGCACCGTCGCCACCGTCACCGAGATCTACGACTATATGCGCCTGCTGTGGGCGCGGGTGGGCGTGCCCTATTCTCCTGCCACCGGGCTGCCGATCACCGCGCAGACCGTGTCCCACATGGTCGACCGGGTGATGGAACTGCCCGAGGGGACGCGCGCCTATCTGCTCGCCCCGGTGGTGCGCGGGCGCAAGGGCGAATACCGCAAGGAATTGGCCGAGTGGCAGAAGGCCGGCTACACCCGCGTGCGGATCGACGGCGAAATGGTCGAAATCCAGGACGCCCCCGCGCTCGACAAAAAGTACAAACACGACATCGAAGTGGTGGTCGACCGGATCGCGGTGCGTGAGGGAATCGAGACCCGGCTGGCGGACAGCTTCGAGCAGGCGCTCAAGCTGGCCGAGGGGCTGGCTTATGTCGATCTGGCGGATGGGACGGTGGCGGACGTTCTGGGCGAGCGGAGCGCGGGTCCTTCGACAGGCTCAGGACGAACGGATGTGGTTGCAGAGCCCAAACCCGCTCATGCTGAGCTTGTCGAAGCACGCGCGCCAACCTCCGGCATGAAAGGCACCGGCCTCCCGCCCAACCGCATCGTCTTCTCCGAGAAATTCGCCTGCCCGGTCTCGGGCTTCACGCTCGAAGCGATCGAGCCGCGGCTGTTCAGTTTCAACGCCCCGCAAGGTGCGTGCCCGGCCTGCGACGGGCTGGGCGAAAAGCTGCTGTTCGATCCGCAGCTGGTGGTGCCCAACGAGCACCTCAGCCTCAAGCAGGGGGCGATCGTGCCGTGGGCCAAAAGCAACCCGCCGTCGCCCTATTACATGCAGGTGCTCGCCAGCCTCGCGGGTGAATTCGGGTTCGATCTGACCACCCCGTGGGACGCGCTGCCGGGTGA
This sequence comes from Novosphingobium sp., assembly GCA_031421295.1. Lineage (GTDB taxonomy): Bacteria > Pseudomonadota > Alphaproteobacteria > Sphingomonadales > Sphingomonadaceae > Novosphingobium. The sequence continues at coordinate 4,254 of JANOOJ010000163.1, forward strand.
GGTCAAGCTCGTCATCCTCCACGGCACCGGCGGGCGGCCGGTGCCGCTGACCTTCAAGGACGGGCGCAAGAGCTACACCGTCAACAAGGCGTTCGAGGGGGTGATCGGCAACCTCAACCGCCGCCTGCTCCAGACCGAGAGCGCGTGGATGCGCGAGGAACTGAGCAAGTACCAGACCGCGCAGCCGTGCGAGACCTGTCACGGCGCGCGGCTCAAGCCCGAGGCGCTCTCCGTCAAGATCGCCGGGCAGGACATCGCCGGACCGACCCGGATGAGCGTGACCGAGGCGGTCAAATGGTTCGGCGAGGTCGACCGGACCTTTACCGCGCAGCAAGGCCAGATCGCCAAGGCGATTCTCAAGGAAATCAACGAACGGCTTGGTTTCCTTAACAATGTCGGGCTCGATTATCTCAACCTCAACCGCACTTCAGGTACCCTGAGCGGCGGCGAGAGCCAGCGCATTCGCCACGCCAGCCAGATCGGTTCGGGCCTGTCAGGCGTGCTCTATGTGCTCGATGAGCCGAGCATCGGGCTGCACCAGCGCGACAACGATATGCTGCTCGCCACGCTGCGCCGCCTGCGCGATCTGGGCAACACCGTGATCGTGGTCGAGCATGACGAGGACGCGATCCGCACCGCCGATCACATTGTCGATCTCGGCCCCGGCGCCGGGGTCCACGGCGGCGAGATTGTCGCGCAGGGGAGCCTCGCCGACATCCTCGCCGCGCCCGCCAGCCTGACCGGTCAATACCTCAGCGGCACGCGGCGGATCGAGGTGCCGAAGAAGCGCCGCAAGGGCAACGGCCACAAGCTCACCGTCCACGGCGCGCGCGCGAACAACCTCCGCAACGTCACCGCCGCCATCCCGCTCGGCACCTTCACCTGCATCACCGGGGTTTCGGGCAGCGGCAAGAGCAGCTTCACCATCGACACGCTTTACGCCGGGGCGGCGCGCACGCTGGGCGGCGCGCGGGTGATCGCGGGCGCGCATGACAAGATCACCGGGCTCGAATTCTGCGACAAGGTGATCGAGATCGACCAGGGTCCGATCGGCCGCACGCCCCGGAGCAACCCCGCGACCTATACCGGCGCCTTCACCCAGATCCGCGACTGGTTCGCCGGGCTGCCCGAAAGCGCCGCGCGCGGCTACAAGCCGGGGCGGTTCAGCTTCAACGTCAAGGGCGGGCGCTGCGAACTGTGCCAGGGCGACGGGCTGATCAAGATCGAAATGCACTTCCTCCCCGACGTTTACGTCACCTGCGAGGAG
>JANOOJ010000164.1:0-17680 GCA_031421295.1 Novosphingobium sp.
CCCCCCCGCCGGGGGGGGGGGGCGGGGGGCGGCCCCCCGCAAGGCCGACAGGCCTTGCGTCGCCGTTGCCGTTGAACCCCCACCCCAACCCCTCCCCACAGGGGAGGGGCTTCAGGGGTCCGATCGAGCTGAGGCGGCGCAAGACGGCTTGCGTCAGAACCGCAAACTCGCCAGCAAATCCCGGTGTTCAGCCAGGAAAATCACGAAAGTCAGCGTCAAACCGCCCAGGAACACCCGGTAGGCCAGCCCGAGGAAGCGGTATTTCTTGTGCTGGAGCACCATGCCGTTCTGGTAAATATCGCGCAGCATCGTGCGGTAGATGCGCTCGTCCTCGCCCAGTTCGGCCAGCACCCGGTCGGCGAAGTCATCTTCGCTGAGCTGCGTGAAAACCCCGAAGAATAACAGGTTAGGCGTAGTCGCCGATGCACTCTGTCTTCCAATCGAGGGCAGGATCGCCATCACCGCGCACATCGCCGCGACAAAGGCGGACGCCGCCAGCACCAGCAGCGACAGGGTGAACTGCCCGCGGCTGGCCTGGCCGATGGCGATGGTGAAGACCACGAAGGTCGCGCCCATCAGGATGCTGGCCTTCTGGTCGGCCATCTGGCTCAGCGCGAGGTTGGTCTGGGTGGCGGTGCGGACCAGATGGATCGCGTTGGGGGCCAGCGGGGGCTTGTCCGGCATTCCTCAGACCACCCCGAACGCCAGCATCGCGTCGGCGACTTTCTTGAACCCGGCGATATTCGCGCCCTTCACATAATCGACATAGCCGCCGCCCATGTCGCCGTATTTGAGGCAGCTTTGGTGGATGCCCGCCATGATGTCCTTGAGCATCTGCTGCAATTCGGCCTCTTTCCAGGCGCGGCGTTCGGAGTTCTGGCTCATCTCCAGCCCCGAGACCGCGACGCCCCCGGCGTTGGCCGCCTTGCCCGGCGCGAACAGGATTTTGGCGGCTTTGAACACATGCACCCCGTCGAGATTGGTCGGCATGTTGGCACCCTCGGCCACCGCGATGCAGCCATTCGCGACCAGCGCCATGGCATCGTCGCCGAGCAGCTCGTTCTGCGTGGCGCAGGGCAGCGCGACGTCGCAGGGGACGTGCCACGGGGTCTTGCCCGCGGTGAAATTGGCACCTTTGAATTCGTCGCAATACTCCTCGATCCGGCCGCGCCGGTGGGTCTTGTGGACCTTGACCCAGTCGATCTTGTCCTGCGTAATCCCGTCGGGATCGTGGATGTAGCCGCCCGAGTCCGACAGCGTGAGGACCTTGCCGCCCAACTGGACGATCTTCTCCGCCGCGTGCGTAGCAACATTGCCCGAACCGGAAATCACGGCGGTCTTGCCGCTCAAATCCTGACCTTTGGTGGCGAGCATGCTGGCGAGGAAATAGACCGCCCCATACCCCGTCGCCTCGGTCCGGATCAGCGAGCCGCCCCATTCGAGGCCCTTGCCAGTGAGTACCCCGGTGAATTCGCCGGTAATCCGCTTGTACTGGCCGAACATGAAGCCGATCTCGCGTCCGCCCACGCCGATGTCTCCGGCGGGCACGTCCACGTCGGCACCGATGTGGCGATAGAGCTCGGTCATGAAGCTCTGGCAGAAGCGCATGATTTCGCGCACGCTTTTGCCCTTGGGGTTGAAGTTCGATCCGCCCTTGCCGCCGCCCATCGGCAGCCCGGTGAGCGCATTCTTGAAGGTCTGTTCGAAGGCGAGGAATTTGAGCACGCTTTCGGTGACGCTAGGATGAAAGCGGATGCCGCCCTTGTAGGGGCCGATCGCATTGTTGTTCTGCACCCGCCAGCCGCGCTGGACACGGATATGGCCGGCGTCGTCTTCCCAGCACACCCGGAAGCTGACCACCCGGTCGGGTTCGGCAATCCGGCGCAGGATCTGCTGGCTGTGGTATTCCTCCTTGTCGGCGATGAAATCGAAGATGTCCTCCGCCACTTCGGTCACCGCCTGGACGAATTCGGGCTGGTGCGGATTGCGGCGGGTTACCCCGGCGATGAAGGTCGGCAGATCGACGTGGTCGGCAATGGCCATGAATTCCTCGCTGGGTTGAAATTAGGATGTGATCAGGGTTTCCCGGGCACTTTCGGGGGAGGCGGTGATGAGTCCTGCTGCGGGGCTGACGGAGAGACCGGATCCTGTGCTGGCGGTGGGGGCTTGCCAGCCGGATCGGGCTGGGCAGCGGGCTGCTGCGCGGCAGGCGCGGCTTGATCTCGCTGCCCGCCGCGCGGTCCGGGATCGATGGTCGGAATGGTCGGGATATAGCGCCCGCCGTTGGCTGGACCCTCACCGCCTGCCGGATCGCCCAGCAGCACCCCGATGCCGCGCGGCGGGCGGCGGCCATAATCGGGCGCGGGCAGCGGGTAGGGCATGCCGCCGCCGCGCCGCACGATCGTGGGGCGAGTGGCCAGCGAGGGGAAGATCAGCCCCTGGACGCGCGCCAGTCCGGGCAGCGAGATCGTGAACGGCCCGATCGGTGCGGCACCGGGGGCGGGGACGTAAACCGCCTGCAACGGCTGGTCGAGCGATACGGTTTTGCCGCCGCCGGTCACCTCGATTGCGCCGGGGACCAGCCCGGCCTGCGTGCCCTGGCCGGGGCCGCGCAGGATAATCAGCGAAGCGGTGGCGGGATCGGCCGGGGTGTTACGCGGCACCCCCGGCTCGCTGCGCACGATGGCCATGGCATCGGGGCCGACCACCCCTTCGACAATGGTCCCGCGCACCCCGATCGAGGCTACGGGGGTGTTGATCGAGGTGCTGCCGCGCCGGTCGGCCCGGCCCGACATGAAGCGGAACGCGCCTTGCGTCACCGTCGCGCCGAGCGAGCGGCCAGTGGGATCATAGACGAACCGGTCGATCGTCAGCCGCGCATTGGCACCGACGGTGAACACCGACTTGTCGAGCAGCAGCACCTGCAGCTGGCTGCGCGCGCCGGTCTGCACCCGGTCGGCCAGTGCGATCCGCGCGCGCAGCACGGCGGGGCGCGGCTGCGGCGCGGCGGTGGTGCTGGTGCGCACCTCGCCGAGGATCGCCGAATTTATCCCGACCGCTTGTGGCGCTCCGGCAGCAAGCGCGACCCCGCCCGAAAGCAGCAGGCCAAGCGTTATAACCGGCTTGAACATCGTGCGTCTCCTAGCGGGGGTTGGCGGCGCGCGGCGGGGTGCAGGGGGCGGTGGCATCGGCCCAGCTTTTGGCCACGACGCTGTCACGATCGAGCTGTTCGAACTCGATCAGCGCACCACCGCGATCGTCCACCCGACAGGTCAGGCTGGCATGGAGCAGCAGCGCCTCATCGGCGGTCGGATGGTAGGTCAGCACTCGCTCGAGCGTCGCCAGCGCACCCAGCAGTTCGCCATTGGCGATTTGCCGCCGCGCCAGTGCGATACCCGGTGCGACCTCTCCCGAAGCGCGCGACATCGCATCGAGCTCGGCAAACGGATCGGGCGGTGGTGCGGCGTGCGCGCCACCGGGCAGGGCCGCCGCAGCGAGCAGCGCGAGCGTGACTATCCGCAGGCCCATCGGCTTTCCCCTTCCGCTTGCCGGCTTCGAGCGCGAGCCGACGCCGCCAGCCTATCATTGTCCGCCGTGCGCTGCAAAGTCCGCGCGCGCCGCTTGCTGCGATAGGGGTTCGGCCCTAGTCTGGTGCCATGACTTGGGGGTTAGCGCAGACATGACAGGTCCCGGCCCGCCGGACGCCAGCATCGCCGACCCGGGCGGGTTCGACGATCGCCCCAGCGTGTTCTTCAGCTACGCCCGCACCGACCAGAAAAAGGCCACGCCGATCATCGCTGCGCTGGAGCAAGCGGGATTGCGGGTGTGGTGGGATGGGCTGCTCGAGGGCGGGGATACGTTCCTGCCGACCACCGAGGCTGCACTGGAAAGCGCCACGGCGGTGGTTGTGCTGTGGTCGAAGACCTCGGTCGATTCGCATTGGGTGCGCGACGAGGCAACCTGCGGGCGCGATCGGGGCTGCCTGATTCCGCTGTCGCTGGACGGCACGCATCCGCCTTTGGGCTTCCGGCAATTCCAGGTCATCGATTTCGCCAAATGGCACGGCAAGCGCGATACGCCCGAGTTCGAACGGATGGTGCGCGCGATCACCGCGCTCAAGGGCAGCTCGCCCGGACCGATTGCGGCGCGGCCCAAGCCCACGCTCTGGCTCTCGCGCCGGGTCCTGATCGGCGGCGGACTAGCGCTTGGCGCGGCAGGCGGGGTGACGGCCTGGCAAGTCGGCCTGTTCGGGCGCAGCGGGGTCACCGCCAACAGCATCGCGGTGCTGCCCTTTGAAAATCTCAGCGCGGAAAGCGCCAGCGCCTATTTCGGCAATGGGCTGGTGGCAGAATTGCGCGCGGGCCTTGCGCGCAACGGCGCCTTGCGGGTGGTTGCCCAGGCATCCTCCGATGCGCTCAAAGACACCAAGGACGATGCCCGGACCATCGCCCGGCGGCTCGGCGTGGCGTTCCTGCTCAGCGGCAACGTCCGCATCGGCGGCGGCATCGTGCGGATTGTCGCCGATCTGACCGACGGCGACACCGGCTTCAATCGCTGGACCAAGATCTTTGAGCAGCCGCTCGACAATGTGCTCAAGGTTCAGGAGGAGATTGCCGGGGCGGTGACTGCTGCGCTGACCAGCGAGATGGGCGCAGCGGCCGGACGCGCCAAGCTCCAGGCCGGGGGAACTTCCAGCGTCGCGGCGTTCGACAATTACCTGCGCGGGCGCGAGCTCTATAATTCGGCCGCGGACGAGGCGGGGGAACGCGCGGCGCTGGCGCGGTACGACGCGGCACTGGCAATCGATCCGGACTTCGCTTTCGCCCACGCTGCGCGGGCGCGTTCGTTGCTGGCGATCGGCAATCTCTATGGCAGCACAGCTCAGGTCGGGTTGCTCTATGCCGCAGCGGCCAAAGCGGCCCAGCGCGCGGTCAGGATCGCGCCGGACTATGCCGAAGGCTGGTCGTCGCTGGCGGTGGTGCTGTTTCAGGGACAGCTGAAGGTGGCCGCTGCGCGGGAGCCGTTCCAGCAATCCAGCCGATTGGGCATGGGCGATGCGGCGGTCAATTCGCGGCTGGCGACTTATGCCGGTCTGACCGGGCGCGATGGCGAGGCCCGGATTGCCATTGCGCGAGCGCTCGATCTGGATCCGCTCAATCCGCTGATCCGCCGGCAGGAGGGACAAATCCATTATTATGCGCGCCGCTACGACGCTGCCATCGCCTCGGTCCGGGAGGCGCTGGTGCTCGATCCGGCGCTGGTCATGTCCTATGCGATCATCGGCGACGCGCTGCTGGCGCAAGGCAAGATCGAAGCCGCGCGCGAGGCTTACGCCAAGGAACCGTTGCCGATGCTGGGGGTGACCGCCCTTGCCATTGCCGAACAACGGTTGGGTAATGTGGCAGCGGCTGAGGCCGCGCGGGCGAAGATCGTTGCGGGGCTGGGAACCGGCCAGCTCACGCTGTATCAGCAAGCCCAGATCGCGGTGCAGTGGGGCGAGACCGCTGCAGCAATCGCGGCGCTCGAAGCGGCGTATCGCGCGGTCGATTCGGGCCTGACCTTCGCCGCGCGCGACCCGCTGCTCGATCCCTTGCGCACAGTTCCGGCATTTTTGGATTTGCTAAATCGCATGGGATTTGGTTAACCTTGGTGCCTCACTCAACGGAGGGAAATTTCATGCGCAAAATCATTATGTTGACTGCCGTCGCCGCTGCGTCACTGGCGCTCGGCGCCTGCAGCAAGGCCGAAGAAGCCCCTGCTGCCGACGCTGCTGCTGCCGAAGCCGCTGCTGCGGCGACGACTGCTGAAACCGCTGCAGCCGATGCCAGCGCTGCTGCGGGCGATGCCAGCGCGGCTGCTGTCGACGCTTCGGCGGCGGCTGCACCCGAAGGTGCCGAAGCTTCGAGCGGCGGAACCAAGACCGCGCCGTAAGCCTTCAGCCTAGTTACCTCGGCGGCCGTTCCGTGGCGACACGGGACGGCCGCTTTGCGTTTGCGCGGCGCGTGCGGCTTCGCGCCGGGCGATCGTGGTCCCGATCCAGTCGGCATAGGCGGCGACGCGGGTATAGACCCCCGGCTTGTCCGGATCGCCCCGGCAGCCTGAGATATTCCAGCTGACTATCCCGATCAGCCGCCGCGTGCCTTGTGCATTGGTGAGCGGCCCGCCGCTGTCGCCCTTGCAAGAGCGCGGCAGCGCATTGCGCGATCCGCCGAGCGGCATCCTACCCATCGCGCAGAGCGTGCCGGCATGCGCGGCGTCGGCGGTGCGCCACAGCCGGTTGCACTGCGCCGGACCTACGGGATCGAGCGTGGCTTCCATCAAGCGTTCGCTCTGCTCGCCTTGGCCGATCAGCCCCCAGCCGGAGACCGCCAGAAATTCAGTTGCGCGGGGGAGCGGTCCGCGATCGAGCGCGATCGGTGCCACGTCCACGGGGTCGGGCGTACCCTGCCGGGTGTGGCGATCGGCGACGAAATGGACCAGCGCCAAGTCGTCGTGACGGGCGGGGGGGCCGCCCACGCGCGGCTTGACGTAGCCCTTAGCCCAAATCACCCGATCGATCCGGTAGCTGAACCCGCTACCCTCGCGCGCGACGTTGGTCCCGAGCCGGATGCGATAGCAGTTCGCGTCGTCCGCCGGATTGGTACAGCGCACCGCGTCGGACGGATCGATGCAATGCGCTGCAGTCACCACCCAGCCGCTGCGCCCGGTCCAGCCGGGCGCGATCAGCGCGCCGCCGCACATGTGCTGGAGCATCCACAGCGGCTGGCCGTGATCGAAGCCGTCGCGGGCGAACACCGAGCGCTGCCACGGCTGGTACATTTCGGCCTGGTAAGGCACCTCGCCGCGCTTGACTGGGCGCCCGCCGCCGACCCCGGGCTGAAGTTCTTCGATGTACAGCGCATGGAGATTCACCATTGGTATAGGAATGTTCTGGGCTCGTAGCTCGCGCCAGCGGCTGTGGAATTCCTCCGGTGCGTTTGAAATTCCGACCAGCAGTTCCTCGATTTGCGCGGAAGTCAGCTCGGACCCCGTCAGTGCGGCGCGAAAATCGGCAAATTCGGCGGTGTCCAGCCCGGACTGCGCCAACAGCCGGATCGACTCCGGGCTAAGCGACCCCGGCGGAAGGGGCGCGGGCGCGGCTTCAGGTGTCTGCGCCGTGGCTGCGATTGGTCCCGCGGCAAACAGCGCCGCCAGCAACATCGGGATGATTCGGTGCATGTTCATCGTCCTGTTGTGACCGAACCGATCCAGTCGGCATAGGCGGCGACGCGGGTATAGACCCCGGGCTTCTCGGTATCGCCCCGACACCCGGCGAAATTCCAGCTGACGATCCCGATCAGGCGGCGCGGGGCGTCGCGGTTGACCAGAGGCCCGCCGCTGTCGCCCTTGCACGAGCGCGGCGCGTCGAGCGATCCGCCCAGCGCCATCAGCTGGCTCATGGCGCAAACCGTCCCGGAATGTGCGGCATCGGAGATGCGCCACTCGCGGTTGCAACCGGCCTCCGGAACCGGCTGGAGCCTGGCTTCCATCAGCCTCGAAGTGCTGCGCTCCGGCCCGGTCAGGCCCCAGCCGGACACCGCGAGGAATTCCTCGACCTCCTCGGGGCGCGGGCCGCGATCGAGCGTGATGGGCGCAACGTCGCGGCGGCTCGGAGTTCCGCGCCGGGTTTGGGCATCGGCCACGAAATGGACCAGCGCAATGTCGCCGTGGCGGGCGGGGGGACCACCGGGGCGCGGCTTGACGTAGTCGCGATGCCACACCACCCGGTCGATAAGGTAGGAAAAGCCGCTGCCGTCGGCGACATTGTTGGTGCCGAGCCGAACTCGGTACCCGATTTTGGCGTCGCCCGGATCGAGGCAATGCGCGGCGGTCACCGCCCAGCCGCTGCGCCCGGTCCAGCCCGGCGCAATCAGCGATGCGCCGCACATGTGCTGAAGGAGCCACAGCCGGGTATTCCCGTCGAACCCTTGGCGATCGAACACCGCCCGCTGCCACGGCTGGTATATCTGGGCTTGGTAAGGCGCGCCACCGCGCTCGACCGGGCGGCCCCCGCCGGTGGCGGGCATCGGTGTATCGGGCGGGATATAGCGGCCCAGCATCGCCAGGATTTCGTCGGGGGGCAGCCCCATCTCGGTGTAATAGTCCCACAGCTCGCTCGCCGCCGCTTCATCGAGGCCAACCTCGCGCGCGATTTCCCGCACCCGGTGGGCATATTGGGCTTTCGGTGCGAGGTCGGTTCCACCCGCGGGAACGGGCGTGGACGGCGCGCGAGCCGGAACGTCCGGCGTTGCGCCCGCCAGCAACATCCACGCCGCCAGCGCCGCTGCAAGCTTGCGGATCGTCACTGCCCGTTCACTGGCCGATCACTGGCCGATCACCGAAGCGATCCACCCCGCGTAACTCGCCACGCGGGTATAGACCCCCGGTTTGTTGACATCGCCGAAGCAGTCCTGGTTGTTCCAGCTGACGATCCCGAGCACGGTCGGATTGCCCTGCTGGTTGACCAGCGGGCCGCCGCTATCGCCCTGGCAGGTCTGATTGCGCCCCTGGCTCGCGCAGATCACATCCGCGTTGATCGTCGCTGCGCCCCATTTTTGCTCGCAGGTCGGCGTGCCGACCGTGCGGAGCTGGACTTTCATCATGATCGATCGGGATTGGGTGTTGGTCACCCGGCCCCAGCCGGTGGCATAGACCGGCAGATCCCACGGCGGCGGTCCGCCCCGGTCGATCGGGATGGCCTGAACCTGCGACGTCGGGGCAGCGCCCTGCGCGGGATTGTCCGCGATGAAATGGATCAGTGCGATGTCATATCGGGTTGCGGCGCGGCCCTTCGGCGGATCGCGATATTGCGGGTGCCGGACCACCCGGTCGATCCGGTAAGTCCAGCCTCCCCCCGAAGCGATGTCCTCGGCCCCCAGCCGCACCCGGTAGCCGACGGTCGAATCCCTGTCGTCGAGGCAGTGCGCGGCGCTCAGCACCCAGCCGGGCGCAATCAGCACCCCGCCGCACATGTGCTGCAATTGCCACAGCGGCTTGCCCGCGTTGCCGGGCTTGCGGGCGAAGGTGGACATCTGCCACGGCTGGTAGAGCTGCGCCTGCCAACGCACTTCGCGATCCACCACCCGGTGCCCGCCGGTCGAGCGCAGCGCCATCTCCGGCCGCGTGACGATAACGTCGCCGCCGGTTTCCTGCGCCACCGGCAGCACCCCGCTGGGTTTCACCGGCTCAGGATCGTAGGCCGGGGTCTCGTAGCCGGGGTCCTCGCCTTCCTCGATTTCGATGTCGAACTCGTCGGCGATTTCGTCGCCGATCTCATCGCCCAGCGCGGCTGCCTCCGGATCATCGGCGGGCGGGGCGTCGGTTTGGTCCTCGGCCACCGCCTCGTCGTCGGGCGGGGATTGCTGCGCGGTAAGGGGAACGGTGCCCAGCACCAGAACCAGTGGAAGCAGGGTTCGCCAAGCCATCATTACATCTCCTCCGTTAGTGGGGGGTCCTCAAGATCAGCGCGCTGCGCAGGCAGCGGCACACCACTTCATCGCGCTGGTTGATCAGCTCGTGGCGGAAGGTGACGATGCCGGCATTGGGGCGCGATTTGCTGGCCTTGAGCTCGGTCACTTCGCTGGTCGCGCGCATGGTATCGCCGATGAACACCGGCTTCGGCATGACCAAATCAGTATAGCCCAGATTGGCGACCAGCGTGCCGAGCGTGGTGTCACCCACCGACAGCCCGACCATCAGCGCGAAAGTGAAAGTCCCGTTGACCAATATCTGCCCGAATTCGGAGGCTTTGGCCGCCTCGGCATCGATGTGCAGCGGCTGCGGATTATGCGTCATGACCGAGAACAGGAGGTTGTCGGTCTCGGTCACCGTGCGCCGGATGTCATGCGCCAGCCGCTCGCCCACCGTCCATCGATCGAAGTATTTGCCCGCCATCGCCGCAGTCTGCGCCAGCGCGCCCTAACTGGCAAGTTCCGGGCGCGGCAGGGCGGTGGTCGATTTGAGAACTTCCATCGAGAAGGTCGAGCTGATGTCGCTGAGATCGGGGATGGTCTCGATCAGCTTGCGATAGATCCGGTCGTAATGCGCGATGTCGCGCACCGTCAGCTTGAGCAAATAATCGACCTCGCCCGCCATGCGGTGACATTCGGCGATTTCGTCGATCCCCGCGACCCCGCGCGAGAAGGCGGCGAGCCATTCGGGATCGTGGCGATTGGTGCGCACCGCGACATAGACCGTGGTGGTCAGCCCCAGCTTGCGCGGATCGAGCAGCGCGACGCGCCGCGCGATCACGCCGCTCTCCTCCAGCCGCTTGATCCGCCGCCAGCAGGCGTTGCTCGACAGGCCAACCCGCTCGCCGACTTCGTGCACGGGCAGCGCGGCATCGGCCTGCACCACGGCGAGGATCGCCCAGTCGATGGAATCGAGTTGCGCTGAAACGTCATTCATTGGGATAAAGTTTCACAATACTGGCAGAAAAGCCATAAAAAAGGTGATGAATTTTCATCCCACTGCGATTATTGTCGCGTCGGAGCAAGGGAAGGGCACTCGCATGAATCCGGTCAGACTGTTCAACGATCATCCCGCCAGCGTCGGCGAGAACTATGGTCAGCATTTGGTCCACGCCTCGGGCTTCGGGTTTCGCATGATGCTCGGCGGGCTGGCCTGCATGGTCCACGGACTTCTGCCGTTCCTGTTCGTCAAGACCGGCAGCCAGCAGATCACCTCGCTGCACAGCAGGATGGTGACCAACCGCAGCAAGCTGCCCGCGATCCTCGACTTCGTGATTTGAGGTTCGGCAAACCCGCGCTTTGGTCAAGCGCAGCAATATTTTGTCGGCGGGGCCGGGCGCTCGTGTAAAGGGCGCGGGGACCCGATGACTGCAACGCTGACCCATCTCCAGCGGCTCGAAGCCGAAAGCATCCACATCCTGCGCGAGGTGGTGGCCGAGGCGGAGCGTCCGGTGATGCTCTATTCGGTGGGCAAGGACAGCGCGGTGATGCTGCACCTTGCGCGCAAGGCGTTCTACCCCGCGCCGCCGCCGTTCCCGCTGCTCCACGTCGATACCACCTGGAAGTTCCGCGAGATGTACGCGCTGCGCGACCGGATGGCCAAAGAGTCAGGCATGGAACTGCTGGTCTGGCACAATCAGGACGCGCTGGACCGGGGGATCAACCCGTTCGATCACGGCGCGCTGCACACCGATCTGTGGAAGACCGAGGGGCTCAAGCAGGCGCTCGGTCACTACGGTTTCGACGCGGCGTTCGGCGGCGCGCGGCGCGATGAAGAGAAGAGCCGTGCCAAGGAACGGATCTTCTCGTTCCGCACCGCCAGCCATGGGTGGGACCCGAAGAACCAGCGCCCCGAGCTGTGGAACCTCTACAATGCGCGGCGGGCCAAGGGCGAGAGCATCCGCGTGTTCCCGATCAGCAATTGGACCGAGCTCGACGTCTGGCAATATATCCAGCTCGAAAGCGTGCCCGTAGTCCCGCTCTATTTCGCCGCCAAACGCCCGACGGTGGAGCGCGACGGGATGCTGCTGATGGTCGATGACGAGCGCTTCCCGCTGGTGCCGGGCGAGACTCCGGCCCTCCGCTCGATCCGCTTCCGCACGCTGGGCTGCTACCCGCTCACCGGCGCGGTCGAGAGCGAGGCAGCGGACCTTTCGGCCGTCATCCAGGAAATGCTGCTGACCACCACCTCGGAACGCCAGGGCCGCGCGATCGACAAGGATGCGGGCGGGGCCGGGATGGAGAAGAAGAAGCAGGAAGGGTACTTCTAGGATGCCCCGGCTGCCCACTCAAATCTTCCCCGGCACGGGGAGGTGGCAGTGCGAAGCACTGACGGAGGGGTCCCACCTCTCCACAGACGCAGCGCCTGTCGATAGGTGGGACCCCTCCACCACCCTGCGGGCGGTTCCCCTCCCCGTTCCGGGGAGGATTTAATGGCCGATCCGATCTATCGAACAGACGCCCTGATCGCCGACGACATCGACGCATACCTCACGCGGCACCAGCACAAAACCATGCTGCGGTTCATCACCTGCGGGTCGGTCGATGACGGAAAATCAACGCTTATCGGGCGCTTGCTTTACGATTCGAAGATGATCTTCGAGGACCAGCTCGCTGCGTTGGAGGCCGACAGCAAGCGGGTCGGCACGCAGGGCGGCGAGATCGATTTTGCGCTGCTGGTCGATGGCCTTGCCGCCGAGCGCGAGCAGGGCATCACGATTGACGTCGCCTATCGTTTTTTCAGCACCGAGAAGCGCAAGTTCATCGTCGCCGACTGCCCGGGGCACGAACAATATACCCGCAACATGGTGACGGGCGCGAGCACCGCCGATCTTGCCGTAATCCTGGTCGATGCGCGCAAGGGCGTGCTCACCCAGACGCGGCGGCACAGCTTCCTCGCGCATCTGCTCGGCATCCGGCACATCGTGCTGGCGGTCAACAAGCTCGATCTGGTGGGCTACGACCAAGCGCGGTTCGATGGGATTGTCGCGGATTTCCGAGCTTTTTCTGAGAGCATCGGCATCGCCGCTTTCACTGCGCTGCCGATCTCGGGCTTCAAGGGCGACAACATCACAGGGCCGTCGGCCAACACTCCGTGGTATTCCGGGCCAAGCCTGATCGAGCATCTCGAGAGCGTCGAGGTCGATAGCGACGCTGCACAGGCGGGACCGCTGCGGCTGCCGGTGCAGTGGGTCAATCGCCCCAACCTCGATTTCCGGGGCTTTGCGGGGCTGATCGCCAGCGGCTCGGTGAGGCCCGGCGATGCGGTGCGGGTGCTGCCATCGGGCAAGACCAGCACGGTCGCGCGGATCGTGACGCTCGATGGCGATCTGGACGAGGCTGTGGCCGGGCAGTCGGTTACGTTGACGCTGGCCGACGAAATCGACTGTTCGCGCGGTGACGTGATCGCCGCCGCCGATGCGCCGCCGCAAGTCGCCGACCAGTTCGAGACGACGCTGGTGTGGATGAGCGATACCGCGCTGGTCGCAGGGCGCAGCTATTGGCTCAAGCTCGGCACGCAGACCGTCTCGGCGAGCGTGCAGGAGCCAAAATATACCATCAACGTCAATACGATGGAGCACATGGCGTGCAAATCGCTTGAACTCAACGCGATTGGCGTAGCCGAGCTGACCACCGACAGACCGATCGTGTTCGAACCCTACGCCGACAATCGCACATTGGGCGGGTTCATCCTGATCGACAAGCTGACCAACGCGACGATTGCGGCGGGGATGCTGCACTTCTCGCTCCGCCGCGCGCAGAACGTCCACTGGCAGGCGCTCGACGTGACACGCGAGGCGCATGCCAAGCTCAAGGGCCAGCAGCCCGCCGTTCTATGGTTCACCGGCCTCAGCGGCTCGGGCAAGTCGACCATCGCCAATCTGGTCGAAAAAAAGCTTCACGCGCTCGGCCACCACACCTTCCTGCTCGACGGCGACAACGTCCGCCACGCGCTCAACAAGGATCTCGGCTTTACCGAGGCCGACCGGATCGAGAAAATCCGCCGCGTCGGTGAAGTCGCCAGACTGATGGCCGATGCGGGGCTGATCGTGATTACCGCCTTCATCAGCCCGTTCCGCGCCGAACGCGACATGGTGCGCGCCATGTTGCCGCCCGGCGAATTCATCGAGGTGTTCGTCGATACCCCGCTGGCCGAGGCAGAAAGGCGCGATGTCAAAGGACTCTACAAGAAGGCCCGTAGCGGCGATTTGAAGAACTTCACCGGGATCGACAGCCCCTACGAAGCCCCGCAAGTGCCCGAGATTCACATCGACACAATGGTTACCGGTGCCGAATCCGCCGCCGCAGCGATCGTCGAGCGGGTGGTCGGCGTGTGGTCGCCGACGCTGTGACCGACGCCGAGCTCGCTGCTCAGATTGCTGCTTTGGCGCGCGATCTCCTGTTGGAACTTCGCGCGACCAGCGGCCGCACCGGGCGCGAGCTTGGCAAATTGGGCGACGAACTCGCCAACAATCTGATCCTCGATCGGCTGGCTGCCGAACGGCCCGACGATGCGGTGCTGTCCGAAGAATCCAAGGATACCCCCGAACGCCTCACGCGCTCGCGGGTCTGGATTATCGATCCGCTCGACGGCACCCGCGAATACGGCGAGGGACGCGATGACTGGGCGGTGCATGTCGCGCTGGCGGTCGACGGCATGGCGTCGGTCGGTGCGGTTGCGCTGCCGGGCCAGGTCCTGCGCTCCGACCAGCCCACGCCGCTGCCCGGGCCCAATCATCCGCTGCGCATGGTGGTCAGCCGCACGCGTCCGGCGCATCAGGCGGTGCATGTTTCGGCAGTTCTTCAGGCCGATCTGGTGCCGATGGGCAGCGCCGGGGCCAAGGCGATGGCGGTGGTGCTGGGGCAGGCAGACATCTACCTCCATTCGGGCGGGCAGTACGAATGGGACAATTGCGCGCCGGTCGCGGTGGCGCAGGCCTGGGGCCTCCATTGCAGCCGGATCGATGGCAGCGCGCTGGTCTATAATTGCGCCGATGTTTCGCTGCCCGACCTGCTGATCTGCCGGCGCGAACTGGCGGAGCAGGTGCTGGCGCTGGTTGCGGCTTTATAGCGTCATCCTCGCGAATGCGGGGATCGCTGGCCGCTTGGTCTGACCTGGAGGGCAGTGGCCCCCGGTCAAGCCGGGACGACGGACCGCTCGGCAGCCATGCCCGACCCTTGCCACCAGCCCGGCCACAAGCCAATGACGGGCGCAATGATGGAGGCGGCATGGGTGTGGTGCAATTCAAAGGCTTTGGCGGAACCCGGCTTGAGGCCGAAGTGCTGGGCGCGGAGCACGATCCGACCCTGCTGCTGATCCACGGCGCGGGACAAACCCGCGACGTCTGGCGCGAGATCGCCACCGCGCTGGTCGGGGCCGGGCGGCGGGTGGTCCTGCTCGATCTGCGCGGCCATGGCGGCAGCGAATGGCCCGAGGACGGGCGCTACGATTTCGCCGCGCATGTCGAGGATTTGCGCGCGGTGCTGGGGCAGATCTGGTCGCGTCCGGTGGTGGTTGCCTCGATGCTCGGGGGATGGATCGCCACTGCGGCACTGGCGACCGATGCCGCCACGCTCGCCGCCGGGCTGGTGCTGGTCGACATGCCGGTGCGCGGCGATGACGATTTTGCCGCAGACATTGCCGCGCGGATCGCTGCGGCCGGCGATGGCAGCGCAGCCCGGTTCGATCCGCGCACGCTGCCCGGGTTCCAGTTGCCCGATGCCGAAGCGCGGCTGATCGAAGCCGCAGCGGGGATTGCCTTGCCGACGCTGGTGGTGCGCGGCGGCTTGTCGTGGCTCGAACGCTCGCCATCGAGCGCCCGGTTCGACGCGGCACTACCGCTTGGCGAAAGCGCCGAAGTCGGCGATGCCGAATTGCTGGTGGTCACAGATCGGACCGAGGCGTTCCTTGGCCTGTTGCTCGAATTTCTCGAACGCAAGCAGCCGCGCGACGCGACCGAGTTCCGCGCCGGATCGGATGCGCGGACGCTGCGCGATGCGCTCGGCTGTTTTTCCACCGGGGTGACGTTCGTTACCGCCAACGCGCCGGACGGCACGCCGATCGGCCTGACCGCCAACAGCTTCACCTCGGTGTCGCTCGATCCGCCGCTGCTGCTGGTCTGCGTCGCCAATACCGCAGGCAGCGCGGGCGTGTTGCAGGGAGCAGAGCATTTCGCGGTCAATGTGTTGCAGATCGGCCAGCAGCCGACCTCCAACCGCTTTGCGGGCAAGGGCGAGGACCGCTTCGCCCAGACCGAATGGCACGCGGGCGAAACCGGGGCGCCGGTACTGACCGGCTCGCTCGGCACGTTCGAATGCAAGCGCCACGCGGTCCACGAAGGCGGCGATCACTTCATCCTGGTGGGCGAAGTCGTCCGCGCCGAATTCGAACCGCGCCGCGACCCCTTGCTCTATTTCCGCGGCAAATACCGGCGGCTGCATTTCGCTTAACGCCCGATGCGCACACCCACCCACAGCGTGCGCGGCGCGCCGAGATCGATCGAGCCCGCCTGATTGCGGGTCACGACCTCGGTGTCGGTCAGATTCTCGGCCCGCAGCACCAGGCTGAACGGACCCGCGAGCGGCACTTGCGCAAAGGCAGCGAGGGTAGTCGCGGCGCGGAGCACATCGGTTTCCAGATCGTCCTCGAACTGCGCGCCGGTGTGGCGCAGCGTGGTGGCGAGCGTCCAGCCGGGGCGCGGCTGCCAGCCCAGCGTGGCGCTGGCGGCTAGCTTCGGCGTCTGGGCGGGGCGCTTTCCATTCAGCGAACTGGCATCCTCGACCCGTGCATCGGTCCACGCCAGCGAGCCGTCGAACGACACCGCGCCCAACTTTGCGCCAAGCCCCAGCTCCACCCCTCTCGCATGCACCGCCCGGACATTGCGCCGCTCGCGCAGATTGGCGGCCACGGTGACATTGGCCACCGCATCGCGCACCCGGTTGTCGAACGCGGTGGCGGAGAGTGTGAACCCGGGGGCCGGGCGCCAGTCGAGCCCCGCCTCGAACCCGCGCAGCCGCTCGTTCCTGAGCGCGGCATTGGCGCGGGTGGTGACCGGGAACACCACGAAGGGGCGGTAGAGTTCGTTGAGCGTCGGCAGCCTGATTGCGCTGTAGCCCGCGCCGCGCAGATCGAGCGTCGGCAGCGCATGCAGCACTGCCCCGCCGCGCAGGCTGGTGGCCCAGCCCGCGCGGTTGGCGAAGGCGGTGTCGGTGGTCACGGTCCCGCTCGACGTGGTCTCGCGGAAAGTGCCGTCGCGCAGCGTCCAGCGGTCCGCGCGCACCCCGCCGGTCAGCACCAGCGCGCCAAGGCTCCAGTCATCCTCAAGGTAAAGCCCCAGATCGCTGTTGCGCCCGCCTGCGCGGCGCCGCGCGGTGACTTGGCCCGAGACCGCGCTATAGGCCTCTTCCTGCAAGGTGCCGTCGGCCAGCCGCCAGTCCGCGCCGATCCGCAGCACATGGCGCTTCCCCACCGGCGGGCGCAACTCGAGCTTGCCGCCCAGCCCGGTCGAGGGGGTGCGCCGCTGGTCGAGCGTTTTGCGGAAGCTGGTCGAACTGATCACCACATTGGAGAAATCGCGCGCCTGGACATAGGCCAGTGCCTCGAACGCCCAGGCCCCGCGCCCGACCAGCCGCAGGCTCGCGTCCTGCCCGGTCGAGGCGCTGTCGGCCCCGGCGAAGCGCAAGGTGCGATGATCGGCATAGGCCAGCCCGCGCGCCTGGAGTTCGACCTCCGCAGTCAGCGGCGCGACCAGCCGCAGCCCGGCCGACCAGCTCTCGTATTTCGCGCGCACGCTCGCCGCCCCGCGCTGGCTCACAGGCGTGGTCCAGAACCCCTGGCCGCGATCCCACCGCGCGCTCGCCACCGCAAACCCCTGACCCAGCCGCGGGGCGAGCGTCGCCGAAAGCTCGCTCGCGCCGCGATCGTCGAGCAGCGCCTGCCCCGAGAGCAGCCCGAGCGCATCGGGCCCCGCGCTGGTCAGCTCGATCGTCCCCGCCACCGCCCCCGCGCCGAACGCCCCCGCGCCGCCGCCGCGCGTCACCCGGGCCGAGGCGAGCCGTTCGGGGGCCAGCGCGCTCAAGGGCACATAGCCGAAGAACGGATCGGCCATCGGCACCCCGTCGAGCAACACCAAGGTCCGGCTGGTGGCATTGCCGCCCAGCGCGCGCAGCGT
>JANOOJ010000165.1:0-14607 GCA_031421295.1 Novosphingobium sp.
CGGTACGACGACTTCCGGATCGAGGCGACCGATCTGCGGAGCGGCATAGTCACGGCCCGCAGCGACGGCAAATGGTCGCCGCGCCTTGGGCTGATCGTCAAGCCGCGCGCCAACATCTCGCTCTACGCCAGCTACGCCAAAAGCTTCCTGCCGCAGACCGGCGACCAGTTCAACACGCTCGCCGTCAATCTCCAGACGCTCGCGCCCGAGGAGTTTCGCAACGTCGAGGCGGGGGTGAAGTGGGATATTGCTCCGGCACTGGCGCTGACCGGGGCGGTGTTCCAGCTCGATCGCCGCAACACCCGCGCCGCCGATCCGCTGACCGGCAATCCGGTGCTGACCGGCAGCAGCCGGGTCAAGGGCATCGAAGCCGCGCTGTCGGGGCAGATCACCCCGGCGTGGCAGGCGACGCTGGGCTACACGCATCAGACCGGCGAGATCCGCACTGCCACCGCCGCAGCGCAGGCCGGGCGCAAGCTCGACAAGCTGCCGCGCGACCAGTTCAGCGCCTGGACGCGCTACAATATCTCGGGCCGCCTCGGTTTCGGGCTGGGCGTGGTTCACCAGGCCAGCCAGTTCGCCACGATCGGCCCCGCAGTGATACTCGTCCCCCGTGTGCGTCTGCCCGCGTTCACCCGCGTCGATGCGGCGCTCTTTTTCGATGTGACCGAAAATTTCGCGGTGCAGTTCAATGTCGAGAACCTGACCGATGCGAACTATTTTCCCAGCGCGCATGCCGACAACAACATCGCCACCGGCGAGCCGCTCAATGCCCGGAGTACCGCGCGCCTGCAGTTCTGCGCGCCGGCACCGCGCGGGCCGCATCCTGCGGGCTCACGCCCGGCGCCGGAGCCGCGCTGATCGTCTCGAGCCGCCGCGCGACCCGCCCGGCGCGCTGGATCGCCCGAACCAGCCGGGGATAGACCCCGCAGCGGCACAGATTGGGCACTGCGGCCTTGATCTCGTCCTCCGAAGGGTCGGCGTTCTGCGTCAGCAGCGCGGCGGCGGCGATGGCAATCCCCGGGGTGCAGAAGCCGCACTGGATCGCCTGCTCGGCCACCAGCGCCTGCTGCACCGGATGCGAGCGGTCGCGCGAGAGCCCCTCGATCGTGGTCACGCTGCGCCCCTCGGCCTCGGCGAGGCTGAGCAGACACGAGCGCTGCGCCGCGCCATCGACCAGCACCATGCAGGCCCCGCAATCGCCGACTCCGCAGCCATATTTGGTGCCCGTCAGATTGGCCGCATCGCGCAACGCCCACAGCAACGGGGTCTGCGGGTCGATGGCGAATTCGACCGGACGGTCGTTAACGGTCAAGCGCGGCATTTGTTGGCAATCATGTCAAAAAGCCTGAGGACATTCACAAGGGCACACCGAAAATAAAAAATTTTGCGCTGCGCAGGACCGAAATTGGCCACGCTGCCGCATCCCAAGCATAAAAAGTGTCAGCACGTCCGGTCATGCCCCCTTAACAGGCGCAGCGCAGGTTGGAAAACCCCCAGCGCCGCGCCCCCAACCAGGTCCAAACCTGGGCGCGGAAAGCAGAGCCTGGCCTTCCGTGACAAGGCGTGACTCAGTCACTCGCTGCGGCTGGACGCCGAGCATAAATGCCAAAGGCGGCAATCACCGCGTAACACAACGCCGGGAGCGTGAGCGCGATGGCCAGGCTGCCGCTGACGTCCGCGATTGTCCCGGTCATCAGCGGGACAACCGCACCCCCAAAAATCGCGACGTTGATGATGCCAGAACCGTCGGCTGCACGGCCACCGAGCCGTTCGCAGGCGAGTGAGAAGATGGTCGGGAACATGATAGAGTTAGCAAGCCCGATCGCCAGAAGGCTGTATCCTGAGAAGGAGCCAGCGCTATTGGCCGAGATCAGGATCAACGTGATTGCGGCAATTGCGGCGCCGGCCAGGACCTTGCCGGGGCTGATTACGCGCAGCAGGGCAGAGCCGATGAATCGCCCGGCCATTGCCCCGCCCCAGTAGAGTCCGATCAGCTTTCCGGCTGCTTGCTCCGCCAGCCCCATGACATCGGCCTGCATCAGGTAGTTCACGATCAATGACCCGATCGAAACTTCGGCGCCGACATAGAGAAAGATGCACAAGGATCCGAAGCCGAAGCGCGGACGCTTCAGGAGATCGAAGCCGCCCAGCGAAGAACTTTCGACATGTTCCTCGCGCGGCAGCCGGTTGCGGAACATCCAGACCACTCCCGCAACCAGCGCAAGCGCCGCAGCAAGGCCTGTGTAGCCATTGACGATCGCCTGACTTTCGGCGGTGCGATAGGCATCAAGCGCAGCGCCGGACAGTTCGTTGGCACTCAAAGTTGCGAGGCTGCCGAGGATCAGCATCGAACCGACGATCGGAAAAATCGTGGTGCCCAACGAGTTGAACGCCTGGGCAAAGGTCAACCGACTATGCGCAGTTTCCGGTTTGCCGAGCAACGAAATCAGCGGATTGGCCACCACCTGCACGATCACGACACCGCTCGCCAAGATGAATAGCGCGAACAGGAACAGGCCATAGGCCGCGCTTTGCGAGGCGGGAATGAACAGCAGGCAGCCCACCATCATCGTCAGCAAGCCCGCCACCGCGCCGCGCATATAGCCGATCCGCTTAACCAGTCGCGCGCCGGGAATGCCGATTACGAGGTAGGCAGTGAAGAAACAGAACTGGACCAGCATCGCCTGCGTATAGTTAAGCGTGAACAGTTCCTTCAGCTTGGGGATGATCACATCATTCAAGCTGGTGATCCCGCCGAAGATGAAGAACAGCGCCATGACGAAAAGTCGCAGCTGCGGCGCATCGATGTGCGCGCCTTCGCTCTCTGTTGGGAGTGGATCGGTGCTGCTCGAAAGATCCGGGGCAAAGGCCATGCGGTGGTCTCCTATGGACTATCAGGCTTTGGGTGGACAAGAAATCGAGGTATCAACCGCCTCAATCCCGACGTTCCGCAGGGTAACGATGAAACCCTTGTTGGCTGTGATTCGCAGCGGTGTGCCGACGGACTTGAAGTCCGCGCCGGCTTCCTGGAAGCAGCGCAACGGGATGCGGGTTTCGATGGGAATTCCGAGGACCTCGCGCCGGATTTGCACGCCGAGTTCTAGGCCGGCACCGCCCAGCGACAATCCGACGGATCCCGTCGGAGCGACATCGATGCGCCAGTCAAGGCGTAAGACGAACCCCCCGCCGACTTGCCGCGTCAGGTTGACCGGCGGACCGTCGATCGCGAATGCCCCGCGATCACTCCAGGTGAACTGCCGGGCATCTTCCTGCGCGGCGAGATCGATGGCACGAGCCACAACGGCGCCGTCCAGGCCCAGGCGCCAAGGCGAAGGCACCTTGCCAAGCGTCAGATAGGTATCCTCGCTCGCTGAGGCGACCAGATCGACCCGGGGATCCTCGTTGACCCTCCCGAGGGTGGCCGGGTGGGCATAACTCAGTCCATAACCAACCGGGAGGAGCGCCCGCCCGATGGGTGAGGCGGCATCGGCGGGCCAAGCGAATGGCAGACGTCCCGTAAAGTCACGCGCGGCCTTACCGTCGCTGCGCGCAACCAGAACATCGGCCACGCCATTGCCCTGCGTGCCCGGCAACCATGCCGCAACGAAAGCATCCGATGCATTGATGAATTGGCCGATGAACAGCGGGCGCCCGGAAAGGAACACCGAAACGACGCGAATGCCCTGTTGTTTCAGGCGCGCGATCAATTCCAGCTCACCAGAATGCGGTCGGAATGCGACGTTTGGCAAATCGCCCTGGAACTCGGCGTAGGGCTGCTCGCCAAACACCACGACCGCCACATCGGGTCGCGACGACCAGGTTCCCATCGTGGAGATGTCAGCCTGGCCGCCGGCCTGACTGACCGCTGCAGCGATCGCGCGCCCGATGGTTTGGCCATTGGGAAAATCGGCAGCCGTGGTGTCGGCGCCTTGCCAGGTGATGGTCCAGCCCCCAGCCTGCATTGCCATGCTATCGGCACCTGGCCCCGTGATCAACACGCGCGAACCAGGGCGGAGCGGAAGGAGGCCATCGTTGTTCTTCAGCAGGACCAGCGACTTGGCTGCAGCTTCGCGGGCCAACGTCAGATGATCTGCTGTGCCGACCTGCGCATGGTTGCCCCGCGCTACGGGCGTCCGATCCAGCAAGCCAAGTTTGGCCTTGACCCTAAGGATACGGCGCACGGCATCGTCGATCCGGGACATGGGAATTGCGCCGCTGCTTGCTGCGCGGACGGTCGATTCAAATAGCCCCTTCCAGCTGTCAGGAGCCATCGCCAGGTCGAGACCGGCATTAAATGTCTGCGGGCAATCGGTAACAGTGCATCCCGGCACCTGTCCGTGCCCGTTCCAGTCCCCAACGACCAGTCCTGCAAAGCCCATCCGTCCCTTGAGCACGTCGGTCAGCAGGCTTGCATTGCCGTGGTTCTTAACCCCGTTCCAGCTAGAGAAACTGACCATGACCGTCAGGGCGCCAGCGTCGATCGCAGCCGGGTAGCCTTGCGCGTGACGAGCCACGAGCGCGCTTTCCGAAATTCGCGCATCGCCTTGATCCTTGCCCCCGGCAGTGCCGCCATCGGCGAGAAAGTGCTTGGCGGTCGCGGCAACCCTGTCAGGTCCGAGCGGCAGGCCTGAAACGATCGGACCTTGCAGGCCAAGGGTCATAGCGCGGGCATATCTGGCCACCAGTGCGGGGTCTGCGGCGTAGCCTTCGTAGCTGCGCCCCCAACGCAGGTCCTCCGGGACAGCCAAGGTCGGCGCAAAGGTCCATTCGATGCCGCTGGCGGCCACTTCAGCGGCTGTGGCCGCACCGATCCGTTCGATCAGCGCCGGGTCGTTGGCAGCACCCAGCCCGATATTGTGCGGGAAAATGGTGGCGCCTGGCAAGTTCGAATGGCCATGGACGGCATCGACCCCGAACAGGATCGGGACGCCCGCCCCGCTCTTGCGCGATGCTTCGCGGAACTCGGTGACCATGCGATCCCACTTGGCCGCATCAGCTCGCTCGTCGCCATAGGGACCGGAATTCCCGCCGGCGAGGATCGAGCCGAGCGGATAGCGCTCAAGGTCGGCCGGCGTGATCGCGCTGATATCGGCTTGGATCATCTGGCCGACCTTCTGCTCGACGGTCATGCGCGCCACGATCGCCGCGAATCGGGCTTCAGTTTGCGGATCAGTGATCGCCGCCGGGCTATGCGCGGCAGGCCAGACCGCAGGATTCGCCCGGGCCTCGGGCAAGAACTGGGCGGAGATCCCGTTTTGCGGCGATGGCGAAGCGCAACCGGTCGCCAGCATGGTTGCCGCCAACAGCGAGCGCCTGCAAATCATCCAAACCCTCTCCCGCGTTCGTCTGTGAACGTTCTCATTCATCCAGTGGCACTCGGTAGCCGCAAAATCAAGCGTGGCAGTCAGAATCGTCGACTGAAAGTTCCCAGCAGAAGGCCGGCAACAACGGCAAGCCCGCCAAAGAGCAGGAAAAGTGCGGAAAATCCGAAATAAGGGACCAGTGCCAAGGTGAACCACGGCATGATCAGCGACGGCATCGTGTTGGTCAGGTTGAATAGGCCGAGATCTCGCCCGCGCCGATCAGACCTGGGCAACACCCGCAGGGTCTGCGCCGAATGATGCGCGAGGAAAACCGATGTGCCGACACCGAACAATGCATAAGTGCCGATCGCCGCAGGCAAGGTGCGGGCCATCGCCATGCCGACCAGCCCGACAGCGGAGATGGCTGCGCAAACCACAAGTGGCACGAGCGGGCGGTTGCGCCGGTCCGACCAGCGTCCGGCGAGCAGCGCGATGGGTACAGCGAGCAAAAGAACAAGACTGAAAACCCGGGCCGTGCGGGCATCGCCCATTGCCGGGTCGATGGAGCGAAACCAGAAGTAGAGGTAGGAGAACAGTGCAGCTTCGGGAAGCTGCACCGCCAGCCGCGCAAGCCACATGCGGAGCACCGCACCGCGCCGGAACGGCTGGTCATCGCCAGCTGGAACGTTGGCTGTTTCCGATATGGGTGATGCGGGCTCCGCGACTTGTAACGGCGCGCCGAAGACCAGCACCGGCAACACGCAGCTCGCGACGATCAGCGCGACCAGCGCTAGCCGTCCATCGGCCGACGCCAAGCGGGGAATGGTGACCAGAGCCCCTGACATGGCGCCAAAGGCGGGGGCGAAGGCCAGTAATCCACCCAGCAGTCCCTTCTGGCCGTTAGGCACGCAATCTCCCGCCCAGGCCGCGAGCGGGGCGAGCATCATATTGAGGGCGAGTTGCCAACAGACGATCAGTGCGATCAAGTCGGACAGGTCGCTGGCCCGGCGCACAACGACCAGCAGGCCGCACGAGAGTAATAGCCCCAGCCAGATCCAGGTGCGACGATCGCCCGTGATGTCGCTCAGATAGCCGAAACCGATATTCCCGATGCTCGCCGCGATCGCACCGGCAAAGGCTATGTAGGCCAGCCACGCAACGTCGGTTCCGGGCCCCGCAAGTATGGAAACCCGCACCGGCAGCAGTATGGAAAGGAACGGCACGTAGGCTATGGCACTACCAGCCCAGGCCAGCGCATAGAGCAACAAGAACCGGGTGGACTGCCGGGCAACCGGCACCCGGTCAGTCATCCGCTCGGGCTGAGTAGGGGGCAACCGATCCGCGTTCGACCAGATCTGCGGAAATCACGGTCAGAGCGTGGGGCCGCTCGGCGCCGGTTTGGGCGGCAATGATCAACTCGACCGCCTTGGAGGCAGTGGCGGCGATTGGCTGGTCGATCGCAGTCAGCGGCGGCTGGGTGAAATGGACCAGCGGCGTGTTGTCGAAGCTGATCAATGAGAGATCTTCGGGTACACTCAGCCCCAGTGAACGCGCGACCTCAAGTGTGGCCAGGGCCATCTGGTCGTTACTGGCGATAATCGCGCTGGGACGGTTGACTGCTTCGAGCAGCCGCCGCGCCGCGCGCTCGCCCGATGCATAGCTGAAATCGCCTTCTTCCAGCAGTTTCGCGGCAGAAAGGCCGGCCTCCGCCATGGCTGCTTTCCAGCCTTGGGTACGCCAGCCGCTAAGGTTGTAGTCGGGCGAACCGGCGATGAAGCCAATTCGCCGATGCCCCCGCGCCACAAGATAGCGCGTGGCCGCTTGTGCCGAACCTTCGTCATCCATCGAAACCGGAATCCCGGGACCGTACTCATTCGAGCCGATCCGCACGAAGGGGATGTTTTGCCCGGCCAGGAAGGCGACGATCTGCGGATTGTCGGAATGCGGCGGGGTGAGGATAATCCCGTCGGGCTGCAGCGCCGCAATCGCCCCCAGCAGTTCGCGTTCGACATGGTCGTTGTGGGTATCGACCAGCTCGAAGATCATCCGATAACCATGCTCGGCGCATTTGAGCATGCCGCCCAGCAGCATCTGGTCGACCCAGTCGGTGCCCTGCCGCGCGCGCCAATCGGCGATGGTGCGTTCGCGATCGTTGAGCGCAAGGATCAGATACGAGCGTGAGCCGCTCATCCGTTGTGCCGCGATCGATGGGACATAGCCCAGTTTGTCGATTGAGGCTTGCACCCGCTCTTTCATTATCGGGCGAACATTGGGCTCATTGTTGATCACACGGCTTACCGTCTGCAACGATACCGCTGCATCGGCGGCGACATGTTTGATCGTGACTGCTTGGCGGCGTCT
Source organism: Novosphingobium sp. (assembly GCA_031421295.1). GTDB lineage: Bacteria > Pseudomonadota > Alphaproteobacteria > Sphingomonadales > Sphingomonadaceae > Novosphingobium. Next base: position 7,668 of record JANOOJ010000165.1, read on the forward strand.
CGCCATTGCTTAATTGCCCCTCGTAACGCCTTGCATGCAGGCCAACCCGGTTTCGCGATCACCATCGCATTGGAAGATACGAATCCAGTCGATCGTCAACTCCGCTGGTACTATGCCGTCGGCAATGCCTTTTTGATTGTTTTCTTCCGACAACTTACCGCCAATGGCTAGGTTCGCCATGAGGTAGAAGGGCCGGTCGAAAGGCGCGTTAGTGTTTGTTTTCGCCCGCGGTGACGCGGTGCGCCACTGCTCTGCGGTGACCTCCCAATATTTGCTGCCGTCGAGGAAGAACCGCATCAGTCCCTCGCCCCATTCGAGTGTCCACACGTGAAAATCGTCGGACGGCAGGGCGAGGTCCGGCAAGGCGACGCGCGTGGCGAGAAACTCGTTCTTGGGCGCCTTGTCACCGAAATGGAGGGCGCTGATCATGCGATTTTCACCCACGTTGCCCGCACAGGCATCACATCGCGCGCCAAGATTGACGCCTTCAAGAATGTCTATTTCGCCCGACAACGGCCAACGCCCGTAATAATCATGGGCCGACATCATCCAGACCGCAGGCCAGGTACCCTGGCCTTTGGGCGGTTTGGCACGGAATTCGATCTTGCCGTATCGCCAGCTCGCGATCCCGCGTGTGCGAATCTTGCCCGAGGTGAACGGCTGGGTGACTTTGGGATTGGGCATCGTGGCGAGTTCCGGCGGTCGATCGGACCCCGTGAAGCGCTCCTCCCGGGCAATCAGGTGCAGCAGACCATCGGCCACACGGATGTTCTCTGCTCGCCCGGTGTAGCACTGACGCTCGTTGTTGCCGCCGCCCCAGCACGACTTTTCCGGTTTCCACTTGGTGCGGTCGAGCTGGGTCCCGTCGAATTCATCCGACCAGACCAGCTCCCAAACGGCCCGATCATGCGGCGTCCCGTTCGCCGGCTTGGCGTGGGCGTGGGCCTGGCAGGGCATGAGGCAGACCATCACAGCCAGCAAATTGATCCCCTTCATATCCTTCAGCTCCAAGTCCGTGCGCCCTGTTCAGGCAAGCAGTCTAGTTGTTTCGTCCTGAAACGGAAAGCGGGCCCCGGTCATGCGACAGGGACCCGTCTTTGACATGCACCACGATGCAGCAGCTTAAAAGTCGAACCGTGCCAAGAACGTATAACGACGGTCGTTTCTAAACGCTGAGCGGGTTGCCCTGGTGCCCTGGAAATCGATCACCTGGCTGGTACGGGTCACCGCGTCGAGCAGGTTCACACCCTGCACGCCGAGTTTGACGTGTTCGTTCACGCTGAAGAAAATCGACCCATCGAGTTGCCCCGTGCTCTCGCCATAGATCGGCGAAAACGGAAAGATCACATCGCGTGGCGTCTGCAAGAAGTCCGACCGCCAATTGTAAGCGAGGCGAAGCGACAACGGTCCCTTCTCGTAGAACCCGACCGCGTTGACCGTGTGTTTCGAAACGCCGGCCAGCGGTAGCCCTCCGGCAAACGGACTCTGCTCTGCACCCAGCGAGGAGTTGTTGAAGTCCCCCGCATCGACATAGGTGTAGGTTAGCTGTGCGCCAAGCCCGCTAAGGAAACCTGGCAGGAAGTCGTAAGTCTGCTGGTAGGCAACTTCGACACCTTTCAGCGTTCCGCCATCGCTGTTGACCGGGCCGTTGACGAGCACGTCGGTCGACACGCCGCGTGGGCTCGTGAAATTGCGCACTACCGCGCCGCCGTTGACGATGCCTTTGATGTTCTTGAGGAAACCCGAAATGGACAGAGAGCCCACCTTGGCGAAGTACCATTCATACGACAGATCGTAATTCCAGGATTGGATAGGGCGCAGCAAGCGATTGCCAGTACCGATCTGGAACAGCGGCCCGGTAGCGAGCGTGCCACCGGCGCGCAGGTTGGTCGTATTGTCGGAGATGCCGCCGCCAGTGGCGAATGCCGACAGGTCCGGACGGGAAATGCTCTTCGAGACCGCCGCGCGTACCAGCATCCCATTGCCGAAGTCGAGCTTGGCATTGAAGCTGGGCAGCCAATGATCGAACTTGATATTGGCGCTGTCGTCGATGACCTCGCCCGTGAACACCGCGGCGAATTGGGCCAACCGAGCGGGGGTCAGTCCGCAATAACCCGGCGCGATCTGTCCGGGCTGGACTCTGCCGCAGGCGTTCTGGAGCTCTGCGACGCTGACGACGCCATCGCCGTTGCCACCGGGCGGGCTGTCGAAGAACTGGCCGCTTGGGAAACTGATTGAGCCGGCGCTGCGAACGGTGGTTTCGACATAGCGAAGGCCAATATTGCCATTCAGCGTGATATCGTCGCTGAAATTCATGCCGAAATCAACCCGGGCGTAGGCACCTAGCGTGCTTTCCGCTACATCAGAAATCTCGCCGGCAGTCCACGGTCCGCCGGGCAAGGCATTACTGCGCGCCGAGATTGGGAACCACGCAGCCGGCGTAATGGTAAAGGCTGTGATTGCCCCAGCCTGTTGCTGAATCGCACCGCTGAGATAATCCCCCAGCACGTTGTCGCCGCCGAAGAAGAAGGCCGAACCATTGCCGAGGGGAACCGGTGCGTTGCCGCGCTGGAAGCCGTTGCCGAAGGGATTGCGAAGTTGTGCCGAATTAGGGAAATCGCGGACATAGGCGCCACCGCAGCCGAAGGCCTGATAATCACCGCAGTTCCAGTTGCCCCCGCGACCGGTCCAAGGCGCGCCGAGATTGCCCCAGTTGGAGAAGTTCGCGTTTCGCGTCACGCGGTTGCGATCGCCCCAGCGCGCACCAAAACGAGCCTTTTTGAAGAAACCTTCATCGCTGACATCGTATTCGGCATCGAATCGAACGCTGGTCAGGTCGCCTTCGTTTTTGACCTGATTGTCGAGCAAGAACCAGTAAAAGGTCCGTGTCGGATCATTGAAATAGGACGACGGCGAGGTTGTCTTTCCCGGCTCGAGGAACTGCACGAGCGGCGTTCCTCCCGAATTGTCGATGAATACATCGGTATAGGTCTGCATCGCCGAAATGAAGCCGGCTTCGGTCCGGTCCGATTTGATGTGCTGGGCTTCGAAGTTGAAGTGCAGGCGGTCGGTCGGATCGAACTTGAACTGTAGCGAGAAATCCTCGGTCTTCGCCTCGTCTTCACGCTGGAAGCGAAGCAGCTCGGTCGGGATCCCGCGTCCGCCATTGAAGGGCTGGAATTGGGTCAAGGTTCCCGTTGCGAATTGGTTGCCGTTGAACGTCGGGGTCGTGCCCGGCGCGATCGTCGGAAATAGCCCGTCATCATTGACCAGCGCCAGGACCGCAAATTCATTCAGCGTGGCTTCGGTTTTTGCACGCAGGTATTCGACCGTCAAAAGCGCTCGTCCATCAGTGCTCTCCCACTGGCCCACCGCCGAAATTGCGTTTCGGTCGCGGGTGAGATCAGTGGTGCGAACACCGGCGCCCTTGGGCACGAAGACGGTTCCGGCTGGTGGGAAGTTGGACGCATTGTACTGCTGTGCGCCACCGAAGCCGCCCGAACCAACCGGTCGCACACGAAGACACGGGCCGTCGAGCGTTTTTGCGCGATAGCAAGGGTCGGTAATCTGCGAAGCGTCTGTGCGCGTGACGAGCTCCGATTGGGCATAGGCCAGTTGGAGACCGAAGGTGCCGATGCCAGTTTCGAATGTAGTTGAGCCGAGAGCCGAGAAGCCGGGCGACCACTTTTTCGCCAAGTCACCATAATTGGCTTCGATCGTGCCGGCAAAATGCAGGCCCCGGTTATTCAGCGGCTTGCGGGTTACGAGATTGACGGTACCCGAAATTCCGCCGTCAATCATGTCGGCCGTGTTGTTTTTGAATACTTCAACGCGGCCGAGCAGCTCGGGCGAGACGTCGTTGAACGACAGTTCGCGGCCCCCATTGGCCGAGAAAATGTCCCGGCCGTTAAGCTCCGAACGGACATAGGGCAGGCCGCGGATGATCACGCCTGAACCCTCGACCGAGAAACGATCCGGGTCATTGCGCTGTTCGAAACGGGAGATGTTCACGCCTGGCACGCGCTGCAGCGCTTCGGCTACCGATCGGTCAGCAAGTGCGCCAATGTCCTCTGCCGTGATGACGTCGACAAATGTCGCAGCATCACGCTTGATGTTCTGCGCAGTTTCGAGCGATTTGCGGAAGCCTTTGACGACGATGACATTTTCTTGATCGCCGCTGTCCGATGCGCTGGATTCGGCTGGCTCTTGAGCATTGCCAGAACTCTGAGCAAACGCAGGCTGGGCCGCAAATGCGCACAGCGCGAGGCTGGAAGCAGTCGTAAATGCTGCGATCCGCCATGGACTCGACGGTGCTGATATGAATTTGCGAGCCAAACAACCCTCCCTAGGTTCTCTGCGCGGGGAATATTATTTCCTCCGTCAGAAATACACATAACGAGAATTGAGAGCGTTCACAAGACCTAAAATGAACGTTCACAATTTTGGGCGATTGCGCTATCTCGCCATGCGTATCATGAGGGGTGCGGCTATCATGGCGATTGAAAAAATCATAATTGTCGGAGGCGGGACCGCCGGCTGGATAGCGGCTGCGGCGCTATCGCGTCTTCGCGCTGGTCGACCAGTGGCGATCACGCTGGTTGAGTCGGAAGAGATCGGAACAGTGGGGGTGGGTGAAGCGACCATTCCGCCGTTCCTGGATTTCAACAAGCTGCTCGAAATCGACGAACCCGCGATGCTCGCCGCAGTACAGGGCAGCTTCAAGCTCGGCATCCAGTTCGTCAACTGGGGGAAGCTCGGCGACAGCTATATCCATCCCTTCGGTAACTATGGCTATCAGGTCGATGGAATCTCATTCCATCATGTCTGGCACAAATATCGCCAGGCTGGAGACAAGCGCCCCATTCAAGTCTTCAACATCGAAACCATGGCCGCCCATTTCGGGCGTTTCGCACGAACCGCAGATTACCAGCGGGACGATCTTCCCCCGATCAATTACGCCTATCACATCGATGCCACGCGTTACGCCCGATTCTTGCGAATCTATGCGGAAGGAAGAGGCGTTGTCCGTCGCGAGGGAAAGGTTGCCGATGTCATCCTTGATGGGGAAAGCGGTTTCGTATCATCGGTGACGATGGCCGATGGGGAGGCAATTGAAGGCGACCTGTTCATTGACTGCTCGGGCTTTCGCGGGATTCTGATCGAGCAGGCGCTAAAGACCGGTTACGAAGATTGGACCAACTATCTGCCGTGCGACCGCGCCGTAGCGCTGCCGTGCCTGCGCGAAGACGGCAGCGGGCCGCTGCCCTATACGCGCGCAACCGCGCATTCGGCCGGATGGCAGTGGCAGGTTCCGCTGCAGCACCGCAATGGGAACGGCCATGTTTATTGCAGCAACTACATGGCGGATGATGAGGCGCTGGGAATCCTGCTCAATAACATTGCCGGCAAGCCAGGTGCCGAACCCAATTTTCTGCGTTTCGTGACGGGACGGCGGAAGAAGTTCTGGAACAAGAACGTGATCGCCCTGGGCCTTTCGGCGGGATTTATGGAGCCGCTCGAATCGACCTCGATTCACCTGATCAATACCGGCATCAACAAGCTGATCGCCTTGCTCTCGCTTGACGGGATTACTCAGGTGCAGGAAGATGCGTTCAATCGGCTAACGGGCAAGGAATATGCCCGAATCCGCGACTTCCTGATCCTTCACTATAACGCAACCAGACGCGATGACAGCGACTTTTGGAACTACTGCCGCAATATGGATGTGCCAGACAGCCTCACTGAAAAGATCGAACTATTCCGCCATAATGGTCAGATTTTTCGCGAGGATGATGAATTGTTCACTGAAACGAGCTGGGCTGCAGTCATGATGGGGCAGGGGATCGTGATGGGAGGGCATAATGCCATGGCTGACGGCCTGAAGGAACCTGCTACCCGCAAGGAGATCGATGCCATGGAGCAGTCGATCCAGTTCGTTGTTCAACACATGCCCGATCATGGTGATTATTTGAAGAAATACTGCCCCGCAACAGTATAATATCGAGAACGCATACTGTCAAAGCAACTATCCGGTAGGGCGGGGTGCTGTTTAGTGTCGGGAATTTGCCGTGCCAGGTCCAACTGCTAAGGTCAAATGGATATCCAGTGGATCAGACTCATTTCCCTGCCCAAAGTGATCCAAGCAGCACCGCATGGGTTGCCTGCCGAACGGCGCTTCTGCTTTATGACTCGGGATTCCCTTGTGAAAGGGATGGTGCCGCTTAGAGGATTCGAACCTCTGACCCCATCATTACGAATGATGTGCTCTACCGACTGAGCTAAAGCGGCATTCCTGTCCGCCTTCCGGCGGTAAAACTGGCCCATCCGCCCTGCGGCGGAAAAACTGGAGGCCCGAGCCGGAATCGAACCGGCGTGCGCGGATTTGCAGTCCGCTACGTAACCACTCCGCCATCGGGCCTCACCCGCAGCGAGCCGCAGGATGGGCGCAACTAGCCGAGGCAAATCGCCGGTGCAACTGGATTCAAGCGGACGGATTCAGGCGACCCGGCTGAACTCGACCCGGCGCTGGACCGGATCGGTGGCGATCAGCTTGACCCGGATCGTATCGCCCGGGACGACGCTGCGGGCCGTTGTGCGCGCCACCACTGGCAGGTCGCACAGCTGGATGCGCGCGCCGGTCTCCCCCAGATCGGTGACCACGGCGGCGAAGACCTCGCCCTCGCGCCCGCTAAGCAGTGCGGTTTCGGCCAGGTCGATGACCGCGCGTTCGACCTGGCTGCCATGCGCCTCGGACTTGTCCATCACGGCGGGGAGCTTGGTGAAGGCCTCGCGCACGGCAGCGGGGACCGGCTGGCTATTGGCCACCGCGAGCGCGGCGCGGATGACATAGCGATCGGCCAACCGCCGTAGCGGGGCGGTGGCATGGGCATAGGTCGCCGCCATCGCCGCGTGCCACGGCTGCACGCCGGGGGTGAAAGGC